>NZ_CP079865.1:4506493-4806926 GCF_025263565.1 Mycobacterium sp. SMC-8
TCCCGTGCGAACCGGTTCGCGCGCGGCTACTTCGACCAGTCGGGCGAGATCTGGAGCAGGTCGGGCGACCTGCTGGTCACCACCCACCAGGTCGTCTACTTCAAGACCTAGGAAGACCTAGGCCATTGCGGCGCGTGGGTTCGGAAACCCGCCATCCGCTGTAGCGCCGGGGACGCCGACCTGGCGGCATGCACGGCATGGGTGTCCTCGTACAGCAGGGTCGTCACCCGGTCGTCGCCGAAGCCGCGATCGATGCGATCGCGGACGAAAGCCAGTCCGGCGACTTCGTGGGCGAACCGCTTGACCGACTTACCGGCCTCCTTTCCGCCGAAGCGGGTGGCCTCGGCGACGGCCTGCTTGCGGGTCCGCATCGACCCCAACCATGTGGCCTCGTTCGGCGTGACGACGCCCGCGGAAACCATCCCGGGGAGCTTCTCGGTGACGATGCGCTGCTCTCGACGCCGGCTGTTGACCGCCAGGGCGATCGCAAGTGCGAATACCGGCATCATCCAGAACACGTACGTCCCGAAGTACGCGCCGGTGCCCAGCAGCGACGAGCCATTCCACATCGCATGCAGCGCGACCGCCCCCGCGTAACCCAGCAGGATGCAGCCGGCCTTTCCGGCGCCGCTGCGTCGCTGCAGCGCGAACCAGACGCCGAGCGCGAACAGCGTGGTGAACAGCGAATGCGCGAACGGCGCCATGACCAGCCGCAGCGCCGCGGTCACCAGAGAGTCCGCCAGCGACTCACCGTTGGCGATGTAGAGAATGTCTTCCAGCCAGGCGAAGCCGGCCCCGACCAGCCCGGCGTACACCAGGCAGTCGGTCAGCGAATTCATCTCGTTGCGCCTGGCGCCGGTCATCATCAGCAGCAGGAACAGTCCCTTGGCGGCCTCCTCGGTCACCGGTGCGCCGATGACCAGCGTGAATGGGCTGACGCCGGTCGCGTCGGGATCCACCGCGGGATTGAGCCACGCGTCCAGAAAGACCTGCAGGAGCGCCGAGACGACGACCGCCACCGACGTGCCCCAGATGAACGCCAGCAGAAGTAGTCGCGGTGGCTCAGGCTCGAAGCGGTCCAGCCACAGATAGGCCAGCACCACCACGGCCATCGCCAGGCTGGACAGCACGAACCCGATCGCGGTCCCGACCGGGTTGGCCAGCGTCAGCAGGATGACGATCAGCCCCGCCAGGGTGCCCAGCGCGATGAGCAGGCCCAACGGTGCGCCGACCGTGCGGACTCGACGCGCGAACGGCGCTCCGAGATGACGGAATCGGTGAGGCCCCCCAGGAGCGCCGGCGTACGCCACGACAGCAGGGTAGCGGGTCAGGGGAGGCGGGTTTGTCCTGCATGGACCCAGTCGAGTAGCCTCGACGTGTACCTGTGTGTGCGATTCGCGGGTGCCGCCAACAAAACACTCATCTGTCCCTACGATTAAACCTGTCCGGAGCAACCCACCACATGCCAAGTCCCTCCGTCACTTCCCCGCAGGTAGCCGTCAACGACATCGGCTCCGCGGAAGACTTCCTCGCCGCCATCGACAAGACCATCAAGTACTTCAACGATGGCGACATCGTCGAAGGGACCATCGTCAAGGTGGACCGCGACGAGGTCCTGCTCGACATCGGTTACAAGACTGAAGGCGTCATCCCTTCCCGTGAGCTGTCCATCAAGCACGACGTCGACCCCAATGAGGTTGTGTCCGTCGGCGACGAGGTCGAAGCTCTGGTCCTCACCAAGGAGGACAAGGAAGGCCGCCTGATCCTGTCCAAGAAGCGCGCTCAGTACGAGCGGGCCTGGGGCACCATCGAAGAGCTCAAGGAAAAGGACGAGGCCGTCAAGGGCACCGTCATCGAGGTCGTCAAGGGCGGCCTGATCCTCGACATCGGCCTGCGCGGCTTCCTGCCCGCCTCGCTGGTGGAGATGCGTCGCGTCCGCGATCTGCAGCCGTACATCGGCAAGGAGATCGAGGCAAAGATCATCGAGCTCGACAAGAACCGCAACAACGTGGTGCTGTCCCGCCGCGCCTGGCTGGAGCAGACCCAGTCCGAGGTGCGCAGCGAGTTCCTCAATCAGCTGACCAAGGGCGCCATCCGCAAGGGTGTGGTGTCCTCGATCGTCAACTTCGGCGCGTTCGTCGATCTCGGCGGTGTCGACGGTCTGGTGCACGTCTCCGAGCTGTCCTGGAAGCACATCGACCACCCGTCCGAGGTCGTCCAGGTGGGCGACGAGGTCACCGTCGAGGTGCTCGACGTCGACATGGATCGGGAGCGGGTTTCGTTGTCGCTCAAGGCGACCCAGGAAGACCCGTGGCGTCACTTCGCCCGCACCCACGCGATCGGTCAGATCGTTCCGGGCAAGGTCACCAAGTTGGTGCCGTTCGGTGCGTTCGTCCGCGTCGAGGAGGGCATCGAAGGCCTGGTGCACATCTCGGAGCTGTCCGAGCGTCACGTCGAGGTGCCCGACCAGGTGGTCCAGGTCGGCGACGACGCGATGGTCAAGGTCATCGACATCGACCTGGAGCGTCGCCGGATCTCGCTGAGCCTCAAGCAGGCCAACGAGGACTACTCCGACGAGTTCGAGGCCTGGAAGTACGGCATGGCCGACAGCTACGACGACCAGGGCAACTACATCTTCCCCGAGGGCTTCGACGCCGACACCAACGAGTGGCTCGAAGGCTTCGAGAAGCAGCGTGACGAGTGGGAGGCGCGGTACGCCGAGGCCGAGCGCCGCCACAAGATGCACACCGCGCAGATGGAGAAGTTCGCCGCTGCCGAGGCCGCCGAGGCCGCCAAGCCGGTCGCCAACGGATCGTCGCGGTCCGAGGAGTCGACGGGTGGCTCGCTGGCCAGCGATGCTCAGCTCGCCGCCCTGCGGGAGAAGCTCGCAGGCAACGCCTGACAATTCCGATCGAAGGCCCCGGCTCCGTGGAGTCGGGGCCTTCGTCGTCTCCGGATCCGACAGGTGCACGTATCGCTTTTTGACAATGATTTTCATTAACGTGTTGGATCGTGCCCATGACGACAACCCGACTGTTCGCTGTCCTGTCCGCGGCCCTTCTCGGTGCCGGCTGCGCCACGCCGGAGAGTGCGCCGCCCATCGAGCAGTCCGAATCGCGCGTTCCGGCCGCACAGACCGAGGAGTCGTCACCGACGCCGCGCCTGGCGTTGAGCTATGACGGGGGAGTGCTGGTTCTCGACGCGGCCACGCTGCAGCAGATCGCCGACATCCCGCTGGACGGGTTCGTCCGGCTCAACGCCGCCGCCAACGGACGCCACGTCCTGGTCTCCCAGGCCGACGGCTTCGCGGTGCTCGACATGGGGACCTGGACGGACGCGCACGGTGATCACGGGCACCACTACACCGCCGAACCCGCGTTGACCGACCTGCGGTTCGGCGGTGACGAGCCCGGCCACGTCGTCGCGCACGACGACCGGCTGACCCTGTTCAGCGACGGCACCGGGGCCGTCGACGTGGTTGACCCGCACGCGCTGCTCGACGGCGACGGGGACGCCGAAAATGTGCTGACGACAAGTCCGCATCACGGAGTCGCGGTGGCGCGACAGGACGGCACCGTGGTCGTCAGCGTCGGTGACGAGCGCGGGCGCACCGGCCTGGAGACCCTCGACGCGGCGGGAACCCGGATCGCCGCGACCGATGAGTGCCCGGGTCTGCACGGCGAGGCGGCGGCGGCCGGCGGAGTGCTGACGTTCGGCTGCGAGGACGGCCTGCTCATCGTGCGCGGCAACGACATTCAGAAGGTCTCCAGCCCAGATCCCTACGGCCGCATCGGAAACCAGGCCGGCAGCGAGGAATCCCCGGTCGTTCTCGGTGACTACAAGACCGAGCCCGAAGCCGACATCGAACGGCCGCAACGGTTCACGCTGACCGACACCGCGACGGGCTCGTTGCGCGTGATCCCGCTGGAGGCCAGCTACAGCTTCCGTTCCCTGGACCGCGGCCCCGAAGGGGAGGCCGTGATCCTGGGCACCGATGGTGCCCTGCATGTGTTCGATCCGGTCAGTGCGCAGCGCATCGGGTACTTCCCGGCGATCGGGGCGTGGACCGAGCCCGACGAGTGGCAGTCTCCGATGCCGAACCTGCACGTCCAGGACGGCGTGGCCTACGTCAGCGATCCGCACGCACGGCGTCTGGTCGCAATCGACCTCGCGAACGGTTCGGTGGTCGCCGATACCGCGCTGAGCCACCGGCCGGTCGAGCTGACGGGGGTCGAAGGCTGACGGCACGGCCTGACACACTGATGCAGTGCTGCGCATTGGGTTGACCGGAGGAATCGGGGCGGGCAAGTCGACGGTGTCGGCGACGTTCAGCGAGCTCGGCGGGATCGTCGTGGACGGCGACGTGATCGCCCGCGAGGTGGTCGAACCGGGGACCCCCGGCCTGGCCAAATTGGTCGACGCGTTCGGCGAGCAGATCCTGCTGCCCGACGGCGCATTGAACCGGCCGGCGCTGGCGGCGATCGCGTTCAGCGACCAGGACAAGCGGGCCACGCTGAATGGGATCGTGCATCCCCTTGTGGGGCAACGCCGTTCGGAGCTGATCGAGGCCGCCGCGCACGATGCCGTGATCGTCGAGGACATCCCCCTGCTGGTCGAATCGCAGATGGCGCCGATGTTCCCGCTGGTGGTGATCGTGCACGCCGACGAGGACGTGCGGGTCAAACGCCTGATCGAGTACCGCAATTTCTCCGAGGAGGACGCCCGGGCGCGCATCGCGGCACAGGCCACCGAAGAACAGCGCCGCGTCGTGGCCGACGTCTGGCTGGACAACTCGGGCAGCGCCGGCGAACTCGTGGAGAAGGCCCGCGCGTTGTGGCATGAGCGCATCCAGCCGTTCGCCCGCAACCTCGAGGCGGGCACCCCGGCGTCATCGGCGCCGCAGCTGGTCCCGGCCGACCCGCAGTGGCCGGCGCAGGCGCAACGGATCCTGGCCCGGTTGCGGACCGCTTGCGGTCACCGCGCCTCGCGGGTGGACCACATCGGCTCGACCGCGGTACCAGGCCTGGACGCCAGGGACGTGATCGACGTGCAGGTGACCGTGCCGTCTCTGGAGGTCGCCGACGAACTCGCCGAGGCGATGCGGGGCGCCGGGTATGTGCCCACCTCGGTCACCTCCGATGTCGGCAAGCCCGACGGGCGCAGCACCGTGGCCGAATTCGACCACTCCGACAGCGCCGACCGGTGGGGCAAGCGGTTGTACTGCTCGGCCGACCCGGGACGCCCGACCAACGTGCACGTGCGGGTGGACGGCTGGCCCAACCAGCAGTTCGCGCTGCTGTTCGTCGATTGGCTGAAAGCCAACCCCGCTGCTCAGTCCGAGTACCTCGAACTCAAGCAGGGCGTCACCGCGCGGGAGCATCCGACCACGGGGGCCTACGCCGACGCGAAGGAGCCGTGGTTCCTCGACAATTACCGCCGGGCCTGGGAGTGGGCGCAGGCCACCGGCTGGCGGCCGTCGGGCTAGGGCGTGTCTGCTTAATGTGAACGATGTTGTGCCTGATGCTGTTTAAGTGTTACGGACTGATGTGATTTCTGATGACTTGTGGTCGGTGATTGAGCCGGTACTGCCTTCGGGTCGACGGCGCGGGCGGCCGTGGAACGATCATCGGGTGACGCTGGAAGGAATTATCTGGCGTTACCGGACTGGATCTCCGTGGCGCGATCTGCCCGCGCAGTTCGGCGCCTGGCAGTCGGTGGCTGAACGTCACCTGCGGTGGTCCACCGACGGCACCTACGCGCAGATCTTCGCAGCGATCTCCCGTGACATCGATGTCGATGACGCTGACGCTGAGCTGGTCGAACTGCTGCTGGCGGTGGATTCGACCAGCGTGCGTGTACATCAGCATGCCGCTGGTGCCCGCCCTGGTCGCCACACAGGGGGATCTGTCGAATTACAACAAACACCCCGATGAGCCCGATGACCATGCCATCGGCCGTTCACGCGGCGGGCTGACAACGAAGATCCACGCGCTGGCCGATCAACGCTGCAGCGCGGTCACCATGGCACTGTCGCCGGGGCAAGCCGGCGACAACCCGATGCTGTGGCCACTGCTGACTGCCCATCAGGGCCCAAAGTTTCGGCTACTCGCCGATAAGGCGTACTCCCATGACTCGACCCGAGCCCGACTGCGCCAGCTCAAAATCGCCCACACCATTCCCGAGCGCAGCGACCAGATCGCCCGCCGAAAGAGCCGGGGAAGCAAAGGCGGACGGCCACCGGCGTTCTCCGGGCGAATCTATAAGCACCGCAACACCGTCGAGCGATCCTTCAACCGCTTCAAGCACTGGCGAGGTATCGCCACCCGATACGACAAATACGCGCTGAGCTACCTCGGGGGCGTCACCCTAGCTGCGATCATCATCTATCACCGCGTCCGCAATTAACAGACACTACCTAGGGAGCGTCCGCAACCGCCGGCTCGGCGGGCGCAGGCGACCCGCCATCGATCGGAAGGTTCAACGGTGCACCGCACTGCAGGACCCCGTAGAGCGGATCGTCTTTCGGCCGGAACAGTCGCGGCGCGATGAACTGATCGGCCTTCGCCACGATCTGATCGTCCACGAGGATCTCGCAGTGCAGGTTCGATCCGTACGGCCACTCGATCGACAGCTCCATGCCCGCCTTTGCGGGATCGGCGAGCACGGCGTTGATCTCGAAGGTCTGGCCGGGCAGCAGCGTGGGCTGCGCGCTGTTGACGTTCTCGTCGTCCATCCGGTACGCGACCACCGCGCCCCGAGAGGTGCCGTCGGCGCGGGCCCGGTAGAGGACGTTGTGAAGCACCTCCGGCTCGGCCGGGGCCGGCTGGATCTCGGTGGCGGGGTCCTGCGGTTGAGCCGAGGCGACCGGGGCCGCCAGCACGGCGGCCACCAGGGCGGCGGCGGTCGTAACAGCGGTCCGCGTGCGCGGGGCGGCAACCATGAAACGAGAGATTACCGTCCGTCTTTGCTCGGTCGCATACACAGTCATGGCCATCGGAATCAAGATCGCAGGCGCACCCGCGACCGTTACAGACCGCGCCAGGTCAACGGCATCCCGAGCCCGGACAACCACCGGTCGAGGTCGTAGTCGTGTCGGGCCAGCGCCTCGACGGTGGTGACCGCCGTGCGGATCGCACGTTCGCCGGCCTGCCGGTCGAGCAGCCCTTCGGCGAGTGCGGTGGCCAACTCGTCGATGTCGCTGACCTGCACGTCCTGTCCGGTGCGCACCACGAGGTCGACATAGTGGTCTGTCCCCTCCCAGCAGGTCGGGCCCGGGCGGTAGACGCCGACATCGAGATAGAAGTCCTGATCACGCTCGTGCCCCGGGTTGAAATGGAACACCGTCACCCGCAGATCGAGGGTGGGCAGCATCCACGACTCCAGGTAGTGGAACTGAGCACGCCCGGGTGCCGGCCGGGCCATGTACAGCCCCCACGGCCGAACGGTGTACCGCTCGACCGCCCGGACGATGCCCTTGGGGTCGGTGTTGGTGCCGGCCGCAAGGTCGAAGGTCTCGTGCTTGGGAGGGTGGATGCCGACCAGGATAAGCGCAGCCGGCTGCTGGTCGCGTGCTGCAGGAACAGAACGTGTCGGTATCAGGTTCTACCCTGGTGAAATGGCTTTTGCGACCGAACACCCAGTGCTTGCGCACTCGGAGTACCGCCCCGTGGACGAGATCGTCCGCACCGGCAGGCGCTTCGAGGTGGTCAGCGAATACGAGCCCGCCGGCGATCAGCCCGCCGCCATCGACGAGCTGGAACGCCGCATCCGGGCGGGGGAGAAGGACGTGGTGCTGCTGGGCGCCACCGGCACCGGTAAGTCGGCGACCACCGCCTGGCTCATCGAACGGCTTCAGCGTCCCACCCTGGTGATGGCGCCGAACAAGACGCTGGCCGCGCAGCTGGCCAACGAGTTGCGGGAGATGCTGCCCAACAACGCCGTCGAGTACTTCGTCTCCTACTACGACTACTACCAACCCGAGGCGTACATCGCGCAGACCGACACCTACATCGAGAAGGACAGCTCGATCAACGACGACGTGGAGCGCCTACGCCACTCGGCGACGTCGAACCTGCTGTCCCGCCGCGACGTGGTGGTGGTCGCGTCGGTCTCGTGCATCTACGGTCTGGGCACCCCGCAGTCCTATCTGGACCGCTCGGTCGAGCTCAAGGTCGGCGACGAGGTGCCGCGCGACGACCTGCTGCGGCTGCTGGTCGACGTGCAGTACACCCGCAACGACATGGCGTTCACCCGCGGTACCTTCCGGGTCCGGGGCGACACCGTCGAGATCATCCCGTCCTACGAAGAGCTCGCGGTGCGCATCGAGTTTTTCGGCGACGAGATCGAAGAGCTGTACTACCTGCACCCGCTCACCGGCGACATCATCCGCAAGGTCGACTCGCTGCGGATCTTCCCGGCCACCCACTACGTCGCCGGACCCGAGCGCATGGCCCAGGCCATCGCAAGCATCGAACAGGAACTCGAGGAGCGCCTGGCCGAGCTGGAGGGGCAGGGCAAGCTGCTGGAGGCCCAGCGGCTGCGGATGCGCACCAATTACGACGTCGAGATGATGCGCCAGGTCGGCTTTTGTTCGGGCATCGAGAACTACTCGCGGCACATTGACGGCCGCGGTCCGGGCACCGCGCCCGCCACGTTGATCGACTACTTCCCCGAGGACTTCCTCCTCGTCATCGACGAGTCCCATGTGACCGTGCCGCAGATCGGCGGCATGTACGAGGGCGACATGTCCCGCAAGCGCAACCTCGTGGACTTCGGATTCCGGCTGCCGTCGGCGGTGGACAACCGTCCGCTGACCTGGGAGGAGTTCGCCGACCGGATCGGTCAGACCGTGTACCTGTCGGCGACGCCCGGTTCCTACGAGCTCAGCCAGGCCGACGGTGAGTTCGTCGAGCAGGTCATCCGTCCGACCGGGTTGGTCGACCCCCAGGTCATCGTCAAGCCGACCAAGGGCCAGATCGACGACCTGATCGGTGAGATCCGCAAGCGGACCGAACGTGACGAGCGCGTGCTCGTGACGACACTGACCAAGAAGATGGCCGAGGACCTGACGGACTATCTGCTGGAGATGGGGATCCGCGTTCGCTACCTGCACTCGGAGGTCGACACCCTGCGTCGGGTGGAGCTGCTGCGTCAGCTGCGCCTCGGTGAGTACGACGTGCTGGTCGGCATCAACCTGTTGCGAGAGGGTCTCGACCTGCCGGAGGTGTCCCTGGTGGCGATCCTCGATGCCGACAAGGAGGGGTTCCTGCGGTCGCCGCGCAGCCTGATCCAGACCATCGGTCGTGCGGCGCGAAATGTCTCCGGCGAGGTGCACATGTACGCCGACAAGGTGACCGATTCGATGAAGCAGGCCATCGACGAGACCGAGCGCCGCCGCGCCAAGCAGATCGCCTACAACACCGAGCACGGCATCGATCCGAAGCCGTTGCGCAAGAAGATCGCCGACATCCTTGACCAGGTGTACCGGGAGGCCGACGATACCGAGGCGGTGGAGGTCGGTGGCTCCGGCCGCAACGCGTCACGGGGCCGGCGCGCGCCCGGTGAACCGGGCCGTGCGGTGAGCGCCGGGGTGATCGAGGGCCGCGACACCTCCAACATGCCGCGCGCCGAGCTCGCCGACCTGATCAAGGATCTGACCGCGCAGATGATGGCCGCGGCACGAGACCTGCAGTTCGAGTTGGCGGCCCGCATCCGTGACGAGATCGCCGACCTGAAGAAGGAACTCCGTGGCATGGACGCCGCGGGTCTCAAATGACTTGATCTCAACCGCTGTTGAGGTCCTACGGTCGAGACCGTGACCGAGACCGAAACCGTGGCCGCAAACAGCTGGCGTGAACTGCTCGGCCCCAAGAACCTCGGTGCCTCGACGGTGCTCGCCGGTGGTGTTGCGTTGTACGCCACCAATGAGTTCCTGACCATCAGCCTGATGCCCAGTGCGGTGGCCGACATCGGCGGTTACCGGTTCTACGCGTGGGTGACGACGGTGTACCTGGTCGGGTCGGTGATGGCGGCGGCCACCGTGCATCCGGTGCTGATGCGTGTGGGGCCGCGGTCGGCCTACCTGCTGGGCCTGACCGTGTTCGGGCTCGGCAGCCTCGGATGCGCTGCCGCGCCGGCCATGGAGTGGCTGCTCGTCGGACGCACCGTGCAGGGCGCCGCGGGCGGCCTGCTGGCCGGCCTCGGGTACGCGGTGATCAACACGGTGTTGCCGCGCGCGCTGTGGACCAAAGCGTCGGCACTCGTATCGGCGATGTGGGGGGTGGGCACGCTGGCCGGGCCGGCCGCCGGCGGCTTGTTCGCCCAATATGCTTCATGGCGTTGGGCTTTCGGTGTTCTGGTGGTGCTGACCACCGTGATGTCGGCGCTGGTGCCGCTGGCCCTGCCATCGCGTTCCGGCATCGCCGCGGCCGCTCGGCAGCCCTTCCGCGCGCCGCTGCAGTCGCTGATGCTGCTCGGTGCGGCCGCGCTGTCGGTCAGCGTTGCCGGGGTCGCGGACGATCCGCGGCTCACCGTGGCGTTGGTGGCCGTCGGTGTCGGCCTGGTGGTTGTGTTCGTCGTCATCGACAAGCGGGCCGGTGCTTCGGTGTTGCCGCCCAGTGCTTTCAAGCCGGGACCGCTGAAATGGATCTACCTGACGCTCGGCGCGCTGATGGCCGCGACGATGGTCGACATGTATGTGCCGCTGTTCGGTCAGCGGCTCGCGCATCTGACACCGGTGGCGGCCGGATTCCTGGGCGCCGGACTTGCGATCGGGTGGACGGCGAGCGAGATCGCCAGCGCTTCGCTGACGGGGCAGCGCACGATCCGGCGCACGGTCGCGGTCGCACCGCTGGTGATGGCCGCCGGACTGATGATCTGCGCGGTGATCCAACGCGGCGACACCGGGCCGGTGCTGGTCGCGATCTGGGCAGTGGGTCTGATGATCAGCGGGCGGGGGTGGGTATGGCGTGGCCGCATCTGTCGGCGTGGGCGATGAGCAAGGTGGACGATCCGGCCGAGGGGCCCGCGGCCGCGGCGGCGATCAACACCGTGCAGGTGATCTCGGCGGCGTTCGGTGCGGCGCTGGCCGGAGTCATTGCCAATCTGGCGAGCGCGGGCGACGCTGCCGCGGCGCGGTGGTTGTTCGGCGTCTTCGCCATGCTCGCCGCCGGCGCGACGGTGGCTTCGACCTTCAGTAGTCGCTCACGATCACGCTGATCCGAACTGTTCCCGCACCGACAGCGCACTGCGACACTCGTATTCAGTGCGGGTGTGGCTGAGTGGCTAGGCACCGGCCTGCAAAGCCGTTTACACGGGTTCGAATCCCGTCACTCGCTCGCATGAAGTATCCGTGGTCACCCGCCGGTTTACTTTACCAACCGGACGGTAAAGTAAACCGGTGACTTCGACCCCTCCGGTCCGCGGGCGCCCATCGTCGCTGACGAGCATCCTCGACACCGCCCGCGACCTGCTCGACGCCGGCACCCCGGTTTCCTTCGACTCCGTGGCGCAGGCGTGCGGGCTGACCAAGCCGGGACTGCTGTACCACTTTCCGACGAAGTCCGCGCTGATGGAGGCGTTGGTCGACCACATCGTGGACTCCCAGGAGCGGCAATTGGCCCATTGCCTCGACGTTCCACTCGACGCGGCGTCGCCGCGGCAACGCCTGAGCGCCTACCTGCGGTGGGCGCTGCTGACCCGGCATCGGCGGTCGGACCTGGTGATGCTCAGCGACCCGAAGACGGCCGACCGCATGCTCGCCCGCTGGACCGAGCGTTTTCACCCTTGGGTGCACGTCCCGTCCGGTCTGCCGCCGCAGGAGCGCGCCCGCCTGCATGCGGCGAGGATGCTCGCCGACGGTGCGTGGCTGTCCGATTCGTCCGCCACCTTCCCGCTCGCTGAACACGAACGGCCGCAGGTGCTTTCGCTGGCGCTTGAGTTGCTGGGGGAGAAGGCCTGATGACATGGCTGTACCTGGGACTGGCCATCGGCAGTGAGGTCGCGGCGACGCTGTCGCTCAAAGGGTCGGCCACCGCACCGGCGCTCTACATCGTCGTTGCGCTCGGCTACCTCGCGTCCTTCGTCTTTCTGGCGATTGTCCTCAAACGGGGGATGGGACTCGGTGTGGCGTACGCGATCTGGGGCGCCGCAGGTGTGGCGTTGACCGCGGTGCTGTCCGCGGTGCTCTTCGGCGAGGCACTCACGGCGGTCATGGGTGTCGGCCTGCTGTGCATCATCGGCGGCGTGGTGCTGGTCGAGACCGGCTCCCGGCATGAGGCGCAATGATGCAGTACCTCTTCCTGATCGCAGCCATCGCCAGCGAGGTCACCGGGACGCTCGCGTTGCGGGTCGCCGCCAGAGGGCGGTCGTCGTTCTACGCGATCGTGGCCGTCGGGTATGTGCTGGCCTTCACGCTGCTGTGGTTCTCGCTGCGCCACGGGATGCCCCTCGGTGTCGCCTACGGCATCTGGGCAGCGGCCGGGGTGGCGTTGACGGCGCTGGCGTCGAGATTGCTGTTCGATGAGCCGCTGAACCGGCGGATGATGGGCGGGATCGTACTCATCGCTGTCGGGGTGCTGCTGGTCGAGCTCGGATCCAGCCACTGAGCTGGGTGGCGCGATTATCCGCATGCTGACGGCAATGCACATTTTGTTGCAGCACGGAACGGCATCTATTGGATCACCGTTGCGTTGCCGTGTAGTTCAACTTTGCTAGAAGTGTGTCAGCGTTGTCGCGTGCGCGCATGCCAGGTGGTCCGATCGCTGTGTGTTGCGGTGGTGACGGCCTCGGCGCTGTCGGTCTCCACCGCGGCTGCTCCTGTTGCTGGGGCTGTGTCATGCCCTGATGTCGAGATCGTTTTCGCCCGCGGCACGAGTGACAAGCAGGGTTTCGGCCCGGTCGGGAGGGCGTTCGTCGATGCCGTGAAGAAGAAGCTGCTCGGGAAGAAGGTCTCGGCCTACGCGGTCAATTATCCGGCGAGCTGGAACTTCTCGAAGTCGACATCGGCCGGCGCGGTGGATGCCAACAAGCACGTGCAGTACGTGGCCGGCATGTGTCCCCAGACCAAGATCGTCCTCGGGGGGATGTCGCAGGGTGCCGGGGTCATCGACCTGATCACCATCGGTAACCGCAAGATCTGGTTCTTCACCCCCGCACCACTTCCCGACGCGATGGTCAACCACGTGGTCGCGGTTGCGGTGTTCGCCAACCCGTCTCGGGACCAGGCCATGCTCGGGCCGCTGACCGAGATCAGCCCGCAGTACGCGCACATGACGATCGACCTGTGCGCCGACGGAGACCCGTACTGCTCTCGTGGTAACAACATGTTTGCCCACTGGTCGTATCCGTGGAACGGAATGGTGAACGAGGCGGCGACTTTCGTCACGAATCGGGTTCTCGGCCGGGATTCGTGAGCGAATTTGCCGGATTTGCAACGGTTCTGGTCTGCGTAGATCGTCGGGTCACCATGCGAGGTCTGAGCGGTATCGGTTCGGTAACCGATCCGTCAATTGATCGTGATTCCCGCTAGGTTTTCACTACGGGTGGGGGCACCGTTGGAAGCACGAGGAAAGACGATGTCACCCATGGTCGACCGCATCGGCGTCGCTGCGCTCGCACTCAGCGTCATATGGCCGGCCATCTACTGCGCACCCGCTGCCGCCGAACCCAGCCCCGGCGTCCCGTGCCTGGAGATGGTGCAGCAGTTGGCCGCCGAACCGCCCAGCGTTCCCGAGACCCTCGACACCGCCGCCAACGCGCTGGGCAATGTTGTCCCCGAGGAGCCGCCGGCGATGCCGGCCATTCCCGTCGCCGATGTCGTGCACGGTGTCGCAGCGCTCGCGGCACCGGGTCCGCTGCCACCTCCGGTGGAGGCCGCTGCCGTCATTCACGCCGCGGCGGTGCCTGCGCCCCCCGCGGCCGCGTCCGTCCCCGTCGTGCCCGCGGTTCCCGTTGCGGCACCGCCGATTCCGGTAGTCGTCCCGCCGGCGGGGCCGCCGGTGGTGACTGCCGGTGCCCCACCGGTACCGCTCGCGGCGCCGGTGGAGTTGGCCGCGGTGGCGCCCGCGCCTGAGCCGGCGGCAGCCCTGCCGGTGGCTTCGGCGCCGGCGGTCGTCGAACCTGTTGCTGCAGCGCCACTTCCGGCCGTAGAGGCACCCGCTCCGGTATCGGCATCCGCCGAACCAGCAGTGCCACCGGCAATACCCGCGCCGGTTGCGGCGGCGCCGGCCGCCGACGCTGTGGTGCCCGCCGAATCGGCGCCGGTGCTGCATGCGGCGTCGGTACCCCCGGCGGCGCCCGGTCCCGTCGTCCCGGTCGTCCCGGTGCCCGCGGCGGCACCGGTGCCGGCGGCGCCTCTGGGTCTGCCGCCCGTGCCGTTGGGCGACGCGGTTCCTGCGTTGCCGCTGTTGCCCGCCACCCTGCCGGTCCCGCGTGACCTGGTCTGCGAGGGCACCGCGTGGTCGGCCGGTGCGCCACCGGGCGGCGAACCCGCACTGCAGGAGGTCGGGCCGAAGCGGAACCGCGAGCAATGGTGAGGCACGGCAATTCTCGTGGTGGCGCACTGTGTGATTGCTCGTCGTGTACCGGGCGTCACGTCACGTGCGTCGAGTGACGTTGCCTGCATGTGATGGAATGAAAACCGGGCAACTGCCATCGTTGTGTGGTGATTCGCACCCAGGTTCGCCTGCCAGCAGGCTACTGTCTCGGGTGGCGTTGCAACTGACCCTGGGAGGATATGGATGAGCGCCTATCAAACGGTGGTGGTTGGTACGGACGGATCTGATTCGTCGCTGCGTGCCGTGGACCGCGCCGGTCAGATCGCTGCCGGGGCGAACGCGAAGCTCATTGTCGCGACCGCCTACTTCCCTCAGAACGAGGACGCGCGCGCCGCGGACGTGCTCAAGGACGAGGGCTACAAGATGTCCGGCAACGCTCCGATCTACGCGATCCTGCGGGAGGCCCGCGACCGGGCCAAGGCCGCCGGTGCGCAGGACATCGAAGAGAAGGCGATCGTGGGAGCGCCGGTGGACGCGCTCGTCGATCTCGCCGAGGAGGTCAAGGCCGACCTGCTGGTCGTCGGCAACGTGGGCCTGAGCACGATCGCGGGCCGACTGCTCGGATCCGTTCCGGCCAACGTGGCGCGACGATCCAAGAGCGACGTGCTGATCGTGCACACCTCCTGACCTGGAACGAACGACTGATCTGGAACTAACGAGAAAGAACCCTGGGCCGGCACCGCCGGCCCAGGGTTCTTTTCATGTCGCAGATCAGGTGTTCGACGCCTTGGCGATCGCGGTGATGGCGGCGTCCAGCGCGGCGTTGAACTCGTCGTCGCTCTGCTGGGCGGTCAGCCCCTCGGTCAGCGCACGGGAGAAGCTGGCGATGACGCCCTGGTTGGCTGCGAGCTTGTCGCAGGCCTGATCCCGGTTGTAGCCGCCCGACAGCGCGACGACGCGCAGCACCTTCGGGTGCTCGACGAGCTCGCGGTAGAGATTGTCGACGTCCGGCAACGTCAGCTTCAGCATGACGGCCTGATCATCGCCCAGGCCGTCGAGCTCCTTGAGGATCGCGGCCTTCAGCTGTTCCTCGGCCTTGCCCTTCTCGGGGCTGTGGATGTCCACCTCCGGCTCGATGATCGGCACCAGGCCGGCGGCCAGGATCTGCCGTCCGATCTCGAACTGCTGCTTGACGACCTCCTCCAGGCCTGCGCCCGGGAGCTTGATCACCGACCGCATCTTGGTGCCGAAAACACCCTTGTCGCGGGCTCGGGCGAGCAGATCGTCAAGGCCGGGGATCGGCTTCATCACCTGAGCGCCGTCCTTCTCCTCAGCCAGGCCCTTGTCGACCTTCAGGAAGGGGACGATCTGCTTGACGTTCCACAGGTAGTCGGCGGTGTCGCGGCCTTCGATCTGCCGGTCCATGGTGTCCTCGAAAAGGATGGCCCCGAGGATCCGGTCACCGTCGAAGCTCGGGCTGGTGATGATGCGGGTCCGCATCTGGTGCACCAGATCGAACATCGCGGCGTCACCGGAGTATGCGTCCTCGGCGATGCCGTAGAGCTTGAGCGCCTTGGGCGTGCTGCCACCGCTCTGGTCGAGTGCGGCAATGAACCCGGCCCCCCGTTGGGCCTTGCTGAACTGATCGCTGCTCATGATCCCTTCCTGAACCTTCTTCTCGATACCGCGGTCACCAACCGCGCTCGCGCCATTCGCCCAGACGGGGGCGTTCGGTCCCGAGCGTCGTGTCGTCGCCGTGTCCTGGATACACCACGGTCTGATCACCGAAGACGTCGAACACGCGCTCGGTGACATCGCCGAGAAGCTGTTCGAAGTCGCCTTCCTTCCAGGTCTTGCCGACACCGCCGGGGAACAGGCAGTCACCGGTGAACAGGTGCACCCTGCCGTCGGTGGCCGGCCCGCTCAGCGCCAGAGCCACCGATCCGGGTGTGTGGCCGCGCAGATGGATGACGTCGAAGTTCAATTGCCCAACGCTGAGGGTGTCGCCGCCGGACAGCAGTCGGTCCGGCTTCACCGGAAGCGGACCGGCGTCCAGGCTGTGCGCCGCCGTCGGAGCGTCGGTGCTGTCCACAATGTCCTTCAACGCCAGCCAGTGGTCCTGGTGCTGATGGCTGGTGACGATCAGCGACAGCGTCGGGGCGTGCTTGTCGATGAGCTCGAGCAGGATGCCCGCGTCGTTGGCGGCATCGATGAGTAACGTCTCACCGGTCTGGGAACAGGTGATCAGGTAGGCGTTGTTGTCCATAGGGCCCACCGACACCTTGATGATCGACGCGCCCGGAAGTGTGCGTCGCGCCGCTCGCTGGGGCTCGACGTGGCCCGTGTAGTTGTCGTCGACGACTGTCATGGGCACTCACGTTACTTCGTGCTCTCCGGGCGGCGGCGGCACCGTCGCAGAATGCGGCGGCGGCACCGTCGCAGAAGGCTTGTCGGTGGTCAGACCTAGCATGGTTCTGTACTGCGCCCACGCACGAAACAGGGCCGAGAGACATTTGAGTATCAGAAGGGGCATCGGTGGCTGACCGCCTAGTTGTCAAGGGTGCCCGGGAGCACAATCTGCGCGGAGTCGACCTCGACCTGCCGCGCGACGCCATGATCGTGTTCACCGGGCTGTCGGGGTCGGGCAAGTCGTCGCTGGCCTTCGACACGATCTTCGCCGAGGGCCAGCGGCGCTACGTCGAATCGCTGTCGGCGTACGCCCGCCAGTTCCTCGGGCAGATGGACAAACCCGATGTCGACTTCATCGAGGGTCTCTCCCCGGCGGTGTCGATCGACCAGAAGTCCACCAACCGCAACCCGCGTTCGACGGTCGGCACCATCACCGAGGTGTACGACTACCTGCGCCTGCTGTATGCCCGCGCGGGCACCCCGCACTGCCCGGTGTGTGGCGAGCGGATCGCCAAGCAGACCCCGCAGCAGATCGTCGACCAGGTCCTCGCGATGGACGAGGGACTCCGGTTCCAGGTGCTCGCGCCGGTGGTGCGCACCCGCAAGGGCGAGTTCGTGGACCTGTTCGACAAGCTCAACACGCAGGGCTACAGCAGGGTGCGGGTCGACGGGGTGGTCTATCCGCTGAGCGAGCCACCGAAGCTGAAGAAGCAGGAAAAACACGACATCGAAGTGGTGGTGGACCGACTGACGGTCAAGGCGAGCGCCAAGCAGCGCCTGACCGACTCGGTGGAGACCGCGCTGAACCTCGCAGACGGCATCGTCGTGCTGGAGTTCGTCGACCGCGACGACGATCACCCGCACCGCGAGCAGCGCTTCTCGGAGAAGCTGGCCTGCCCGAACGGACACCCGCTGGCCGTCGACGATCTCGAGCCCCGGTCGTTCTCGTTCAACTCGCCCTACGGCGCATGCCCAGAATGCCTGGGCCTCGGCATCCGCAAGGAGGTCGACCCTGACCTCGTGGTGCCCGATCCCGACCTGACCCTGGCCGAGGGGGCGATCGCGCCTTGGTCGATGGGCAACACCGCCGAGTACTTCACCCGGATGCTGTCCGGTTTGGGCGACCAACTTGGGTTCGACGTCAACACCCCCTGGAAGAAGCTGCCGGCCAAGGCGCGCCGGGCAATCCTGGAGGGCTGCGACGAACAGGTGCACGTCCGGTACAAGAACCGCTACGGACGCACCCGGTCGTACTACGCCGACTTCGAAGGCGTGATGGCGTTCCTGCACCGCCGCATGGAGCAGACCGACTCCGAGCAAACCAAGGAACGGCTCGAGGGTTTCATGCGTGACGTGCCGTGCCCGGAGTGCAACGGCACCCGCCTCAAACCGGAGATCCTCGCGGTGACGATGACCGCCGGGAAGTTCGGCCCGAAGTCCATCGCCGAGGTCGCCGAGCTGTCGATCGCCGAGTGCGCGGAGTTCCTCAACGCGCTGACCCTGGGGCGCCGAGAAGCCGCGATCGCCGGTCAGGTGCTCAAGGAGATCCAGTCCCGGCTCGGGTTCCTGCTCGACGTCGGGCTGGACTATCTGTCGCTGTCGCGCGCGGCGGGCACGCTTTCGGGCGGGGAGGCACAGCGCATCCGGCTGGCCACCCAGATCGGGTCAGGCCTGGTCGGCGTGCTCTACGTGCTCGACGAGCCTTCGATCGGTCTGCATCAGCGCGACAACCGCAGGCTGATCGACACTCTGGTCCGGCTGCGCGACCTGGGCAACACCCTGATCGTGGTGGAGCATGACCTCGACACCATCGCCCACGCCGACTGGGTGGTCGACATCGGGCCCGCGGCCGGCGAGCACGGCGGTCAGATCGTGCACAGCGGGCCCTACGAGGACCTACTGAAGAATCCGGATTCGATCACCGGTGCCTACCTGTCGGGCAAGGAACAGATCGAGGTGCCGGAGCTGCGCCGGGTGGTCGACAAGAAGCGCCAGCTCACCGTCGTCGGGGCGCGCGAACACAATCTGCGCGACATCGACGTGGCCTTCCCACTCGGAGTGCTCACCTCGGTGACGGGGGTGTCCGGATCGGGCAAGTCCACGCTGGTCAACGACATCCTGGCCTCGGTACTGGCCAACAAGCTCAACGGCGCCCGGCTGGTGCCGGGCCGGCACACCCGTATCAACGGACTCGACCACCTCGACAAGCTCGTCCGCGTCGACCAGTCTCCGATCGGGCGGACCCCGCGCTCCAACCCGGCGACCTACACCGGGGTGTTCGACAAGATCCGCACCCTGTTCGCCGCGACCACCGAAGCCAAGGTCCGCGGGTACCAGCCGGGCCGGTTCTCGTTCAACGTCAAGGGTGGCCGCTGTGAGGCATGCTCGGGCGACGGCACCATCAAGATCGAGATGAACTTCCTGCCCGACGTGTACGTCCCCTGCGAGGTGTGCCAGGGCGCTCGCTATAACCGCGAGACCCTGGAGGTGCACTACAAGGGCAAGACCATCGCCGAGGTGCTGGACATGTCGATCGAGGAGGCGGCCGAGTTCTTCGCGCCGATCAGTTCGATTCACAGGTACCTCAACACGCTGGTCGACGTCGGGCTGGGGTATGTCCGGCTGGGCCAACCCGCGCCCACGCTGTCTGGTGGCGAAGCCCAGCGCGTGAAGCTCGCCTCCGAACTGCAGAAACGTTCCACCGGCCGGACTATCTACATCCTCGACGAGCCGACCACGGGGCTGCACTTCGAGGACATCCGCAAGCTCTTGAAGGTGATCAACGGCCTGGTGGACAAGGGCAACACAGTGATCGTCATCGAGCACAATCTCGACGTGATCAAGACCTCCGACTGGGTCGTCGACATGGGGCCCGAAGGTGGTTCGGGTGGCGGCACCGTGGTCGCCACCGGCACGCCCGAGGATGTGGCCGCCAATCCGGACAGTTATACGGGGCATTTCCTGGCCGAGACGCTCGGGGTGGCTCGTCCCACGCTGAAGCCGAAGCCGAAGTCGCGCAACCGGAGCAAGGTCAGCGCCTGACCGTGCCCAGCGCTGTGACCATCCGGCCCGCGGGGCCGGGCGACGTGGAAGCCATCGGCGCGATCTACACCCACTACGTGGAAACGGGCGTGGCGACGTTCGAAATGGATCCACCGAAACCGGACGACCTGGCGCGCCGCATGGCGGCGGTGACCGGCGCCGGCCTGCCCTACGTTGCCGCCGTCGCGGACGGTGAGGTGCTCGGTTTCGCCTACTGCGCACCATGGAAGACCCGCCGTGCCTACCGCTTCACGGTCGAGGACTCCGTCTACGTCGCGCCCGCCGCGGCGGGTCGAGGTGTCGGCGGAGCCATGCTGGACAGGCTCCTCGACGACTGCGCGGCAGCCGGGATCCGGCAGGTGATCGCCGTCATCGTGGACGCTGATGCGCATGCGTCGCTGACCCTCCACCGCCGGCGCGGCTTCACCGAGGCCGGACGGTTGTCGGCGGTCGGGTTCAAACACGGCAGATGGCTGGACACCATCCTGCTTCAGCGGACGCTGTCTGAGCCCGCGTGACCCTTGCTCGCGGGGGACGGGAACCGCGGATTCACCCGCACCCCGCTCAGCCATTCCGTCAGCGCATCGGCACGGTCTGAAAGTGCTTTGCGTACTTGGCTTCCCACGTCTTCGAGCAGCACCAGCTGTACCCGCCCGTCCGCGTCTTGGCGCCACGCACCGACAATGCGCCCGTCCACCCACACTGTGGGGCCGCCGTTGCCGTTGCGGTCGAACACGCTGTCACGGTGCGGCCCGAGATACCAGGCGCGTTCCGCCCATCCCATCGTCGTGACGTCCAGTGCGGGCAACAGCGCACACCAGGGGGCCGCGGTGGCGACAGGTTCGTCGTCTCCTGGCAGGACGTATCCAGGCACACCGTCCAGGTCGACCTCGACGGCGTCGAGGTCGGCCAGGGCCTGCCGGGCCCAGCCGAGGGTGGTGCCGAACCACCACTTGACGTCGGTGACGGTGGCAGGTCCGAAGGCGTACAACCATCGGCGGACGAGTGCGGCCCGCGGGTTGCGTCCAGCAGAGTGGTGTACGAGTCGGACCTGATCAGCGGTACCGGCGTGTCGTTGCCGAATGATTGAGGGTCATCGCGTGATTCTTCGAGAGACCCGTCAAAGTCACTCGAGCAAAGGAATCGACGCGATGACCACTGCCCACAATATCGACCTGCCCGCGGTGCTTGCCGAACGACTCACCACAGCGCACCCTGACGTGCTGCGTGAGCTGCTGGCCACGTTTATCCACACCCTGATGGGTGCAGAGGCCGACGCCCTGTGCGGCGCCGGCTACGGCGAGCGCAGCACCGAGCGCACCAATTCCCGCAACGGCTATCGGCACCGCCAGTTCGACACCCGCGCGGGAACATTGAATCTCGCAATCCCGAAGCTGCGGCAGGGCTCGTACTTCCCGGACTGGCTGCTGGAACGCCGCAAACGCGCCGAGCGGGCGCTGACCACGGTGGTGGCGACCTGCTACCTGCTCGGGGTTTCGACGCGGCGGATGGACAAGCTCGTCGAAACTCTCGGCATCACGTCGTTGTCGAAGTCGCAGGTGTCGGTGATGGCCAAGGAACTCGACGTCGCCGTGGAGGCGTTTCGCACCCGACCGCTGGACGCCGGCCCGTACACGTTCGTCGCCGCCGACGCCCTGGTCCTCAAGGTCCGCGAGCAGGGCCGGGTGGTCAACGTGCACGCCCTGATCGCCGTCGGGGTCAACGCCGAGGGCTACCGTGAAATCCTCGGCATCGACGTCACCACCGCCGAGGACGGCGCGGGCTGGCTGACGTTCTGGCGGTCGCTGACCGCCCGCGGGCTGTCTGGGGTGAAGCTGGTTACCAGTGACGCCCACGCCGGGCTGGTGGCCGCGATCGGAGCCACTCTGCCCGGTGCGGCCTGGCAGCGCTGCCGCACGCACTACACGACGAATCTGATGAGCGTCACACCGAAGGCGTCCTGGCCCTGGGTACGCACGCTGCTGCATTCGGTGTTCGATCAACCTGACGCGGAATCCGTTGCTGCACAATATGACCGGACCATCGACGCGCTCGCCGACAAACTGCCCAAGGTCGCTGATCACTTGGAGGCAGCCCGGCCAGACCTACTCGCGTTCACCGCGTTCCCCAAGCAGATCTGGCGCCAGATCTGGAGCAACAATCCCCAGGAACGGCTCAACAAAGAGATCCGCCGCCGCACCGACGTCGTGGGTATCTTCCCCGACCGCAACGCCCTGATCCGCCTCGTCGGCGCCGTGCTGGCCGAACAACACGACGAATGGGCTGAATCCCGGCGCTACCTCGGCCTCGACGTCCTGAGCAAATCACGCGCCGTCAACGACACCCCGACCGGACAGGAGGCCACCCCCGCGGCACTGACCGCCTGAACCATTAACTCGAGGAATCACACGACAGGCGTCGTACACCACGCCCCTGGACTTGACCGGGCCCGCGCCCGCTCGGGCAGCATCGGTTCGGTCGGGGCCAGCCACTGCCGGGCCTGAACCCACCGGGGCCGCGAGGTGGTCCAGCCGCCGTCGTTGGGGCCGCGCACGATGTCGCCCCGCGCGGAGAGCACGGTCAGCACCCGCGGTGCCAGGTGGCCTTCCCCGCCGTACGCCTTGCCCGGGGCGGGGTTGTGAGTTCCGGTCAGCTCGGGAAGTGCTTCCCGTAGCTGCCGCGCCGTGCACGGTCCGGCCTCGTGCAGATACCGAATCACCGCCGCACAGGCGGTCTCGAGCCATTGCCGGCCGTCGTCTGCCACGCCCGCCTTCTCGACGTCGAGAGCCAGTCGGCGGGCTTCGTTGCCGGCGACGCGCACGCCGGCTGCCGATTGCACGGCCGGCAGGTCGTCCGGACGGATCACCCACAGCGTCCGGCGCATCGCGAGGTGCTTGATCAGCGAGCGCTGTTCGTAGAGTGCGGCGTTCAGATGGGCGACGCGGTATCCGGGCACCCTGCTCCACAGCGACAGGTGAGGAGTGGCCGGGTCGGTGGCGTGCAGCCCGACCAGCCGGCCGGTAACCGCCTCGGCCGTCGCCGGCGCGTCCGGTTGGGGGACCAGCAGATGACGGACGGCGAGCCGGGCGCGCCGCTCGTCGAGTGTGATAGACCGCATCGAGGTCGAACGGTACCGCCAGGGGCCGACACCTTGATGAGAGCGCGGCTACTTCTCGTCCGGCTCCGGCGCCATCGATTCCCGGATCTGGGCGAGCCGCTCGGCGGCCGCGCGCTGGCGCGCGTCGTACTGATCCTCGACGGCGCGTCCCTCCGGCGTCTCCGAGGCGAGTTCGGCAGAGCCGATCGAGGTCGCATACCGCGTCTCGATCTTTTCGCGAACGGAATCGAAGGTCGGCACCCCGTCCGAGGTGTAACCCGTTTCGGGTTCGCCGCTGGGAATGTCCGGCATGGTCCCCACGCTACCCGCGGACTGTCCCGGGCAGGTCCACTTGCGGCGCCGACGGGGTTCCGATCCTGCCCGCGAGCCAGGGCAGCGCGGCGGTGAACGCCGTCGAGGCGAACGGCCAGTCGTGATTTCCCGGCTGACTCACCACCGCACAGCCGATCCCCGCCGAGTGACCGAGCGCGCACAGCGAATTTGCGGCCACCGCCTGGGCATTGGGTTTCGGATCCCCGGCCACGCCGACGGCGTCGTTGACGTCGAACCAGCCGGCCACGCCGCGGTAGGGGCCGTGCCGGGTGATCACCGCCGCCGGATCGAACTCCGCGTACGCGGCGGCGTCGCCCCCGAAGAGACGGTCGATCGTCTCGGCCTGGGTGCCGGCGTTGGGTGCGGCGTCACCGGCGATGTCGACGAACGTGCCGAACACGTCGGGGTGCATGACGGCCAGATCGACTGCGCAGGTGCCGCCCATCGACCATCCGACGACACCCCAGTTCGCGCCGACACCGAACCTGGACTTGACGTACGGCACGACATCGCCGACGAGGTGGTCGGCGGCGTTGCCGCGGGTGCCGTTGACGCATTCGGTGTCGTTGTTGAACGTCCCGCCCGGATCGACGAACACGACCACCGGTGCGTCACCGCCGTGCGCGGCGGCGAAGTCGTCGAGCGTCTTGACCGCGCCGCCGGCGCGCATCCAGTCGGCCGGGGTGTTGAACTCGCCGCCGATCATCATCACTGGCGGCAGCGCCGGGGCAGGATCAGTGGCAAACCATGCGGGAGGCAGGTAGACGAACTCCTGCCGATGCTTGAAAGCCGATGCGCTGCCTGGGATGTCGACGGCGACGACACTGCCTTTGATCGGGACATGGTGCCGGCTCGCCATCGCCGCGACCGTGACCTGGTCGGTCTGGTCGGGCAACGGTTCCGCGGTGAGCTGGTTCCATGCGGTCTGCACGGTGGGGAAGTAGCCCACCCACAGGTTCAACACCAACGCCGTGGAGAGCACGCACAGCGGCAGGGCCAGCGCGGCCGCGCCCCGGCGCCACCACCCCGCCCCGCGCCAGCCCGCCACCAACACACCGAAAGTGAAGCCGGACAACGCGATCCATACCCAGAAGGTGCGCGGTGCCGGATTGGTGTCGTCGGCGACCCCGGCCGACCTGATATAGCAGTACACCGCGAACGCGAGCACCGCCCCGATCAGCGCCGACCACGGCACCCACACCATGCGCCACCGTCGGCTCCGCCACCCGACCGCGGTGATCACGGCGACGAGCGTCAGGGTCTGCACCGCCACCGGCAACCAACCGTGCATCAACGTCACGACATCCAGATTGACCGGCGTGGCTGTAGTTGAGCTGTGATCCTCCTGCCAACGCGGTTCGGTGCGACGGCCGGGCTACCGCGGCTTGGCCAGCGGGAACGGCAGCGTCTCGCGGATGCTGCGCCCGGTGATGAGCATGACGACGCGGTCCACACCCATGCCGAGGCCCCCTGTCGGCGGCATCGCGTACTCCATCGCCTGAAGGAAATCCTCGTCGAGTTCCATCGCCTCCGGGTCCCCGCCCGCGGCGAGCAGCGACTGCTCCTGCAACCGCCGGCGTTGCTCCACCGGATCGGTCAGCTCGCTGTAGGCGGTGCCCAGCTCGACGCCGTAGGCCACCAGATCCCACCGCTCGGCCACCCCCGGGATGCTTCGGTGTGGACGGGTCAGCGGCGAGACCGACGTCGGGAAATCCTTGTAGAACGTCGGTTCCCGGGTCTGATCCTCGACCAGGTGCTCATACATCTCCAGGACCACCGCACCGGCGTCCCAGTGCGTCAGGTACGGGATCCCCGCCCGGTCACACAGCCGCCGCAGCGTCGCCAGGTCGGTATCGGGGCCGATCTGTTCACCGAGCGCCTCCGACACCGCGCCGTGCACCGTCTTGACCGCCCACTGCCCGGAGATATCCACGGGTTCGAGCACACCGTCCTCGCGGGGCCGCATGAACACGTGCGCGCCGTTGGCCGCCTGCGCGGCGTTCTGGATCAGCTCCCGGCAACCGTCGATCCACACCTGGTAGTCGGCGTGCGCCTGATAGGCCTCCAGCAACGTGAACTCGGGATTGTGGCTGAAGTCGACACCCTCGTTGCGGAACGCCCGGCCGAGCTCGAACACCCGCTCGACACCGCCGACGCACAACCGCTTCAGGTAAAGCTCCGGTGCGATCCGCAGATATAGGTCGAGGTCGTAGGCGTTGATATGGGTCAGGAACGGCCGTGCATTCGCGCCGCCGTGTATCTGCTGCAGGATCGGCGTCTCGACCTCCAGAAAGCCCTTGTCCACCAAGGTTTCCCGGATCGCGTGCAACACCCCGCTGCGCGCCCGGATCAGATCCCGGGCTTCGGTGTTGACGGCGAGGTCGACGTAACGGGCCCGCACCCGGGCCTCTTGATCGGTGAGCCCCTTCCACTTGTCGGGCAGTGGACGCAGGCACTTGCCGGTCAGCCGCCAGGCCGTCGCCAGCAGCGACCAGGTGCCTGACCGGCTGTGGCCCATCGTCCCGGTGACCTCGATCAGGTCGCCGAGGTCGATGGTGCGGGTGAAGTCGGCGGTGGTGCCGTCTGTGAGCTGTGAATTGTCCAGTACCAGCTGGATTTCGCCGGACCAGTCACGCAGCTGGGCGAACAACACACCGCCATAGTCACGCAGCCGCAGCACCCGGCCCGCCACGGTGACTTCGGCGCTGCTCGCGGCCGCCAAGGCGTCGGTGACGGTGTGGCTCGGCGGGTTGCCCACGGGATAGGCGTCCACGCCCTGGGCCTGCAGGGCCTTGAGTTTGGCCATCCGGACCCGCACCTGCTCGGGCAACCTGGGCTGCTCCTCGTCGGCCGGAGCGGCCTGCAGGCCGATCCCGTCGGGTGCCGTGCCGTCGCTGTGCAACAGGCCGGTGGCCATCAGCGGGTCCGGCGCGGCGATGTGGTGGCCGGTGTGCGGTTGGTCGTGGCGCCGCGAAAAGGGAAGCACCAGAAAGCCTTCGGCGATCACCGACGCCACCCCGACGCGGGGCACCAGCCGGGCGTCCTCGTAGCATGCGTATCGCGGCACCCACTCGGGCTGGTACTTCATATTGGACCGGTACAGCGTCTCCAGCTGCCACCAGCGCGAGAAGAACACCAGCAGCCAGCGCCACAGTCGCGCCACCGGACCGGCGCCCAACTGTGCGCCCTGCTCGAACGCGGAGCGGAACATCGCGAAATTCAACGAGATCCGGGTGACGCCGATGTCCTCGGACTGCATGCACAGTTCGCTGACCATCAGCTCGATGGTGCCGTTGGGGGAGTGCGGGGAACGGCGCATCAGGTCCAGCGACACCCCGTTGCCGCCCCACGGGACCAGGGACAGCATCGCGACGACCTGACCGCCCTGGACCGCCTCGACGAGCAGGCAGTCCCCGTCAGCCGGATCACCGAGCCGTCCCAGCGCCATGGAGAAGCCCCGTTCGTCCTCGGTGTCCCGCCAGGCGTCGGCGCGTTCGATCGCCGCGTTCATCTCGTCAGCGGACAACTCCCGGTGCCTGCGGATCCGGACGGTGGCCCCGGAACGCCGTGCGCGGGTGACGGCCTGGCGGACCGCCCGCATGTCGGGGCCCGACAGCCGGAAGTTCTCCGGATGCAGGATCGCCTCGTCCCCGAGTTGGAGTGCGCTGAGCCCGGCATCCCGGAACGCCTGCGCCGCCGCCGAGCTCGCCCCCATCACGCCGGGGGCCCAGCCGTAGGTCTGGCAGAGCTTCAGCCACGCCGCGATGGCCTGCGGCCAGGCCTTCGGATCACCCACCGGGTCCCCACTGGCCAGGCACACACCGACCTCGACCCGGTAGGTGATCGCGGCGCGTCCACTCGGGGCGAAGACGACCGCCTTGTCGCGCCTGGTGGCGAAATAACCCAGCGAGTCGTTCTTGCCGTACAGCTCCAGCAGGCCGCGGATCGCCGACTCGTCCTCGCCGGTGAGCGCGTTCTCGGCGCGCTGCGACTGGAACAGCACGATGGCCGTCACCATCAGGGCCACCGCTCCGAAGAGACCGAGCAGCGCGTTGACGAACACGTGCGGATGCCCGCTGAACGAATCGGCGTCGGCGCCGGCGAACGCGGTGACGCGGTTCAGCGCGTACCAGAACCGGTCCGGGCGGGCCAGAGATCCCGGGAACAGCTCAAGCAACCCCCAGCCGACGAGCGTGCCGACGGCCATGCCGGCAACCAGCGTGGCGGCCGCCTTGAGCAGTGCGCCGCGACGGACCCTCGCCCAGAACTCCTTGCGGGCCAGCAGCAGGAACGCGGTCGCGGCCAGATGGAAGCCCAGGCCGATGATCTCGCCGACTTCCTGGAACCAGCGCTCACCTCCGTCGGCGAGACCGGCAATGTTCCAGCCGGCCGCCGCGACCATGTAGCCGACGAGGATCCACCACGCGATGCGTTTGCGCGCGGCCAGCGCGGCGGCCAACAGAGCCAGCACGAACGCCCAGGCGAAACTGGTGTCGGGAAAGTTGAAGATGTAGTCGTTGACCCACTCGCGCGGCACCCGGATCAGCGACCGGACCAACGGTGAGATGCTGGCCACCAGCGACAACGTCGCGATCACACCCACGATCCAGCCGGCCGCTGCGGGCACCCAGCGGTGACTGGACGTCGGATGTGCCCGGACGAGGCTGGTTGGGGTCATAGGGCGCGAGGATATTCGCTCGACCTGTGACTTGCGGGGATGTCCGGCGGTGCTACCAGACCGGGCCGGTGTATTTCTCGCCCGGACCGCGTCCCGGCTCGTCGGGTGCGGCGCTGGCCTCACGGAACGCCAGCTGCAGCGTCTTCAACCCGTCGCGGACCGGGCCGGCGTGCGGGCCGAGGTACTCCGCCGAAGCGGTGACCAGCCCGGCAAGCGCGGTGATGAGGCGGCGAGCCTCGTCGAGGTCGAGGTACGGGCTCTGTTCGGGGTCGGCGTCCGACAGCCCGAGCTTCTCGGCGGCGGCACTCATCAGCATCACGGCCGCGCGGGTGATCACCTCGACCGCGGGTATGGTCGCCAGTTCGCGCACCTCGGCCGATCCGGCGAGGTCTTCGACGCCGTCGGATTCGGGGATGTCAGAGCTATCGGTCATGCCTGCTAGACTGGCATGCGCGACCGTCCCGGCTGACGCCAGGGACAGCAAGTGGAGTCCCAACTCCCACCGCCGGCCACGGGCTATCCGAAGGCTACGCGGTCCGGTCACAGGCATCGACGATGTCTGTCCTGGTCGGCTTTGGGCCCTGCTTCGAGCAGGGCTTGTCTGTTTCTCGGGAACAGCAGCCGGCGGTGATGGGGTTCCGCGAGGACAGCAGGAACTATCCAGGGAGGCCCCATCAGCACTGAGACCCGCGTCAACGAGCGCATCCGCGTACCTGAAGTCCGCCTGATCGGACCGGGCGGTGAACAGGTAGGCATCGTGCGCATCGAAGATGCACTCCGCGTCGCCGCGGATGCCGATCTCGACCTTGTCGAAGTAGCCCCGGACGCCAAGCCGCCGGTGTGCAAGATCATGGACTACGGCAAGTTCAAGTACGAGACGGCCCAGAAGGCGCGCGAGTCTCGCAAGAACCAGCAGCAGACCGTCGTCAAGGAACAGAAGCTGCGTCCCAAGATCGACCCGCATGACTACGAGACCAAGAAGGGTCACGTCATCCGCTTCCTGGAAGCCGGGTCCAAGGTCAAGGTGACGATCATGTTCCGCGGACGCGAGCAGTCGCGGCCCGAACTGGGTTTCCGGCTCCTGCAGCGCTTGGGCGCCGATGTCGCCGATTACGGCTTCATCGAGACGTCCGCCAAGCAGGACGGCCGCAACATGACGATGGTGCTGGCGCCGCACCGCGGTGCGAAGACTCGCGCCAAGGCGGCGCAGGATGCCGACACCCCGTCGGCGCGGCGCGGCGACGCGCAGTCCGGCGAAGCACCCACCGACACACCGAAGAACTGAGGAAACATGCCCAAGGCGAAGACCCACAGCGGCGCTTCGAAGCGGTTCCGTCGTACCGGAACCGGCAAGATCGTCCGTCAGAAGGCCAACCGCAGGCACCTTCTTGAGCACAAGCCGTCCAAGCGCACGCGTCGGCTCGACGGCCGCACCACGGTGTCGCCCAGCGACGCCAAACGCATCGCGAAGATGCTCAACGGCTAGAGCCGCAGCCGACTGAAGCCTGAATCTGACCCCACCGAGATAGGAAGACCCCCATGGCACGCGTGAAGCGCGCACTCAACGCGCAGAAGAAGCGGCGCACCGTACTGAAGGCCTCGAAGGGCTACCGCGGACAGCGGTCCCGGCTGTACCGCAAGGCCAAGGAACAGCAGCTGCACTCGCTGACCTACGCCTACCGTGACCGTCGCGCACGCAAGGGCGAGTTCCGCAAGTTGTGGATCTCGCGCATCAACGCCGCCGCCCGCGCCAACGACATCACCTACAACCGGCTGATCCAGGGCCTCAAGGCCGCTGGTGTCGAGGTCGACCGGAAGAACCTCGCCGAGATCGCCGTCAGCGATCCGGCCGCCTTCACCGCGCTGGTCGAGGTCGCCAAGGCCGCGCTGCCAGAGGATGTCAACGCTCCGTCGGGCGAGGCTGCCTGACCCTCACCGAGCGTTCTGCCCGGGTGGTGGCGGCAGTCAAACTGCACCGCCACACCGGGCGCCGCCGCGCCGCACGTTTCCTCGCCGAAGGTCCCAACCTCGTCGAGGCAGCGATGCGGCGCGGTCTCGTTCACGAGGTTTTCGCCACCGAGACCGCCGCGGAGCGATTCACCGCGCTGCTGGGAAGCGCGCCGGTGCACCTGGTGTCGGACAAGGCCGCAAAAGCCTTGTCCGACACCGTCACTCCGGTCGGCCTGGTCGCGGTTTGTTCGATGCCGGAAACCAGCCTCGACGATGTGCTGGCCGCCGACCCCACACTGGTCGCGGTGCCGGTCGGCATCTCTGAGCCGGGCAACGCGGGCACACTGATCCGCGTCGCTGACGCGATGGGCGCCGACGCGGTGGTGCTCGCCGGCGACAGCGTCGACCCCTACAACGGCAAGTGCCTGCGCGCCTCGGCGGGCAGCATCTTCTCGGTCCCGGTGATCAGCGCGCCGGACGCGGCAGGTGCCGTCGCCCGGCTCAGGGATTCCGGCCTTCAGGTCCTGGCGACGGTGCTCGACGGCCAGGTCAGCCTCGACGAGGTGGATTTGTCGGTCCCCACGGCGTGGCTGTTCGGTCCGGAAGCCCACGGACTGCCCGCCGAAGTCGTCGAACTCGCCACCGCCGGAATCCGCATCCCGATGCCCGGTCACGCCGAGAGCCTCAACGTAGCCTCCGCGGCAGCGATCTGCTTGTACCAGAGCGCACGAGCCCGCGACCATCTCTGAACCTTCCTACGTCCGGGGTGGTCCGTACGCCGCCGCCTGGCCGTTGCCGGAACCGCACGAGGCCTTCTTACACAGATCCGGCACGGCGTTGCCGCCTGGCGGACAGGTCGGCTTGGTGTCACCGCTGAACCCGTCCTGATCATGATCGTTCCTCGGATTCACGAGGTATCCGGCAGGGATCTAGTCCCTGGATCCAGGCCGAAAATGGACCCGTTGGTCCATTGTTGAAAAGTTTGCTGATTCGTAGCCTCTGAGACTAAGGGGAAACTTCCTACACGGGGGCGGGTGGGGACCATGAAGCGCTTGGTCACATTCATCGGGATCATCGGGGTGGCGTTTGCGCCGGCCGTCGCGAACGGCGCGACGGCACTGCTGGTCGGGGGCAAGGGAGGTTATGCCGAACTGACCGACGAGCAGATGTCGACCGCGTTCGGCGGCTTCTTCGGCGAGTACACCCGCGTCAGCGTGCCATTCCCGGGCACCGACGACTTCGTGTACTCGGTGGAAATGGGAACGCAGAGCCTCTACACGGCGGTGGTCGACACGCTGAGGGACAAGCCCGACGAGCTCATCACCATCGGTGGCGTGTCGGAGGGTGCTCCCGCCGTCGACCGGGTCGTGCGCATGTTGATGGCTCTCGAGCCCGACCAACGCCCAGATCCCACGCGCTTCAACGTGATGATCTACGGTGCGCCGAATCCCCTGATGATGACCGTCGGCGGCATCCCGTATCAGCCGCTGCCGGAGACCCCTTACCACGTCATGGTCGTGATGGCCGAATACGACGGCGTCTCGGACTGGCCGGACAATCCGTTCAATCTGCTGGCCGTGCTCAACGCCGTGATGGGCGGCGTCGACCTGCACGTCAAGGCGGCCTGGACCGACATCTTCACTGTGCCGACGAAGTACTACATCGACGCCAACGACGCCTGCGGCAGCCTCACCACGGTGCTGATCCAGACCCCGCTGCTCCCGCTGCTGCGGCCGATGCTCGACTGGGGCTTCGACCCGCGGTTCGTCGACTTCATGGACGACCTGCTGAGGCCGATCATCGACTCTGCCTACAACCGGCCCAAGTGGACGGTCGGTATTCCACCGAACCTGGATGACCTGCAGCTGTCCACGCGAGCGGCCGAGGAGCTGACCGGGTCCACGGTTACTCCGCAGCTGACGATGTCGCAACCCGGTCCTGAAGAGAGCGGGGCGTCCCAGCGATCCCTCGGTCCCGCGCCGGCGGGCGAGACCACCGGGCAGACCGGACCCGTCGCACAGACCGGTGACGTGAACAACGACAGCCAGAAGCTGATCGAACGGTCGGCCGGAAGCGTCCCCACCGTCGTCTTCGAACCCGAAGTCCAGCCCGGGACCCAGGCGCACACCCCGGAGCAGAATCCGTCGCAGGACGGCACGAAACCCACCGAGGACAACGAGTTGCCGGGCGGAGAAATCGAAGCGGAGCCGGGCGACGACAGCGGGGGCAACGACGGTGACAACGACGCCGGGGCGAACGACGTCGGCGGCAACGACACCGGGAATGACGGCGGCGACAACAGCGGCAATGGCGGCGGCAGCGGTGACGACGGCAACAACAGCGGGAACGACGGCGGCAACGGTGACAACAACACCGGCAACGACGGCGGCGCCGACGGTTAGCCGCTGAGCAGCCCCCGGGCCACGTGGGTGATCTGGACTTCGTTGCTTCCCGCGTAGATCATCAGGGACTTGGCGTCCCGGGCGAGCTGCTCGACGCGGTACTCGGTCATGTAGCCGTTGCCACCGAACAACTGCACGGCCTCCATCGCGACGTCAGTGGCGGCCTGCGAGCAGTACCACTTGATCGCCGACGCCTCCGCCAGGGAGGTCGGGGTGCCGGCCTGTGCAGACTCGATGACGCGGAACAGCATGTTGCGCACGTTCATTCGCGCGACTTCCATGTTGGCCAGCTTGAGCTGGATGAGCTGGAACTGACTGATCTCCTGGCCCCACAACTTGCGGCTCTTGGCGTAGTCCACGCTCAGCCGCAGACACTCCTCGATCACGCCGAGCGCCATGGCCGCCACACCGATGCGCTCGGTCGAGAAGCTGGAGCGGGCGCTGTCCCTGGAATCTTGGGCGTCGCCGCCGCCGGACTCGGTCTCACCGAGCAGCCGGTCGCGCCCCAGGCGCACGTTGTGGAAGAACAGTTCACCGGTGCGTGACGAGTGAATGCCCATCTTGCGGAACGGCTTGGACTGCTCGAAGCCGTCCATGCCCTTGTCCAGGACGAAGGTCAGGACCTTGCGGTCGCGTTTGTCGGCGCCGTCACCCTCGTCCAACTTGGCGTAGACCACCACCACGTCGGCGTCCGGACCGTTGGTGATGAACGTCTTCTGCCCGTTCAGGATGTAGTCGTCGCCGTCTCGCACCACGTAGGACTTCATGCCGCCGAACGCGTCCGAGCCGGAATCGGGCTCGGTGATCGCCCACGCGCCGATCTTCTCGTAGGTCACCAGGCCGGGAAGCCAGCGTTCCTGCTGAGCCAGCGTGCCGCGGCTCTGAATCGTCGGCACGGTCAGGCCCAAGCTCACCCCCATGCCGGTCACCAGACCCATCGACACCCGGCACAGCTCGCTGATGAGCACGAACCCCATGCCGGGCGAGCCGCCGCCGAACATGCCGCCACCGGATTTCGCCGGTCGCTCGTCGCCGTCACGCAAGCGGTTGAGGCGTTTCTCCAGCGACTCCTTGGCCATCGCGTCGATCCCGAAGGTCGAGAACAGCTTTCGGATGATGGGGTAGGGCTCCAGCCCACCGCTCTCGAGCTCGTCGAGGTGCGGCCGGATCTCCTAGTCCACGAACTCCCGTACAGCGTCGCGCACAGCGATGTCGACGTCAGACCATTCGAGCATGCGTTCAGGCTGCCTTACCCGATCCGCGACGGTTGACAGCCGGTCGGCGTGCCCCGGCCAGAGAGCCCGCCAGAAAGAACGTGCTATGAACCAGCGCGCCGACGCGAGTCAACAGAGATTTCTGCGGCGGAAGGTAGTGCATCGGCATGTGGCGCCGGTCCCGCGGCGGGGCCATGAACCCTGGGGCCTCCACCAGCGGAGCGTCGGCGGGGATCTTGCCCTCGGCGCGGCGGTAGGCCGCGACCGCACGGGGATGGAGCCGGATCTCGTCGGGCACGGCGAGGAACGCGAGCTCGACCAGCTTGCCGAACAGGCGCAGCACGATCTCGTCGCCCGGTGTCCACCGCATGCCGGCCCGCTCGCGCACGGCGGGGTCGAAAACGCCTGCGGCAACCCAGCGTTGGGCGCCGAGCATCGGTTTGAAGATCTGATCCCACAAGGGGGTGGGCATCATCACGAACCACGGCTTGGGGATCCGCATCGAAAAGATGTCCAGTGTGGCCTGGTTGATCTCCAGCTCCTCGCGGCATTTGCGGTCCCAGTACTCGCAGAATGCCTCCCAGGACTCGGGGACCGGCTGCATGCTCATCCCGTACATCCGGTACCACTGCACGTGCTCCTCGAACAGCTGCTCCTTCTCGGCTTCGGTCAGGCCGCCGCAGAAGTACTCGGCGGTCTTGATGATCAGCATGAAGAATGTCGCGTGTGCCCAGTAGAACGTCTCGGGGTGCAGTGCGTGGTACCGACGGCCCTCGGCGTCGACGCCCTTGATGGTGTTGTGGAAGCCGCGGATCTGGGCTCCCGTCTGCGCGGCACGGTCACCGTCGTAGACCACGCCCATGATCGGATACACCGAGCGCGCCACCCGCTGAAGGGGTTCGCGCAGCAGGATCGAATGGTCCTCGACACCGGCGCCGAGTTGCGGATACATGTTCTGGATGGCACCGATCCAGACGCCGAGTATGCCGGTACGGACGTCACCGAAGTACTTCCACGTCAGCGAATCCGGGCCGAGCGGGTGGGTCGCCGAGGTCGTCGAGGAGCGCTCTGAGAGACACCCGTCGGGGGACCCCGCGGAAGGCTCGAAGGGGGCCGCGGGGGAATCTGTGATCGCCGTTGATCGCACCTGTTCCACGATAGGCGCTGACAACGACCGTTGTCTATGAATCGGAAGGGGCCCGGGGCCGCTGGATTAGGCTTGCGCCGTGGACGCGGTCGGCTGGTTGAAGGGCGTGAATCACCACGACGGCCTCATCGCGTTTCTTCGTCGCACCCGGCAGGCGTTGCCGGGGGATCCCGACTTCGGGGATCCGCTCTCGGCCAGCGGTGTCGGCGGCCCCCGGGCCGCCGCCCGGGCCGCCGACCGCATCCTGGAACGCGATGCGGCGACCCGCGAGGTGAGCCTGGGGGCATTGCAGATCTGGCAGGCACTGACCGAGCGTGTCTCGGGTCGCCCGGCCAACGCCGAGGTGACGCTGGTGTTCACCGATCTGGTGGGCTTCTCGGCGTGGTCGCTGCGGGCCGGCGACGACGCCACCCTGCGCCTGCTGCGGCGGGTGTCTCAGGTGGTCGAACCGCCGCTGCTGGAATCCGGCGGGCACATCGTCAAGCGCATGGGCGACGGCCTGATGGCGGTGTTCGCCGACCCCACCACCGCGGTGCGGGCCGCCATCGCCGCCCGACAGGCGGTCAAAGCGCTTGACCTCGACGGGTATACGCCGCGGATGCGGGTCGGGATCCACACCGGCCGTCCGCAGCGCATCGGCTCGGACTGGCTCGGCATCGACGTGAACCTGGCGGCCCGGGTAATGGAACGCGCCACCCGCGGCGAGCTGGTGGTCTCCGAAGCGACCCTGGAACGCATCCCCGACGAGGAATTCCAGACGCTGGGCGTCTCGGCCCGGAAGCTGCGCAGACAGGTCTTCGCCGCGCGGCAGGACGGCGTGCCGGCCGACTTCGCCATGTACCGGCTCAGAACTCTGCGGCAGGCACCTGGCGGCGAGGACGGCGAGGCCGCCGCCGGAGAGTGATCGCGCGCGAAGCGCCCGGCGACGCATCGCCTATGATCGCCGGGTGGCTGAGCAGCCAGTAGACCTATCAGACCAAGCGCTGGCCGACGCCGTCAGCGCGGTTCGGCGCGCGTTCGACCAGGCCTCGACCCTCGACGAGCTCGCCAAGGCCAAGACCGAGCACCTCGGCGACCGTTCGCCGATCGCGCTGGCACGCCAGGCCCTGGGATCTCTGCCGAAGGCCGACCGTGCCGACGCGGGCAAGCGGGTCAACGTGGCGCGCACCGAGGCGCAGGCCGCCTACGACGAGCGCCTGGCCGCCCTTCGCGCCGAGCGTGACGCCGCCGTCCTGGTCGCCGAGCGTATCGACGTCACCCTGCCGTCGACCCGTCAGCCGGTGGGAGCGCGGCACCCGATCACGATCCTGGCCGAGAACGTCGCCGACACGTTCGTCGCGATGGGCTGGGAACTCGCCGAGGGTCCCGAGGTCGAGACCGAGCAGTTCAACTTCGACGCGCTGAACTTCCCGCCCGATCATCCGGCCCGCAGCGAGCAGGACACGTTCCATGTCGCACCGGAAGGTTCGCGGCAGGTGTTGCGCACGCACACCTCACCGGTGCAGATCCGGGCGCTGCTGGAACGCGAGCTACCGGTGTACATCATCTCGATCGGGCGCACCTTCCGCACCGACGAGCTCGACGCCACCCACACCCCGGTGTTCCACCAGGTCGAGGGTCTGGCCGTGGACAAGGGGCTGACGATGGCCAACCTGCGCGGCACACTCGACGCGTTCGCCCGCGCTCAGTTCGGCCCGCAGGGCCGCACCAGGTTCCGGCCGCACTTCTTTCCGTTCACCGAGCCGTCCGCGGAGGTCGACATCTGGTTCCCGAACAAGAAGGGCGGACCCGGCTGGGTCGAGTGGGGCGGCTGCGGGATGGTGAACCCGAACGTGCTGCGCGCCTGCGGTATCGACCCACAGGTGTATTCCGGCTTCGCGTTCGGCATGGGCCTGGAGCGAACCCTGCAGTTCCGCAACGGCATCCCCGACATGCGCGACATGGTCGAGGGTGACGTCCGATTCTCGCTGCCGTTCGGGGTGGGAGCCTGATGCGTCTTCCGTACAGCTGGCTCCGCGACACCGTGCAAGCCGGCGCACCGGGCTGGGACGTGCCCGCCGACGAGCTCGAGCAGAAACTCATCCGGATCGGCCACGAGGTCGAAGAGATCATCCCGGTCGGGCCCGTCAGCGGGCCGCTGACCATCGGTCGCGTCGTCGAAATCGAAGAGCTCACCGAGTTCAAGAAACCGATACGCGCGGTCAAGGTCGATGTGGGGTCGTCGGGCATCCGTGACATCGTGTGCGGGGCAACCAATTTCAATGTCGGCGACCTGGTCGTGGCGGCCCTGCCCGGCACCGTGCTTCCCGGCGATTTCACCATCGCGTCGCGCAAGACGTACGGGCGCACTTCCGAGGGCATGATCTGCTCGGTGTCCGAACTCAACCTCGGTACGGACCACTCCGGGATCCTGGTGCTGCCGCCGGGGACCGCCGAACCGGGCACTGCCGCTGCCGACGTCCTCGGCCTCGACGACGTGGTGTTCCATCTCGCGATCACCCCGGACCGGGGCTACTGCCTGTCCGTTCGCGGCATGGCGCGCGAGATCGCCAATGCCTACGACCTGGAGTTCGTCGACCCCGCGGATGTGCCCCCACTGCCCGCCGACGGCGAGGCGTTGCCGGTCACCATCGACGCCGGCACGGGAGTGCAGCGGTTCGGTCTGCGCCCGGTCACCGGGATCGACCCACAGGCGGTGTCGCCGTGGTGGCTTCAGCGCAGATTGCTGCTCAGCGGAATCCGGGCGATCTCTCCGGCGGTCGACGTCACCAACTACGTGATGCTCGAACTCGGCCACCCGATGCACGCTCACGACCGCAGCCTGATCACCGGCGGATTCCGGGTGCGCTTCGCCGAGCAGGGGGAGAGGGTCGTCACCCTCGACGATGTCGAGCGCACGCTCGATCCGGTCGACGTGCTGATCGTCGACGACGCCGCGACCGCGGCGATCGGCGGTGTGATGGGGGCGGGGACCACCGAGGTGCGTGAGTCCACCACCGACGTCCTGCTGGAGGCGGCGGTCTGGGACCCTGCAGCGGTGTCGCGCACTCAACGCCGGCTGCGCCTGCACAGCGAGGCGGGCCGGCGCTACGAGCGCACCGTGGACCCGGCCGTCTCGGTCGCCGCGCTGGACCGGTCGTCGAGGCTGCTCGCCGAGATCGCCGGTGGCACAGTCGAACCCACGCTCACCGATTGGCGCGGCGATCCGCCTCGCGAGGACTGGACGCATCCGCCGGTGAGCATGCCGGTCGATCTGCCGGACCGAACCGCCGGCGTCGCGTACCCGGAGGGCACCGCCCGCAAGCGGCTGACCCAGATCGGTGCCGCGGTCGTCGTCGACGATGCGACGCTGACCGCGACCCCGCCCAGTTGGCGGCCCGACATCCGGCAGCCCGCCGATCTGGTCGAGGAGGTGATGCGTCTCGAAGGATTGGACGTCATCCCGTCGGTGCTGCCCGCCGCCCCGGCCGGCCGCGGCCTGACGGCCGTCCAGAAGCGTCGGCGCGCCATCGGAAAGTCGCTGGCTCTCAACGGTTTCGTGGAGATTCTGCCCACTCCGTTCCTGCCCGCGGGAATCTTCGACCAGTGGGGGCTGGAAGCGGGCGATCCGCGCCGGAACACCGCCGAGGTGCTCAACCCGCTCGAGTCGGACAGGCCGCACCTGGCCACCACTCTGTTGCCGGGACTGCTCGAAGCGTTGACCCGCAACGTCTCCCGGGGTGCCGCCGACGTGGCGCTGTTCGCGATCGCGCAGGTGGTGCAGCCGAGCGCCGAGACCAAGGCCGTGGAGCGCATCCCGAACGACCGGCGTCCCACCGACGACGAGATCGCCGCGCTGGACGCATCGCTGCCTCGCCAGCCCCAGCACGTCGGGGTGGTGCTGGCCGGACTGCGTGAACCGGCAGGGCCGTGGGGCCGGGGGCGTCCCGTCGAGGCCGCCGACGCCTTCGAGGCCGTGCGCATCATCGGCCGCGCCGCCGGCATCGAGTTCACCTTCCGGGCCGCCCAATACCTGCCGTGGCATCCCGGTCGATGCGCGGAGATCCTGGTCGGCGACGTCGTCGTCGGGCACGCCGGGCAATTGCACCCGGCGGTCGTCGAACGATCCGGCCTGCCCAAGGGGACCTGCGCGGTCGAGATAGATCTCGACGCGGTGCCGCTTCTCGAGCGTTTACCGGTGCCGGCGGTGTCGCCGTTCCCGGCGGTGTTCCAGGACATCGCCTTGGTCGTGGACGAGGACGTCGCGGCGCAGAGCGTGGTGGACGCGGTGCGGACCGGGGCCGGCGAGCTGCTTGAAGACGTCCGGATCTTCGACGTGTACACCGGTCCACAGATCGGCGAGGGGCGCAAGTCGCTGGCGTTGGCGTTGCGGTTCCGCGCGCCGGACCGCACGCTCACCGAGGAAGAGGCCAGCGCGGCCCGCGAGGCCGCGGTGGCGGCGGCGGCCGATGCGGTGGGCGCTGCCCAGCGCCGCTGAGGTCAGTAGGCGGGTAGGTCGAACCCTGCTGCCGCGCATCGCCTCTGGTGGCTCTCCCGCAATCGGTGGAAGGCCGACATGTCGCCGTCGGATCTGGCGATGAGCGCACGCAGCCGCAGTACCGGAAGTTCATTGAGGACGAAGCCGTCGTCGGTGGGGATCGCCGCGAGACGCTGGACTGCAGCGATCGCTTCGACCCGATCCCCTTCGGCGCCGCGGGCGAGCAGCGACTCCACCAGTACCGTCGTCGCGACGCCCATGGAGAGCACCTCACCGCTGTGTGACATCTGCGCGATAGCGCCGCGGCTGAGATCTATGGCGTGTCCTAGCTCCCCGGCCCGCGCCGACACCAGGGCCAGGGCAGGATCGACGAGGGCGACCGCATTCAAGGTGAATCCGCCGGTGGTGACCGATTCACGAGCCTGCCGAAGCAGGCCGGTGCCCTCCTCTCCAGGATCGCGTCCATGGACCAGCACCAAGCCCCGGGCGATACGCGCCAGCGCAAGGGTGTGCCGGTCACCTGCCTGCTCGGCGACCGACAGCGCTTCGGCTGTCTGCCGACGGGCGACGCGGTCTACCTTCAACGCGCCTACCGGCACCGCGAGGATGTACTTGTACAGCACGGACGAGACGCGGCTCGTCGGATCGAGATGCCTCGACAGGGCGATCGCTGCGTCACCGTCAGTTCGCCACCCGTCGATGCCCAGGCACAGACGGTAGAGCCCCCGCATCCTGATGGCGCTCACCAAGGGAGAGCCGAAGAGCACGTTGCCCTTTGCCACATCGTCTGCGGCAAGTCCGATCACCTTTTCTGCCAGCCGTAGCGCCTCGCGGAGCCGGCCGACCTCCGACATGGCATAGGTGATCGCCGGCAGAAGGCCGCAAGTCAGTGCCGGATCGCCGACCGACTCGATCAACGACTGGAGGTCGACGGTCAGAGCCAGAGCTTCCCGGTGCCGGTGCTGGCCGGTCAGGCCCATGATCATGCCGGCGGTGCCGATGGCAGGGGACCGGTCGTCACCCGAGGCGGTGCACAGCGCCCGCAGGTCGTCGAACCCGGCGTCGGAAAGGTTCCCGCCGGTCTTGGACACTTCAGTGCACAAGCGGGTCAGAACCGTCGTCAAGATCCTCGCCCGGGCGGGGTCGCTCTCGGGCAACCCGGTCGCCGCAGCGCGAGCCCGTTGCCAACTGGCCGAGGCTGCGGCGCGGTCGCGACGCTGAAGCCAATTTCCGGCCCGCATGTGCCATTCGCAGGCTGCGCGAAGATCGCCGGCGGCGTGCAGGTGCTCGGCGATCATCGCCGCGTGCTGATCCGCCGTCACTGCATCGGTCTGCGCCAGCGCGCCTGCGGCCCGGCGGTGCAGTCGGTTGCGGGTGGACCGCAACTGCGATTCGTAGGCGACGGCCCGCACGACCGGGTGGCAGAAGACGAATCCGGTCGACGCCACCGTGGGCGCGGGTTCGACGAGCTCGGCCTGACACAGTTCGGCAACAGCAGCGGACGTCGGCACATTGTCGAGCAGGGCTCCCACAACGCTTGCGTCGACGTGCATTCCGACCACAGCGCCGGCATAGAGCACCGACTTGGCAACAGCGCCGAGGCGGTCGATCCGAGCGGCGACCGTCGCTTGCAGCGTTGGCGGCACCGGGATTTCGTCGAGCGGATGGGTGCACCGGTAGTGTCCGCGGCTACCCTCTTAGACACCGCGCTCGGCAAGATCGCGCACGATCTCGTGCACAAAGAACGGGTTGTCGGAGGATTTCTCGACGATCTGATCCGTCAGCGCACTCACTGTGGGGTCGGTGCCCAGCATGGCCGTGACCAGCGCCGAGGTTTCCGAACCCCGCAGGGGTTGCAGCATCAGCGACGCCGTGCCCGGGATCTCGGCGAGGATGCCCGAGTACTCGGGCCGATGGGTGATCAGCAGCAAGGCGTGCGCGTGGCCCAGCGCGTCAGCGAGTTCGCCGAACATCGATTCGCTCGCGGTGTCGATCCAGTGCGCGTCCTCGACCAAGTACACCGTCGGCGCCTCACAGGCGAGCAGACACCGTTGAACCAGTGCGGTCATCCGGCGCAGCCGCGCTTCCGGCGTGATGTCGGGAAGAGGCGTCGACGCGTCGCCTATGCCGAGCAGGTCGTCGAGCAGCAGAAGATCGCCGGTGTCGGCCCCGAGACAGGCGGCACGCACGCGGGCCCTGGCTCTGGCCGGTGGGTCGTCGGCGACGGCGAGCACCGTCCGTAGAAGTCTTGCCACGGCCCCCGCGGAGACATGCCGTGTGTGCGCTTCGCAATAGGTTCCGTACACAGCCATCTCTCGCGCGGCGGCGATTCGGCACGCCTCCCGGGCCATTCGGGTCTTGCCCTTCCCAGCGGGCCCTACGATGCGGGTCACGCCGCCGCGGCCACCGACAGTGCGGTCAAGAAGTGCGCCGATGGTGTCCACCACCTCGGATCTTCCGACGAGGGGCTCGCCGTGGCCCGGAGGGGGCACGGGGTCGTCGGGCACCGCCAGCAGGCGGCGGACCGGGAACGGAACCGATTGCCCTTTGATGGCAACGCTTTCGGGTGGCCCGAGAGTGGCAGAGCGTTCGACCAGCCGTGCGGTGGACCCCCTGAGCATGACACCGTCGGGTGGCGCGACCGATTCCATCCGTTGGGCCAGGCCGACGTGTTCGCCAATGGTGGTGTACCCGAGCGTTCCGACCCCGATCTCCCCGGCGATCACCTGTCCGGAGTTCAGTCCCACCCGCAGTTGCAGCTCGATGCCGTCGCGAGCGCGCACCTCCTCGGCCACCTGACGTGTCTGCGCACACACCGCGAGCGCGGCTCGACATGCGCACAGGGCGTGATGCTCCATCGCGATCGGCGCCCCGAACACCGCCATCAATCCGTCGCCGGTGAACTGACTGACAACCCCACCGTGACGTTGCACGATCTCAGTCGCCCGGCCCACCAGCTCGGCCATGATCTCGCCGAGGCGTTCGGGGCCCACTGTTCGTGCGATCGCCATCGATCGCACGACGTCGGCGAACATGATGGTCACCTGCTTGTATTCTGCGTCGGAACCGCTCGGTGCTCGCGCGCCGCAACCGTCGCAGAAGCGTGCCCCGGGACGCAGCGACAATCCGCACGCGCGGCAGGAATACGGTTCCATCGGAACCTCCTGCAGCGATCGGACCGAGTGGAATCAGCGTAAGCTGTGGAACCGTCGCCGGGGTCGCAGACCACCGGTAATGAATTTGCAGTTTTGTGCATAACCATGCATGATTTCGGCATGACATCCGTCGCGGTCGCCGGTGCCAGCGGTTATGCCGGGGGAGAGATTCTGCGCCTTCTGCTCGGTCATCCGGCCTACGCGGACGGCAGGCTGACCATCGGCGCGCTGACCGCGGCCTCCAGTGCCGGAACGACGCTCGCCGAGCACCACCCGCACCTGCTGCCCCTGGCCGACCGCACGCTCGAGCCGACCGAAGCCGACGTGCTGACCGGCCACGACGTGGTTTTCCTCGGCCTGCCACACGGGCACTCGGCCGCCCTGGCCGAGCAGCTCGGCCCGGACGTCCTGATCGTCGACTGCGGCGCCGACTTCCGGCTCACCGACCCCGCCGCCTGGCAGCGGTTCTACGGTTGCGAGCACGCGGGCAGCTGGCCCTACGGGCTGCCCGAGCTGCCCGGGGGCCGGGAGCGGCTGCGGGGCGCCAAGCGCGTCGCGGTGCCCGGGTGCTATCCGACCGCGGCGCTGCTCGCGCTGTGGCCCGCGCTCGCCGGAGGGCTCGTCGAGCCCGCCGTGACCGTGGTGGCCGTGAGCGGCACCTCCGGGGCGGGCAGGTCGGCCAAGGTCGATCTGCTCGGCGCGGAGGTCATCGGATCGGCACGGGCGTACAACATCGGGGGCAAGCATCGGCACACCCCCGAGATCGCCCAGGGGCTTCGCGCTCTCACCGGCGCGGACGTCACCGTGTCGTTCACCCCGGTGTTGATCCCCACCTCGCGCGGGATACTGGCGACCTGCACGGCGCGCACCGACGCGACGGTGTCGCAACTGCGGGCGGCCTACGAGAAGGCTTATACCGATGAACCTTTCGTCTACCTGCTGCCCGAGGGTCAGCTGCCCAAGACGGGTGCGGTGATCGGCAGCAACGCCGCGCAGCTCGCCATCGCGGTCGACGAGGACGCCTCGACGTTCATCGCCGTCGCCGCCATCGACAACCTCGTGAAGGGAACCGGAGGAGCAGCAGTGCAGTCGATGAACCTCGCGCTGGGCTGGCCCGAGACCGAAGGTCTCTCGACTGTCGGAGTGGCTCCGTGACACAGCTGCTGCGCACCCAGGGCGTCACCGCGCCCGCCGGCTTCCGGGCCACCGGCATCGCCGCGGGGATCAAGGCCTCCGGCAACCTGGATCTGGCGCTGGTGTTCAACGAAGGCCCCGACCATGCGGCCGCGGGCGTGTTCACCCGCAACAAGGTCAAGGCCGCGCCGGTGCTGTGGTCGCAGCAGGTGCTGACCACCGGGCGACTGCGCGCAGTCATCCTGAACTCCGGGGGCGCCAACGCGTGCACCGGTCCCGGCGGATTCCAGGACACCCATGCCACCGCCGAGGCGGTCGCGTCCGCGCTGTCGGACTGGGGCACCGAGACCGGCGCGATCGAGGTCGCCGTGTGCTCGACCGGCCTGATCGGCGACCGGCTCCCGATGGACAAGGTACTGGCCGGCGTCCGGGAGATCGTGCACGAGATGGCCGGCGGACTCACCGGTGGTGAGGAAGCCGCACGGGCCATCATGACCACCGACACCGTGCCCAAACAGGTTGCGCTGCACCACGACGACAAGTGGACGGTCGGCGGGATGGCCAAGGGCGCCGGCATGCTGGCCCCGTCGCTGGCCACGATGCTCTGCGTCATCACCACCGATGCCGTCGCCGATTCGCAGGCTCTGCAGGCGGCGCTGAGGAACGCGGTGTCACGCACCTTCGATCGTCTTGACATCGACGGCAGCTGCTCGACCAACGACACCGTCCTGCTGCTGTCCTCGGGGGCCAGCGAGGTGACGCCCAGCCAGCAGGATCTCGACGACGCGGTGCTGCGGGTGTGCGACGACCTGTGCGCTCAGCTCCAGGCCGATGCCGAAGGTGTCACCAAGCGGGTGCTGATCACCGTCACCGGCGCCGAGAGTGAGGACGACGCGCTGACCGCCGCGCGGGTGATCGCCCGCGACAGCCTGGTCAAGACCGCGCTGTTCGGCTCCGACCCCAACTGGGGACGGGTGCTGGCCGCGGTCGGCATGGCGCCGGTGAAGCTCGATGCCGAGCGGATCACCGTGTCCTTCAACGGTTCTCCGGTGTGTGTGAACAGCGTCGGCGCACCGGGAGCGCGTGAGGTCGATCTGTCGGGTGAACAGATCGCGGTCGTGGTCGACCTCGGTGTCGGTTCGGGGGCGGCGTCGATCCGCACCACAGATCTGTCCCACGCGTACGTCGAAGAGAATTCGGCATACAGCTCATGACCGTCACCACCTCGGACAAGGCGGCGGTGCTCGCCGCCGCGCTGCCGTGGCTGACCGCACTGAACGACAAGATCGTGGTGGTCAAGTACGGCGGCAACGCGATGACCGACGACAGGCTCAAAGCGGCGTTCGCCGCCGACATGGTCTTCCTGCGCAACTGCGGAATCCACCCCGTGGTGGTGCACGGCGGCGGGCCCCAGATCTCGGCCATGCTCAAGAAGCTGGGCATCGCAGGCGATTTCAAGGGCGGTTTCCGGGTCACCACCCCTGAGGTGCTCGACGTCGCCCGGATGGTGCTCTTCGGTCAGGTCGGCCGCGAACTGGTGAACCTGATCAACGCGTACGGCCCCTACGCCGTCGGTATCACCGGTGAGGACGCGCACCTGTTCACCGCGGTACGCCGCACCGTGATGGTCGACGGGGTGGCCACCGACATCGGACTGGTCGGCGACGTCGAGAAGGTCAACACCGACGCCGTGCTGGACCTCATCGACGCCGGCCGCATCCCGGTTGTGTCCACGATCGCCCCGGACGCCGCCGGGCTGGTGTACAACATCAACGCCGACACCGCCGCCGCCGCGCTGGCCGAGGCGCTCGGCGCCGAGAAGCTGCTGATGCTGACCGACGTCGAGGGGCTCTACACCCGCTGGCCGGACCGCGATTCCCTGGTCAGCCAGATCAATTCGGACGCATTGGCCGACCTGCTGCCCAGCCTGGAGGAGGGCATGGTGCCCAAGATCGAAGCGTGCCTGCGCGCCATCGACGGCGGCGTGCCCAGCGCGCACGTCATCGACGGCCGAGTCGAGCACTGCGTGCTCGTCGAACTGTTCACCGACGAGGGAGCGGGCACGAAGGTGGTGAGCGCGTGACCGACGGAAACCTGCTGGACCGCTGGTCGACGGTGATGATGAACAACTACGGCACCCCGCCGCTGGCGCTGGCGGCCGGCGACGGCGCGGTCGTCATCGACACCGACGGCAAGTCCTACGTCGACCTGCTCGGCGGTATCGCGGTCAACGTGCTGGGGCATCGCCACCCCGCGGTCATCGAGGCGGTGACCCGCCAGCTGAACACGCTGGGCCACACCTCGAACCTGTACGCCACCGAACCCGGTGTCGCGCTGGCCGAGTCGCTGGTCGGGCTGCTGGGCGCGCCGGCGAAGGCGTTCTTCTGCAACTCCGGCACCGAGGCCAACGAGGTCGCGTTCAAAATCACCCGGCTCACCGGTCGCACGAAACTGGTTGCCGCCCAGGGCGCGTTTCACGGACGGACGATGGGATCGCTCGCGCTGACCGGGCAGCCGTCCAAGCAGGCGCCGTTCGAACCGCTGCCGGGCTACGTGACCCACGTGCCCTACGGCGATGTCGACGCACTGCGCGCCGCGGTCGACGACGACACCGCCGCGGTGTTCCTCGAGCCGATCATGGGGGAGGGCGGCGTCGTCGTCCCGCCGGCCGGCTACCTGGCGGCCGCGCGCGAGATCACCGCCGCGCACGGCGCGCTGCTGGCGCTCGACGAGGTGCAAACCGGTATCGGCCGCACGGGCGCGTTCTTCGCCCACCGGCACGACGGCATCACCCCCGATATCGTGACGCTGGCCAAGGGTCTCGGCGGCGGGCTGCCGATCGGGGCGTGCCTGGCCGTGGGCGCCACCGCCGAGCTGCTCACGCCCGGCCTGCACGGCAGCACCTTCGGTGGCAACCCGGTGTGCACCGCCGCGGCCCTGGCGGTGCTGAAGGTGCTCGCCGACGAAGGACTGGTGGAGCGCGCCGGCGTGCTCGGCAAGACGATCGCCCACGGCATCGAGGGACTCGGCCATCCGCTGGTCGACCACGTCCGCGGCCGCGGGCTGCTGCTCGGCATCGTGCTCGCCGCCGACGCCGCCAAGCCCGTCGAAATCGCGGCACGCGAAGCGGGTTTCCTGGTCAACGCCGCGGCCCCCGCCGTCGTCCGGTTGGCGCCGCCACTGGTGATCACCGAGACCCACGTAGCGACGTTCCTGTCGGCACTTCCCTCCATCCTCGACCAGGCGGGACAGGAGACACCCCGATGACCCGGCACTTCCTCCGCGACGACGACTTCTCGCCCGAAGAGCAGGCCGAGGTGCTGGCGCTGGCCGCCGAGCTCAAGACGGACCGCTTCAGCCGCCGGCCGCTCGAAGGGCCGCGCGGGGTGGCGGTGATCTTCGAGAAGAACTCGACCCGCACCCGCTTCTCGTTCGAGATGGGCATCGCCGAGCTGGGTGGGCACGCCGTCGTGGTCGACGGCCGCAGCACCCAGCTGGGCCGCGAGGAGACCCTCGAAGACACCGGGCAGGTGCTGTCCCGCTACGTCGACGCGATCGTGTGGCGCACCTTCGCCCAGGAGCGCCTGACCGCGATGGCGTCGGGATCCCGCGTGCCGATCATCAACGCGCTCTCCGACGAGTTCCACCCGTGCCAGGTGCTGGCCGACCTGCAGACGCTGGGCGAACGCAAGGGCGCGCTGAAAGGGTTGCGGCTGAGCTATTTCGGCGACGGCGCGAACAACATGGCGCACTCGCTGATGCTCGGCGGGGTGACCGCGGGCATCGACGTCACCATCGCCGCGCCGCGGGGTTTCGAGCCGCATCCGATGTTCGTCGCCGCAGCCGAGACCCGGGCGCACCAGACCGGGGCCACGGTCACGCTCACCGACGACCCGGTGCAGGCGGCCTCCGGCGCCGACGTGCTGGTGACCGACACCTGGACCTCGATGGGGCAGGAGAACGACGGCCTCGACCGGGTGCGGCCGTTCCGCCCGTTCCAGGTCAACGCCGACATGCTGGCCCGCGCGGATTCCGAAGCCGTTGTGCTGCACTGCCTCCCCGCGCACCGCGGCCACGAGATCACCGACGACGTGATCGACGGGCCGCAGAGCGCGGTGTGGGACGAGGCCGAGAACAGGCTGCACGCGCAGAAGGCACTGCTGGTATGGCTGCTGGAGCGGGCGGGGGTCGGGCGGTGACGGCGGCCGGCACCCGCGCGGGCCGGCAGGCCCGCATCGTCGCGCTGCTGTCGTCGCAGTCGGTGCGCAGCCAGGGTGAGCTGGCCGCGCTGCTGGCCGACGAGGGTATCGAGGTCACGCAGGCGACGCTCTCGCGCGACCTCGAAGAGCTCGGCGCGGTCAAACTGCGGGGCGCCGACGGCGGTGTCGGCGTCTACATCGTCCCCGAGGACGGCAGCCCGGTGCGAGGTGTCGCGGGCGGCACCGAACGCGTCACCCGGCTGCTCGGAGATCTGCTGGTGTCCACCGATTCCAGCGCCAACCTCGCCGTGCTGCGCACGCCGCCGGGCGCCGCGCATTACCTGGCCAGCGCGCTGGACCGGGCCGCGCTGCCGTACGTGGTGGGCACCGTCGCCGGTGACGACACCATCCTCGTGATCGCCCGCGAACCGATGACCGGCGCCGAGCTGGCCGCCACCATCGAGAACCTTTCACAAGCCTGAAGCAGTTCAACAGAAGGAGTTTCGTTATGTCCGAGCGCGTCATCCTCGCGTATTCCGGCGGTCTGGACACCTCGGTGGCGATCAGCTGGATCGGCAAGGAGACTGGCCGTGAGGTCGTCGCGGTGGCCATCGACCTCGGCCAGGGCGGCGAGGACATGGAAGTGGTGCGGCAGCGTGCGCTGGACTGCGGCGCCGTGGAGGCTGTCGTCGTCGACGCCCGCGACGAGTTCGCCGAGCAGTACTGCCTGCCGGCCATCCAGTCCAACGCCCTCTACATGGACCGTTACCCGCTGGTCTCGGCGCTGAGCCGGCCGCTGATCGTCAAGCACCTCGTCGACGCGGCCCGTGAGCACAGCGGCGGCATCGTCGCCCACGGCTGCACAGGCAAGGGCAACGACCAGGTGCGCTTCGAGGTCGGATTCGCCTCGCTGGCGCCGGACCTCGAGGTGCTGGCTCCGGTGCGCGACTACGCCTGGACCCGCGAGAAGGCCATCGCGTTCGCCGAGGAGAACGCGATCCCGATCAACGTGACGAAGCGGTCACCGTTCTCGATCGACCAGAACGTCTGGGGCCGCGCCGTGGAAACCGGCTTCCTGGAACACCTCTGGAACGCGCCGACCAAGGACGTCTACGACTACACCGAGGATCCGACGGTCAACTGGAGCACCCCCGACGAGGTGATCGTCGGCTTCGAGAAGGGTGTGCCGGTCTCGATCGACGGCAACCCTGTCACCGTGTTGCAGGCCATCGAGCAACTCAACGAGCGGGCCGGCGCCCAAGGGGTGGGCCGCCTGGACGTGGTCGAAGACCGCCTCGTCGGCATCAAGAGCCGCGAGATCTACGAGGCGCCCGGCGCCATGGTCCTGATCACCGCGCACACCGAACTCGAGCACGTCACCCTGGAGCGCGAACTCGGCCGGTTCAAGCGCACCACCGACCAGAAGTGGGGCGAACTGGTCTATGACGGACTCTGGTTCTCCCCGTTGAAGACCGCGCTGGAGTCGTTCGTCGCCAAGACACAGGAGCACGTGTCCGGCGAGATCCGGCTGGTGCTGCACGGCGGCCACATCGCGGTGAATGGACGCCGGAGCCAGGAATCTCTGTACGACTTCAACCTCGCCACCTACGACGAGGGCGACACCTTCGACCAGTCCGCGGCAAAGGGTTTCGTGCACGTGCACGGACTGTCGTCGAGCCTGTCGGCGCGCCGGGACCTGGCGGGCAAGTGACCGCGCGCGGCACCGCGGCGACGGGGGCACACGCATGAGCACCAACGAGGGTTCGCTGTGGGGCGGCCGCTTCGCCGACGGACCGGCCGACGCCCTTGCCGCGCTCAGCAAGTCGACCCACTTCGACTGGGTGCTGGCCCCGTACGACGTCGCGGCGTCGAAAGCGCACGCGCGGGTGCTGTTCGGTGCCGGTCTGCTGACGGAGGAACAACGTGACGGGCTGCTCGCCGGTCTGGACAGTCTCGGCGCTGATGTCGCCGACGGCAGCTTCGGACCGCTGGTCACCGACGAAGACGTGCACGGTGCGCTGGAGCGCGGCCTGATCGACCGGGTCGGCCCCGACCTCGGCGGTCGTCTGCGGGCGGGGCGTTCGCGCAACGACCAGGTGGCCACTCTGTTCCGGATGTGGCTGCGCGACGCGATCCGGCGGGTCGCCGACGGTGTGCTCGACGTGGTGTCCGCACTGCAGACCCAGGCGGCCGCGCACCCCACCGCGATCATGCCGGGCAAAACCCATCTGCAGTCGGCGCAGCCCGTGCTGCTGGCCCACCATCTGCTCGCCCACGCGCATCCGCTGCTGCGCGACGTCGACCGGCTCGCTGACTTCGACAAGCGGGCCGCGGTGTCGCCCTACGGCTCCGGTGCGCTGGCCGGCTCATCGCTGGGCCTTGATCCCGACGCGATCGCCGACGAACTCGGTTTCGGTTCCGCAGCGGACAATTCGATCGACGCCACCGCGTCCCGGGATTTCGCGGCCGAGGCGGCGTTCGTGTTCTCCATGATCGCCGTCGATCTGTCGCGCCTCGCCGAGGACATCATCCTCTGGAGCACAACGGAATTCGGCTACGTCACGCTGCACGACGCGTGGTCGACGGGCAGCTCCATCATGCCGCAGAAGAAGAACCCCGACATCGCCGAACTGGCCCGCGGCAAGTCCGGCCGGTTGATCGGTAACCTCACCGGGCTGCTGGCCACCCTGAAGGCACAACCGCTGGCGTACAACCGCGACCTGCAGGAGGACAAGGAACCGGTCTTCGACTCGGTGGCGCAGCTGGAGCTGCTGCTGCCCGCGATGGCGGGCCTGGTCGCGACCCTGCGCTTCGACGTCGACCGGATGGCCGGGCTTGCCCCGCTGGGCTACACGCTGGCCACCGATGTCGCCGAATGGCTTGTGCGCCGCGGGGTGCCGTTCCGTGTCGCCCACGAAGCCGCCGGCGCGGCGGTACGCGCCGCCGAGGCCCGCGGGATCGGGCTCGAAGAGCTCGCCGACGCCGAGCTCACCGGCATCCATCCGGCCCTGACCCCCGACGTGCGCGACGTCCTCACCACCGAGGGCTCGGTCAACTCACGCGACGCGCGTGGTGGAACCGCGCCGGTCCAGGTGGCCCGGCAGTTGAGGGCAGTGCGCGATGCCGCGGATTCGTTGCGGCTCCGGTTGAGGCGGTAACTGCCGCTACCATCCATCGGCATGGACACCCGGCCCGTGCGCCAGTGGCTGGCCGCGCCGCCTGGCCGATCCGGTGGTCGAGAGCCCGGATTACCGCCGAGAACACATCGATACTGCGAGCATTGCCAGCTGCGGCCAGTAGCGCAGACAGAGCACGACCGGCCGCAGCAGGTAGGTCATCTAGCTCTCTAGCCTCTCTGAGAGCTCCAGCCAACGCGACTCCTGTTCGACCACCTGGCTTTCCAGGTCTCGCAGCTGTTCGGTGAGGTGGCCCAAGCCGACGTGGTCGGACTGGTCATGGTGGGCCATCTCGTCGTGTTTGGCGGTGATCCGGTCGGCCAGCTTGGCCAGCGACCGGTCGATCGAGGCGATCTCCTTCTCGATGGTGCGCAATTGCGCGCCCGACAACTGCTCGGCGGCAGCGGGTTTCGCCCGCGGCTCGGGCGACTCCGGTCGTTCCCCGGCCAGTCGCAGGTATTCCTCGATGCCGCCGGGAAGGTGCCGGAGGCGGCCGTCCAGGATCGCGTACTGCTGATCGGTCATGCGTTCCAGCAGATAACGATCGTGGGAGACGACGATCAGGGTGCCGGGCCAGGAATCGAGCAGATCCTCGGTCGCGGTGAGCATGTCGGTGTCGACATCGTTGGTCGGCTCGTCGAGCACCAGCACATTCGGCTCGGACAACAGCACCAGCATCAACTGCAGCCGTCGCCGCTGGCCGCCGGACAGCTCGCCGACCCTCGCCGACAGATGCGCGCGGGGAAAGCCCAGGCGCTCAAGCAGTTGCGCGGGCGTGACGTCCTTGCCATCGATCTGGTAGCTGGTCTGCAGCCGGCCGAGGACCTCGCGGACCATGTCGCCGGCCACCGCCTCGAGCTCGCGCGACTCCTGGTCCAGCACCGCCAGTTGCACGGTCTTGCCGCGCTTGACCCGACCCGTCGTCGGGGGCACCGTGCCCGCGATGAGGCCCAACAGCGTGGACTTGCCCGCGCCGTTGGCGCCGAGGATGCCGGTGCGTTCACCCGGGGCGATCCGCCATTCGATGTCGTGCAGCACTTCTCGGCCGCCCGGATAGGACACCGAGACGTCGAGCAGATCGATGACGTCCTTGCCGAGACGGGCCATCGCCGCCCGGGACAACTCGACGCTGTTGCGCAGCGGCGGGACATCCGAGATCAGCGCGTTGGCCGCGTCGATGCGGAACTTCGGTTTCGACGTCCGTGCCGGCGGTCCGCGGCGCAGCCACGCGAGTTCCTTGCGCATCAGGTTCTGACGTTTGGCTTCCACTGCCGCGGCCTGCCGATCGCGTTCGACGCGCTGCAGCACGTAGGCCGCGTAGCCGCCCTCGAACGGCTCGACGACGCTGCCGCGCACCCCGCTGTCGCCGGGGTGCACCTCCCACGTCGTGGTGGCCACCTCGTCGAGGAACCAGCGGTCGTGGGTGACCAGCAGCAACCCGCCCGATCCGCGCGCCCACCGTTGCTTGAGATGCTCGGCCAGCCAGGTGATGCCCTGGATGTCCAGATGGTTGGTGGGCTCGTCCAACGCGATGACATCCCATTCGTCGATCAACAGCGCCGCCAGCTGCACGCGGCGGCGCTGGCCGCCCGACAGCGTGCCGACGGGCGCGTCGAACGGGATATCGGCGACCAGTCCGCCGATCACATCACGGATCCGGGCGTCGCCGGCCCACTCGTGTTCGGCCCGACCGCCGACGAGCGACCAGCCCACCGTGTGGTCGGGATCGAGGATGTCGGCCTGGTCGAGCGCACCGACCCGTACCCCGCCGCGGCGCGTCACCCGGCCGGCGTGCGGGGCGATCTGACCGGTCAACAACCCGAGCAGGGTGGACTTGCCGTCGCCGTTACGTCCGACGATGCCGATCCTGTCGCCGTCGCCGACGCCGAGGGTCACCGCGTCGAACACCACCCCGGTGGGGTACTCCAGGTGGAGGTTCTCACCCCCGAGCAGGTGTGCCATCGTCTGCCGACACTAGTGGGCCCACGGTCGTTACCAGAAACCGGCGATCCGCCCTGTGCCATCATGACCACGTCGGAATCAGGCGGCTGGACGGCACAGTGGGGAGTGAGCAGTGGTGGACCTCTCGGCGATCACGAGGCCTGTGGGGCGACTGGTCGCGACTGCACAGAACGGGCTCGAGGTGTTGCTCTACGGCGGGCTGGAGACCGGCGCCGTGCCGTCGCCGTTCCAGATCGTCCAGAGCGTGCCGATGTACCGGCTGCGCCGCTACTTCCCGCCCGATACCCGGCCGGGCGGCAAGCCCGTCGGCGCACCGGTGCTGATGGTGCACCCGATGATGATGTCGGCCGACATGTGGGACGTCACCCGCGACGAGGGCGCCGTCGGCATCCTGCACAAGGCCGGAATCGACCCGTGGGTCATCGACTTCGGTTCCCCCGACAAGATCGAGGGCGGGATGCAGCGCAACCTCGCCGATCACGTGGTCGCGCTCAGCGAGGCCATCGACACGGTCAAAACCGTCACCGGGCGTGACGTCCACCTGGCCGGTTACTCGCAGGGCGGCATGTTCGCCTATCAGACGGCGGCGTATCGCCGGTCCAAGGATCTGGCCAGCATCGTCGCGTTCGGGTCGCCGGTCGACACGCTGGCCGCGCTTCCGATGAACCTGCCGGCGAGCCTGGCCCCGGCGGCCGCCGACTTCATGGCCGACCACGTGTTCAGCCGCATCGACATCCCGGGATGGTTGGCGCGCACCGGATTTCAGATGCTCGATCCGGTCAAGACCGCGCAGTCTCGGTTGGATTTCCTGCGTCAGCTACACGACCGGGAGGCGCTGCTGCCGCGTGAGCAGCAGCGGCGGTTCCTGGCCTCCGAGGGCTGGATCGCGTGGTCGGGGCCCGCGATCTCCGAGCTGCTCAAGCAGTTCATCGCGCACAACCGCATGATGACCGGTGGCTTCTCGATCCACGGTGACCTGGTGACGCTGTCCGACATCAGCTGCCCGGTGCTCGCCGTGATCGGCGAGGTCGACGACATCGGGCAGCCGGCGTCGGTGCGGGGCATCAAGCGGGCCGCGCCGCAGGCCGATGTCTACGAGTTCTCGATCCGCGCAGGCCATTTCGGGCTCGTGGTGGGATCCAAGGCCGCGACACAGACCTGGCCGACGGTGGCCGAGTGGGTGCGCTGGCTCGACAGCGGCGGCAGTATGCCCGACGGGGTCACGCCGATGCCGGTGCAGCCGTCCGAGCCCACCGAGAGCGGGGTGTCGCTGACCTCACGGCTGGCGCACAGTGCCACCGCGGCCACCGAGATGGCCTTCACTCTGGCCAAATCGGCCGCCGACGCGCTCGTCACGGCGAACAAGTCGGCGCGGGCCCTCGCCGTCGAGACCGCGCGCACCCTGCCGCGCCTGGCCCGCCTCGGCCAGGTCAACGACCACACGCGAATCTCGTTGGGCCGCATCATGAGTGAGCAGGCCCGAGACATGCCCAACGGGGAAGCGCTGCTGTTCGACGGGCGCGTGCACACCTATGAGGCCGTCGACCGCCGCATCAACAACGTGGTGCGCGGCCTGATCGAGGTCGGTGTGCGACAGGGCACCCGGGTCGGGGTGTTGATGGAAACCCGGCCCAGCGCTCTGGTCGCGATCGCGGCCCTGTCCCGGCTCGGCGCGGTGGCCGTGCTGATGCCGCCCGACGCCGACCTCGCCGAAGCCGCGCGGCTGGGCGCGGTGACCGAGATCATCGCCGACCCCACCAACCTCGACGTGGCGCGCAAGCTCGACATGCGGGTGCTGGTGCTCGGCGGCGGAGAATCCCGCGACCTCCACTTGCCCGACAACGCCGACGTAATCGACATGGAGAAGATCGACCCGGACCTGGTAGACCTGCCCGGCTGGTACCGGCCCAACCCCGGCCTGGCCCGCGACCTGGCGTTCATCGGGTTCAGCACGATCAGCGGCGACCTGGTCGCCCGCCAGATCACCAACTACCGCTGGGCGCTGTCGGCGTTCGGCACCGCCTCGGCGGCCAACCTCAGCCGCAGCGACACCGTCTACTGCCTGACCCCGCTGCACCACCAATCGGGACTGCTGGTCAGCCTCGGCGGCGCGGTCGTCGGCGGCGCCCGGGTGGCCCTGTCGCGCGAGTTGCGCCCGGACCGCTTCTTGCAGGAGATCCGGCAGTACGGCGTGACGGTGGTGTCCTACACCTGGGCGATGCTGCGCGAGGTCATCGACGATCCGGCGTTCGCCTTGAACGGCGGCCATCCGATCCGGCTGTTCATCGGCTCCGGAATGCCCGCGGGGCTGTGGAAGCGGGTCGTCGAGGTGTTCGAACCGGCCAACGTCGTCGAGTTCTTCGCCACCACCGACGGTCAGGCGGTGCTGGCCAACGTCAAGGGCGCCAAGATCGGCAGCAAGGGCAGGCCGCTGCCGGGCGGAGGCGAGATCGCGCTGGCGGCGTACGACCCCGACGGCGACCTGATCCTCGAGGACGACCAGGGTTTCGTGCGGCGTGCCGAGGCCGGGGAGGTGGGCGTGCTGCTGGCGCACCCACGCGGACCCGTCGACCCGCTGGCCTCGGTCAAGCGCGGCGTGTTCGCCCCCGCCGACACCTGGGTGTCCACCGAATACCTGTTCCGCCGCGACGAGGACGGCGACTACTGGTTGGTCGACAACCGCGCGTCGGTGATCCACACGGCGCGGGGGGCGGTGTTCGCCGCGACGGTCAACGATGCGGTCGGCAGACTCGGTGCCGTCGACATGGCGGTCACCTACGGGGTGGAAGCCGACAACGGTGACACGCTGGCCGTCACCGCGCTGGCGCTGTGCCCCGGCGGCAGCATCCCGTCGGCCGACCTGTCCGAGGCGCTCGCCGACCTGCCGGCCGGTGAGGCCCCCGACATCGTGCACGTCGTCTCCGATATGACGTTGACCGCGACGTTCCGTCCGCTGGCAGGGCCGCTGCAGGAGAAGGGCATCCCGAAGCCGTCCCGTAACGCCTGGTACCTGGACCCCGATAGCAATCGGTACAAGCGGTTGACCGCTGCCGTGCGCACCGAGATCGCGGGCGGTCAGCAGTGATGCCCGCCCCGGTGTGCGCTGTTAGGCTCGCCGGGGCGACTACCGAGGTTGCGTGGAGGTTGGGATGACGACGCAGGACAAGAAGACCGGTTGGTCGCTGCACCGCGCGGCGACGGGAGCGCTCCTCGGGGCCGCTCTCGGATTCGGCCTGGTCGTCGGCGTCGCGCCGACGGCGTCCGCACAGCCCACCACTAAAGCCGAGGAGCCGCCCAAGCCGGCCATCTCACCCGACCAGGTCCTGATGATGATCTCGCAGGAGTACCAGAGCGGCCGCGGCGGTGGTCAGGTCTCGAAGCTGATCGAGCAGGTGATGAACCTGCGCGCCCGCGGCATCCGGCCGTCGATCGCCAACACCCAGGCGCTGGCGGCCGGCCTGGATTCGCGTCCCAACCAGGGCCCGCTGATCGAGGCGCTGCAGTCGACGCTGAACTATCAGCGCAAGGTGCTCGCCCAGTCCGCGAACGGGACGCCGTCCGGTCCGACGTCTCCGGGCCCGCAGGTCGGCATGGGCCCGACGGGTCCGGCGTGGGCGCCCAATCAGGGCAACCCGATGATCCAGGACGGCGACACGATCTTCCCGATGCCGGGTCGCTGACCGATGGCGCTGGACGAAAACCTCAAGGCCATCCTGGTCTGCCCGCAGGACCGCGGCCCGTTGGTCGAGGTCGATGACGCGCTGTACAACCCGCGGCTGCGTCGCAAGTACCGCATCGACGACGGCATCCCGGTGCTACTGATCGACGAGGCCGTCGATGTGGACGACCAAGAGCATCAGCGCTTGATGTCGGCTGTCGGGCAGTCCTAGGTAGACGCTTGGTCCGAGATTCACTGCGCGCGATTCCCCCGGGGAAGAAGGACGTCACCGCGCCGACGGTAATCGACGGGCTCAGTTACATCGACGCCAACGATCCCGCGATGCCGATGTACCGGGTGATCGCCAACAACCGTCACCCGGTTGCACTGCGCGACCTGATGATCGCACCGGTGCGGTCCGGCTACATCGGCGACGGACATCAGCCCGATCCCGCGCTGGTGCCGGCCACCGGAGCCGACGCGGTACCGGATGTCGACGTCGACCAGGTGTATCTGCCGGTGCGCGACGGGGTGGCGCGCTGCCAGGTGTATCGGCCACGGTCCTGCGAGTCCGGCCTGCTGCCGGTGATCGTCTACTACCACGGCGGCGGGTTCACCGTCGGTTCCTCCGAGGACTGCGACTTCCTCGCCCGGAAACTGGGCTTCACCAACGACGCGCTGGTGGTCTCGGCCAACTACCGTTCCGCGCCCGAGTACGCCTTCCCCGTCCCGTTCGACGACGCGTTCGACGTTTACACCTGGATCACCCGGCACGGCTCGGACCTGGGCGCCGACATCACCCGCGTGGCCGTGGCGGGGGATTCGGCGGGATCGAACTTCGCCGGTGCGATCCCGCTGCGGGCCCGCGACGAGGGTGTGCGGGTGCCGGACGCCGTGGTGATGCTCGGCGCTTTCGCCGACTTCCAGTTCGAGCGGTGGCCGTCGTTCCTTCAGCTGGCGCCGCGCGGAATCGTCTATGACATGGCCTTCGCCGGTTTCATCCGCGGCGCCTATGTGGCGACCGCGCCGTGGAAGCACCCGTGGGTGAGCCCGATCGAGGGCGACCTGACCGACTACCCGCCCGCGGTCGTCGTGGCCGGCACGCACGATCCGATCGTCGATTCCGCCCGCGCGTTCGCCGCGCGCATCCGCGCGGCCGGCGGGGTCGCGCACGAGTACTTTCCCGACGGCATGCCGCACGGTTTCTACTTCTTCCCCGGGGTCCATGCCGAAGAGGACGTCGCTTACCGTGTCGTCGCCGACGCCCTGGCCGACGTGTTTCAGCCCGGACGTGTCGGCTGATCTACTCGCGGTCGATCCGCTCACTGCCGCGCGCCTGCTGTTGGGGGCCCGTCTGGCCGGTCGCCGGGTGGCCGCGACGATTGTCGAGGTCGAGGCCTACGGCGGCCCCGAAGACGGGCCGTGGCCGGATGCCGCAGCACACTCCTATCGCGGGCCGGGCCTGCGCAACGCCGTGATGTTCGGCCCGCCGGGACGGCTCTACACCTACCGCAGCCACGGCATCCACGTCTGCGCGAACGTGGTGTGCGCGAGCGACGGCGTCGCGGCGGCCGTGCTACTGCGTGCGGCGGTGATCGACACCGGTCATGACCGGGCCTGGACCCGTCGCGGTCCGGCGGTGCGCGAAGTCGCGCTGGCCCGGGGTCCGGGCAATCTGTGTTCGGCGCTCGGGATCACGATGGACGACAACGGAATCGACCTGTTCGATCCGTCGGCTCCGGTCCGGTTGGAACTGGGACAGTTACGTGTGGGCGAGACCGGGCCGCGCGTGGGAGTGAGCAAGGCGGCCGACCGCCCGTGGCGGATGTGGCTGCCCGGCCATCCCGAGGTGTCGGCCTACCGGCGCAGTCCGCGGGCACCGGTGCCGGGGCGCAGCGACTAGTACGGGAAGATCGATGCGTGAGTGTTAAGGGCACGTCGATCCTCGATGAGTTGGAATGGCGTGGGCTGATCGCACAGTCCACCGACCGCGATGCGCTGGCCGAGGCGCTGGCCGACGGGCCCGTCACGGTGTATTCCGGATTCGATCCGACGGCGCCGAGCCTGCACGCCGGTCATTTGATCCCGCTGTTGACTCTGCGCCGATTCCAGCAGGCCGGCCATCGCCCGATCGTGCTCGCCGGGGGTGCCACCGGGATGATCGGTGATCCGCGCGATGTGGGGGAGCGAACGCTGAACACCGCCGACACCGTCGCCGACTGGGCGGATCGCATCCGCGGTCAGCTTGAGCGGTTCGTGGAGTTCGACGATTCGCGCACCGGTGCGGTCGTCGTCGACAACCTGTCCTGGACCGGTGAGCTGTCGGCGATCGAGTTCCTGCGCGATGTCGGCAAGCACTTCTCGGTCAACGTGATGCTCGACCGCGACACCGTCCGCCGGCGGCTCGAGGGGGAAGGCATCTCCTACACCGAGTTCAGCTACATGCTGTTGCAGGCCAATGACTACGTCGAACTGCACCAGCGGTACGGCTGCACCCTGCAGGTCGGCGGATCCGATCAATGGGGGAACATCATCGCCGGCGTGCGGCTGGTCCGGCAGAAGGCCGGAGCCAGCGTGCACGCCCTGACCACTCCGCTGGTGACCGACTCCGAAGGCAAGAAGTTCGGCAAGTCCACCGGCGGCGGCAGCCTTTGGCTCGATCCGGATATGACCAGCCCGTATGCCTGGTACCAGTACTTCGTCAACACCGCCGACGCCGACGTCGTGCCGTATCTGCGCTGGTTTACGTTCCTCGACGCCGACGAGCTGGCCGAGCTCGAGCAGGCGACGGCCGAACGTCCGCATGAAAGGGCGGCCCAGCGACGGCTGGCCCGAGAGCTCACCAACCTGGTGCACGGCGAGGCGGCGACCGTGGCCGTTGAGCACGCGAGCCAGGCGCTGTTCGGGCGCGCAGAGCTGGCGGAGCTCGACGAACCCACGTTGGCGGCGGCGCTGAGAGAGGCCTCGGTGGCCCAGCTCGAGCCGGGCGGTAACGACTCGATCACGGAATTGCTTGTCTCCACAGGACTTTCCGCGAGCAAGGGCGCAGCCCGCCGGACCATCGCCGAAGGCGGGGTGTCGGTCAACAACGTGAAGATCACCACAGACGAGTGGTCGCCCCAGCCCTCGGACTACCTCCACGGCAAGTGGTTGGTGCTCCGCCGCGGCAAGCGCAATGTCGCCGGAATAGAGCGGGTGGGCTGATGTCGTGGACGAATCGCCTGGTCAGCGCGTAATCGGCAATGGGGAACAAATCCGGTGGGCCGGTCGTTGAATGATCGCGAGCCGAAAACCCCTGACGGGGCGTGCACCGGATACCGGTCGAAAAACACGCTCTAGCAGCAGATTTGACTCGGCGTTATCCCTGACGTAACTTATCGGAGTCGCTGCGACACGGGCCCAAAACCCGGAGAGCGCGGCGGCACTCCAGAGGGAAGTCCGCTCCGGCGGATGTCCTCATCTGTCCGCACGAGGATCACGGCTTTCGAGCCGGGGTTGTTGTGCGGCAGGTCTGGGGGCGTGTTGTTTGAGAACTCAATAGTGTGTTTGGTGGTTTTTGTTTGTTGTTTTTTGGCCTGCCTCTTTTTCCCGTTTAGGGGTGGGTTGTTTTTGGATGCCAGTTTTTGGTGTCTTGTTTGATGATCGGATTTCTCTGATTGTGAATTCTGCCTGCACTTTTTGGTGTGGGGGTTTTTGTTTGGAGAGTTTGATTCTGGCTCAGGACGAACGCTGGCGGCGTGCTTAACACATGCAAGTCGAACGGAAAGGCCCTTCGGGGTACTCGAGTGGCGAACGGGTGAGTAACACGTGGGTGATCTGCCCTGCACTTTGGGATAAGCCTGGGAAACTGGGTCTAATACCGAATACACCCTTCTGGCTGCATGGTCTGGGAGGGGAAAGCTTTTGCGGTGTGGGATGGGCCCGCGGCCTATCAGCTTGTTGGTGAGGTTATGGCTTACCAAGGCGACGACGGGTAGCCGGCCTGAGAGGGTGACCGGCCACACTGGGACTGAGATACGGCCCAGACTCCTACGGGAGGCAGCAGTGGGGAATATTGCACAATGGGCGCAAGCCTGATGCAGCGACGCCGCGTGAGGGATGACGGCCTTCGGGTTGTAAACCTCTTTCGCCAGGGACGAAGCGCAAGTGACGGTACCTGGAGAAGAAGGACCGGCCAACTACGTGCCAGCAGCCGCGGTAATACGTAGGGTCCGAGCGTTGTCCGGAATTACTGGGCGTAAAGAGCTCGTAGGTGGTTTGTCGCGTTGTCCGTGAAAACTCACAGCTCAACTGTGGGCGTGCGGGCGATACGGGCAGACTGGAGTACTGCAGGGGAGACTGGAATTCCTGGTGTAGCGGTGGAATGCGCAGATATCAGGAGGAACACCGGTGGCGAAGGCGGGTCTCTGGGCAGTAACTGACGCTGAGGAGCGAAAGCGTGGGGAGCGAACAGGATTAGATACCCTGGTAGTCCACGCCGTAAACGGTGGGTACTAGGTGTGGGTTTCCTTCCTTGGGATCCGTGCCGTAGCTAACGCATTAAGTACCCCGCCTGGGGAGTACGGCCGCAAGGCTAAAACTCAAAGAAATTGACGGGGGCCCGCACAAGCGGCGGAGCATGTGGATTAATTCGATGCAACGCGAAGAACCTTACCTGGGTTTGACATGCACAGGACGCCGGCAGAGATGTCGGTTCCCTTGTGGCCTGTGTGCAGGTGGTGCATGGCTGTCGTCAGCTCGTGTCGTGAGATGTTGGGTTAAGTCCCGCAACGAGCGCAACCCTTATCTTATGTTGCCAGCGCGTAATGGCGGGGACTCGTGAGAGACTGCCGGGGTCAACTCGGAGGAAGGTGGGGATGACGTCAAGTCATCATGCCCCTTATGTCCAGGGCTTCACACATGCTACAATGGCCGGTACAAAGGGCTGCGATGCCGTGAGGTGGAGCGAATCCTTTCAAAGCCGGTCTCAGTTCGGATCGGGGTCTGCAACTCGACCCCGTGAAGTCGGAGTCGCTAGTAATCGCAGATCAGCAACGCTGCGGTGAATACGTTCCCGGGCCTTGTACACACCGCCCGTCACGTCATGAAAGTCGGTAACACCCGAAGCCGGTGGCCTAACCCCTTGTGGGAGGGAGCCGTCGAAGGTGGGATCGGCGATTGGGACGAAGTCGTAACAAGGTAGCCGTACCGGAAGGTGCGGCTGGATCACCTCCTTTCTAAGGAGCACCACGAGAATCAGGCCCGCCCACATCGTGTGGGGGTTCGGTGATCTGATCGATTCGTTGGATGGCCCTGGCCTGTAGTGGGTTTCAGGGTCTGGTGCAGGCAACAGACATTGGCGCATGGGTAGGGAAATGCCGTGCGCGGCTGCCAGACACACTATTGGGCTTTGAGACAACAGGCCCTGCAGCCCCGTTGGGGGTTGGCCATTGCCCGTTGGGGTGGTGGAGCGTGTTGTTGCCCTGCTTTGGTGGTGGGGTGTGGTGTTTGATTTGTGGATAGTGGTTGCGAGCATCGAGATGATGGCTTGTATGAGGGCCTGTCTTCCTTTGTGGGGGTGGGTTTTCTTGTGTGGGTTGTCATTTCATGTAATGCAAATTTTTCTGATACTCGCATGCATCTCGTTGTGGGGTGTGTGTGGGTGACTCATTTTTTGGTTTTGTGTTGTAAGTGTTTAAGGGCGCATGGTGGATGCCTTGGCACTGGGAGCCGATGAAGGACGTGGGAGGCTGCGATATGCCTCGGGGAGCTGTCAACCGAGCGTGGATCCGAGGATGTCCGAATGGGGAAACCCGGCACGAGTGATGTCGTGTCACCCAACGCTGAATATATAGGCGTTGGGGGGGAACGCGGGGAAGTGAAACATCTCAGTACCCGTAGGAAGAGAAAACAAAAGTGATTCCGTGAGTAGTGGCGAGCGAAAGCGGAGGATGGCTAAACCGTGTGCATGTGATACCCGGCGGGGGTTGTGTGTGCGGTGTTGTGGGGTCTGTGTTCTGTCCGCCGCCGTGGGCAGCAGCAGTGAGAAAATCAGGTGTTAGGCGAAGTGGCCTGGGATGGTCTGCCGTAGTGGGTGAGAGCCCCGTAGTCGAAAACTCCTGATCTGCTGTCACAGGTTTCCCCGAGTAGCAGCGGGCCCGTGGAATCTGCTGTGAATCTGCCGGGACCACCCGGTAAGCCTGAATACTTCCCAGTGACCGATAGCGGATGAGTACCGTGAGGGAATGGTGAAAAGTACCCCGGGAGGGGAGTGAAATAGTACCTGAAACCGTGCGCTTACAATCCGTCAGAGCCTTCGTTTTTGCGTGGGGTGATGGCGTGCCTTTTGAAGAATGAGCCTGCGAGTCAGGGACATGTCGCGAGGTTAACCCGGGTGGGGTAGCCGTAGCGAAAGCGAGTCTGAATAGGGCGTATCCGCACAGTTGTGTGTGGTGTAGTGGTGTGTTCTGGACCCGAAGCGGAGTGATCTACCCATGGCCAGGGTGAAGCGCGGGTAAGACCGCGTGGAGGCCCGAACCCACTTAGGTTGAAGACTGAGGGGATGAGTTGTGGGTAGGGGTGAAAGGCCAATCAAACTCCGTGATAGCTGGTTCTCCCCGAAATGCATTTAGGTGCAGCGTCGCAGTGTTCGTGTCGGAGGTAGAGCTACTGGATGGCCGATGGGCCCCACAGGGTTACTGACGTCAGCCAAACTCCGAATGCCGACACGGTGTAATGCGGCAGTGAGACGGCGGGGGATAAGCTCCGTGCGTCGAGAGGGAAACAGCCCAGATCGCCGGCTAAGGCCCCTAAGCGTGTGCTAAGTGGAAAAGGATGTGCAGTCGCGAAGACAACCAGGAGGTTGGCTTAGAAGCAGCCACCCTTGAAAGAGTGCGTAATAGCTCACTGGTCAAGTGATTGTGCGCCGATAATGTAGCGGGGCTCAAGCACACCGCCGAAGCCGCGGCAGCACACTTGTGTGCTGGGTAGGGGAGCGTCCTGCATCCGGTGAAGCAGCAGAGTGATCTAGCTGTGGAGGGTGTGGGAGTGAGAATGCAGGCATGAGTAGCGATAAGGCAAGTGAGAACCTTGCCCGCCGGAAGACCAAGGGTTCCTGGGCCAGGCCAGTCCGCCCAGGGTGAGTCGGGACCTAAGGCGAGGCCGACAGGCGTAGTCGATGGACAACGGGTTGATATTCCCGTACCCGTGTGTGAGCGTCCCTGATGAATCACCGGTACTAACCGCCCAAAAGGCGACAGATCAATCCCTTCGGGGAGCGACCGTCGCCGGCTGCGCGGGACCTTCGGTGGTAGTAGTCAAGCGATGGGGTGACGCAGGAAGGTAGCCGTACCGGTCAGTGGTAATACCGGGGTAAGCCTGTAGGGCGAGTGATAGGTAAATCCGTCACTCATGATGCCTGAGAGGTGATGCATAGCCGATTGAGGCGAATTCGGTGATCCTATGCTGCCGAGAAAAGCCTCTAGCGAGCGCACACACGGCCCGTACCCCAAACCAACACAGGTGGTCAGGTAGAGAATACCGAGGCGTACGAGTGAACTATGGTTAAGGAACTCGGCAAAATGCCCCCGTAACTTCGGGAGAAGGGGGACCCCCACACCGTCAAGGCCCTCGCGGCCGGCAGCGGGAGGGTGGCACAAACCAGTGAGAAGCGACTGTTTACTAAAAACACAGGTCCGTGCGAAGTCGCAAGACGATGTATACGGACTGACGCCTGCCCGGTGCTGGAAGGTTAAGAGGACCCGTTAACCCTTTCGGGGGTGAAGCGGAGAATTTAAGCCCCAGTAAACGGCGGTGGTAACTATAACCATCCTAAGGTAGCGAAATTCCTTGTCGGGTAAGTTCCGACCTGCACGAATGGCGTAACGACTTCTCAGCTGTCTCAACCATAGACTCGGCGAAATTGCATTACGAGTAAAGATGCTCGTTACGCGCGGCAGGACGAAAAGACCCCGGGACCTTCACTACAACTTGGTATTGGTGCTCGATACGGTTTGTGTAGGATAGGTGGGAGACTGTGAAGCCCTCACGCCAGTGAGGGTGGAGTCGTTGTTGAAATACCACTCTGATCGTATTGGGCCTCTAACCTCGGACCGTCTATCCGGTCCAGGGACAGTGCCTGGTGGGTAGTTTAACTGGGGCGGTTGCCTCCTAAAATGTAACGGAGGCGCCCAAAGGTTCCCTCAACCTGGACGGCAATCAGGTGTTGAGTGTAAGTGCACAAGGGAGCTTGACTGCGAGACGGACATGTCGAGCAGGGACGAAAGTCGGGACTAGTGATCCGGCACCTCTGAGTGGAAGGGGTGTCGCTCAACGGATAAAAGGTACCCCGGGGATAACAGGCTGATCTTCCCCAAGAGTCCATATCGACGGGATGGTTTGGCACCTCGATGTCGGCTCGTCGCATCCTGGGGCTGGAGCAGGTCCCAAGGGTTGGGCTGTTCGCCCATTAAAGCGGCACGCGAGCTGGGTTTAGAACGTCGTGAGACAGTTCGGTCTCTATCCGCCGCGCGCGTCAGAAGCTTGAGGAAACCTGTCCCTAGTACGAGAGGACCGGGACGGACGAACCTCTGGTCTACCAGTTGTCCCACCAGGGGCACCGCTGGATAGCCACGTTCGGACAGGATAACCGCTGAAAGCATCTAAGCGGGAAACCCCCTCCAAGACCAGGCTTCTCACCCATTTCAGTGGGATAAGGCCCCCCGCAGACCACGGGATCGATAGACCAGACCTAGAAGCCTCGCAAGAGGTGCAGGGAACTGGCACTAACCGGCCGAAAACTTACAACACCAACAAAACCTCGCAACCACAACCACAAACCACACCACCCCCACCACCAATAAACAAGGGGCTATAAACTTCCCCACCACGGGGATCACTCAAAAACGAGTGAATACAGTTACGGCGGTCCATAGCGGCAGGGAAACGCCCGGTCCCATCCCGAACCCGGAAGCTAAGCCTGCCAGCGCCGATGATACTACCCACACGGGTGGAAAAGTAGGACACCGCCGAACACAAATTAGGAATCGCCCCCCACAATTGCGTGGGGGGCGATTTCCATTTCTGGACACCGCCATTTCCATTCTTTTATCGCAGCCATTTCTGAAACGCAGATTATGTGGCTGCAGAGCCGGCCCGTATCCTTTTCGACGTGCCCCAAGACAATCAGGGCGGCCGCGGCGATCGTCGACCCAGCCGCAGCTCGAACGACAACCGGCAGCGTCCGCGGCGCGATCAGCGCTCGGGGGCGCCGCGCACCTCGGGTCCGAACCGGGCGCGCGCCGCCCAGCCCCGCCCCGAGAGTGACGATCGTGCCAGCGGTCCGCCGATCCCCAAGGAGATCGAAGCTCGACAGCTCGCCCCCGAGATCCGCGGAGAACTGACCACCCTCGACCGCAGCACCGCCGACGTGGTGGCCCGGCACCTGGTCGCCGCCGGCGAGCTGCTCGAGGAGGACCCCGAAGCGGCGTTGGCGCATGCCCGCGCCGCGCGTGCTCGGTCGGGAAGGATCGCGGCGGTCCGCGAGGCCGTCGGTATCGCGGCCTATCAGTGCGGCGACTGGGCCCAGGCACTCGCAGAACTGCGGGCGGCGCGCCGAATGGGAAGTCGCTCACCGCTGTTGGCGTTGATCGCGGATTGCGAGCGTGGTGTCGGACGTCCTGAACGCGCCATCGAACTCGCCCGGTCACCGGAGGCCGCGGCGCTGACCGGAGACGACGCCGACGAGCTGCGCATTGTCGTGGCGGGTGCGCGATCGGATCTGGGCCAACACGAACAGGCGCTCGCCGTGCTGTCGACCCCGACCCTCGATCCGGACCGCAGCGGCCAGACAGCTGCGCGTCTGTTCTACGCCTACGCCGACACCCTGCTGGAGCTCGGCCGCAACGACGAGGCGCTGCAGTGGTTCCTGCATGCCGCAGCCGCCGACGTCGACGGTGTCACCGACGCCGAAGAACGTGTCACGGAGCTGTCCTGACGTGAGCGCCCTTGTGCAGCAGCATGATTGTCTGCTGCTCGACCTCGACGGCACGGTGTTCCGCGGCGACGCACCCACCCCGGGGGCGGTCGACACGCTGGCTGCGATCGACCCTCGCGTGCTGTTCGTGACGAACAACGCCTCCCGCGACGCCGAACAGGTCGCCGCGCACCTGCGTGAGCTGGGTTTCGCGGCCGCCGCCGACGACGTCGTCACCAGCGCCCAGAGCGCGGCGCGGTTGCTGGCCGACCAACTCCCGCCCGCCGCCAAGGTCCTCGTGGTCGGGACCGACGCGTTGGCCGGGGAGGTCGCCGGCGCGGGGCTGACCCCGGTCCGCGCCTTCGCGGACGGCCCGGTCGCGGTGGTGCAGGGCCATTCGCCGGACACCGCGTGGCCGGCCCTGGCCGAGGCGGCGCTCGCGATCCGGGCCGGAGCGCTGTGGATCGCCGCCAACGTCGACAAGACGCTGCCCTCGGAACGCGGTCTGCTGCCCGGGAACGGTTCGATGGTGGCCGCGCTGCGCACCGCCACCGACCGGGATCCGCAGGTGGCCGGGAAACCGGCGCCCGCGTTGATGCAGGATGCGCTGGCCCGCGGCGAGTTCGAGCGCCCGCTGGTGGTCGGGGATCGGCTCGACACCGACATCGCCGGCGCCAACGCAGCGCAGCTGCCCAGCCTGATGGTGCTGTGCGGGGTCAACTCTGCCGACGACGCCATCTGGGCGAGTAGCGAGCAGCGTCCGACCTACCTGGCCGAAGACCTCCGGGCGCTGGCCGTCGGTCAGGCCGACACGTTGCGCGTCGCGCCGCATCCGGGCTGGCGGGTCGACGTCGACGCCACGGCGGTCACGCTGAGCGCCACCGGGTCAGACCCGGGCGACCCGCTGTCCGCGGTGCGTGCCCTCGCCGCGGCGGTGTGGGAGGCGGGAATCGAACGCCGTCCGGTCCGCGCGGCCGACGACGCGTCCCGACAGGCCGTGCAGCGGTGGACGCTGCTGTCCGCTCGCATCGACTAGCGTGAACACCGCTATGACCAACGATCCCGACCAGATCCGCACCCAGGTGACCGAACTGCTGGGTGAGCCGATCGATGTGTCGGCGGCTGACCTGGACTCCGTCGCGGCGCGCCTCGAGCAGGCGCACGATCTGCTGGTGCGCGCGCTGGAATCCGTCGAGAAGGGCTGACCCGCGTGGCGCGTCGCGCACGTGTTGACGCCGAACTGGTTCGACGAGGGCTGGCCCGCTCGCGCCAGCAGGCGGCCGAGCTGATCGGCGCCGGCCGGGTCCGGGTGGACGGTATGCCCGCGGCCAAGCCCGCCACCGCGGTGTCGGTGACCGCGCATCTGACCGTCGAGGGCGGCGACGCCGACTCCTGGGTGTCGCGGGGCGCCCACAAACTCATCGGCGCGCTCGACGCGTTCGGATTGTCCGTCGAGAACCGCCGCTGCCTGGACGCCGGGGCCTCGACCGGCGGCTTCACCGAGGTGCTGCTGCACCGCCAGGCCCGCGAGGTGATCGCCGTCGACGTCGGCTACGGCCAACTGGCCTGGTCGCTGCGCACCGACCCGAGGGTGACGGTGATGGAGCGCACCAACGTCCGCGAACTCACCCCGGAGGCGATCGGCGGATCCGTCGATCTGGTCGTCGCAGACCTGTCGTTCATCTCGCTGGCGACGGTGCTGCCCGCACTGACGACCTGCGCGTCACCGGACGCCGATATCGTTCCTATGGTGAAACCTCAATTCGAGGTCGGCAAGGAACGGGTCGGTGGCGGCGGCGTGGTGTCCGATCCGTTGCTCCGCGCCGACGCGGTGCTCTCGGTGGCCCGGCGTGCCGCGGAACTGAACTGGCATGCCGTGGCCGTCACCGCCAGTCCACTGCCCGGCCCGGCGGGTAACGTCGAGTACTTCCTGGACCTGCGCACCCGCGGTGAGCACTCCCTGCAGGGCGACGAGCTGGAGGCCGCGGTACGTCGCGCGGTCGAGGAGGGGCCGCAATGAGCGAACGCACCATCCTGCTGGTCTTGCACACCGGTCGTGAGGAAGTGACCGAGGTGGCCCGGCGGGTCGAAAAAGTGTTGTCCGACAACGGCATCGCCTTGCGTGCATTGTCCGCCGAAGCGGTCGATCGCGGACCCATCCACCTGGCTCCCGACGACATGCGGGCGCTCGGCGTGGAGATCGAGGTCGTCGACGCGGACGAGAGGGCCGCCGAAGGATGCGAGCTGGTGCTGGTGCTCGGCGGCGACGGCACCTTCCTGCGCGCCGCCGAACTGGCCCGCAACGTCGAGATCCCGGTGCTCGGGGTGAACCTCGGCAAGATCGGCTTCCTGGCAGAAGCCGAGGCCGAGGCCATCGACAAGGTGCTCGACCACATCATCCGGCGCGACTACCGGGTCGAGCACCGGATGACCCTTGACGTCGCCGTGCGCGCCGAAGGCCGGCTGATCGACCGCGGGTGGGCACTCAACGAGGCAAGCCTGGAGAAGGGGACGCGGCTGGGCGTGCTCGGTGCGCTCCTGGAGGTGGACGGACGCCCGGTGTCGTCGTTCGGTTGCGACGGGGTGCTGGTGTCGACCCCGACCGGGTCCACGGCGTACGCGTTCTCGGCGGGCGGCCCGGTGCTGTGGCCGGACCTGGAGGCGATCCTGGTGGTGCCGAACAATGCGCATGCGCTGTTCGCCCGCCCGATGGTGACCAGCCCCGATGCGTTGATCGCGATCGAGATCGAAGCCAGCGGTCACGACGCGCTGGTGTTCTGCGACGGCCGGCGGGACATGGTCGTGCCTGCCGGTGGCCGCCTGGAGGTGACCCGGTGCGCCACACCGCTGAAGTGGGTGCGGCTGGACAGCGCGCCGTTCACCGATCGGCTGGTACGCAAGTTCCGGCTTCCGGTCACGGGGTGGCGCGGACAGTAGTGCTAGCAGAAATCCGAATCGAGGCACTCGGTGCGATCAACGCCGCCACCGCGGAGTTCGACGGCGGACTGACCGTGCTGACCGGCGAGACCGGTGCCGGCAAGACCATGGTGGTCACCGGCCTGCACCTGCTCGGGGGTGCCCGCGCCGACGCGACCAAGGTGCGTTCGGGCGCCGAGCGCGCCGTCGTCGAGGGCCGGTTCACGACGGTCGAGCTGGGCGCGGAGGTCGCCGGGCAGGTCGACGAGATCCTGGACTCCTGCGGCGCCGAACGCGACGACGACGGGAGCATCATCGCCGCCCGCTCCGTGAGCCGGGACGGACCGTCGCGGGCCTATCTGGGGGGCCGCAGTGTCCCGGCTCGATCCTTGAGCGGCTTCACCAACGAACTGCTCACCCTGCACGGACAGAACGACCAGCTGCGGTTGATGCGGCCGGACGAGCAACGCGCCGCCCTCGACCGGTACGCCGAGGTGAGCGCTTCGCTGCAGCGCTACCGCACGGCCCGCGACGTCTGGCTGGAAGCCCGGCGCGACCTCGACGACCGCCGGCGGCGGGCCCGCGAGATGGCGCAGGAAGCCGACCGCCTGCAGTTCGCGCTGAACGAGATCGAGGTCATCGACCCGCAGCCCGGGGAGGACGAGGGACTGGTTGCCGACATCCGCCGGCTTTCCGAGCTCGACGCGTTGCGCGATGCCGTGCAGACCGCCAGGGCGGCGCTGTCCGGGGAGGGTGACGACGGCTTCTCCGCCGCCCACGCGGTGGGGCAGGCGCGCTCGGCGCTGGAAGACACCGATGACGTCCCGCTCAAGACGCTGGCCGAGCAGCTCGGCACCGCGCTGACGGTGCTGGTCGACGTATCCGGCGAGCTCGGGCATTATCTGGACGAATTGCCAACGGACACAAGCACTCTGGAAACCAAGTTGGCGCGCCAGGCGGAGCTGCGCACGTTGACGCGCAAGTACGCCGCCGACGTCGACGGTGTGCTCGATTGGGCCCGCGAGGCCCGCGACCGGCTCGCCCAGCTCGACGTGTCCGAGGAAGCACTGGCCGGGCTGGAACGTCGGGTCGACGAGCTGCAGGCCAAGGTGATCGCCACGGCGCAGGACCTGACCAAGGTCAGGGCCAAGGCCGCCAAGGGCTTGTCCAAGGCGGTCACCACCGAACTGGCCGGCCTGGCGATGGCCGGCGCCCAGTTCGTGATCTCGGTGAGCCCGCTGCCGGCACGCGCCGACGACACCGCCCCGCTGCCCCTGCCGTCGGGGGTCACCGTGCACGCCGGCCGCGACGGAGTCGACGCCGTCGAGTTCGGGTTCGCCGCGCACGGCGGCTCCGACCTGCTCCCGCTGAACAAGAGTGCCTCGGGCGGTGAGCTGTCCCGGGTGATGTTGGCCCTGGAAGTCGTGCTGTCCGCGTCGAGCGAGGGCACCACCATGGTTTTCGACGAGGTCGACGCCGGCGTGGGCGGACGAGCCGCCGTGCAGATCGGGCGACGGCTGGCCCGGCTGGCGCGCACCCACCAGGTCATCGTCGTCACACACCTGCCGCAGGTCGCCGCCTACGCCGACGTGCACCTCGTCGTCGAAGGGGTCGCCGGGGGCGCCGCCGGCAAGCCCAAGGCGAAATCCAGCGGAGTGCGGCGCCTCGACGAGGACGACCGTGTGGCCGAACTGGCCAGGATGCTGGCCGGGCTGGGGGAGTCCGACAGCGGCCGCGCGCACGCGCGCGAGCTGCTGGATGCCGCCCGGGGCGAGCGCGCCGCCACCGGCTGACAGGTTCGGCGCCCTGTTACTCGTGTGACAGAAGACAACTTGTGAGGCTGGTGTTACGGCGCGCCTCCAACGGATTCCGGTCGTCGCCGCACAGAATCCACCCATGAAGATGTCAGCGCTGCTGTCCCGTAATGCCAGCTCACGGCCAGGTATCACCGGCACTGCCCGCGTGGACCGCGACATCGATCGACTCCTCAGACGGGTGACCCCCGGCGACATCGTCGTCATCGACGCCCTCGACCTGGACCGCGTCACCGCCGACGCACTGGTCGATGCCGGCGTCACCGCAGTGGTCAACGCGTCCGCGTCGATCTCGGGCCGCTATCCCAACCTCGGGCCCGAGGTCCTGGTCGCCAACGGCATCACGCTGATCGACAGCACCGGCCCTGAGGTGTTCAAGAAGGTCAAGGACGGCGCCCGCATCCGGCTCAACGAGGGCGGTGTGTATTCCGGCGACCGCCGGCTGGTCCTGGGCACCGAGCGCACCGACGCCGACATCCACGAACTGATGCAGGAGGCCAAGGGCGGGCTGGTGGCCCACCTCGAGGCGTTCGCGGGCAACACCATCGAGTTCATCCGCAGCGAGAGCCCGCTGCTGATCGACGGGATCGGCATACCCGACATCGACGTGGACCTCAACCGCAGGCATGTGGTGATCGTCGCCGAGGAGGAGAACGCGGCCGCCGACCTCAAGGCGCTCAAACCGTTCATCAAGGAGTATCAGCCGGTGCTGGTCGGGGTCGGTTCCGGCGCCGACATCCTGCGCAAGGCCGGCTACCGGCCGGCACTGATCGTCGGCGACCCCGACAAGATCAGCACCGAGGTGCTGCGCTGCGGCGCCCAGGTGGTACTGCCCGCCGACGCCGACGGCCATGCCGCCGGTCTTGAGCGGATCCAGGACCTCGGCGTGGGCGCGATGACGTTTCCCGCCGCGGGATCGGCCGCCGACCTGGCCCTGCTCCTGTGTGACCACCACGGCGCGTCCTTGATCGTCACGGTGGGCCACACGGCGAGCATCGAGGAGTTCTTCGACCGCACCCGCCAGCAGAGCAACCCGTCGACGTTCCTGACCCGGATGAAGGTGGGCGAGAAGCTCGTCGACGCCAAGGCCGTCGCCACCCTGTACCGCAGCCGCGTCTCCGGCGGCGCCGTCGCGCTGCTGGTGTTGGCCATGCTGATCGCGGTGATCGCGGCGCTGTGGGTGTCTCGCGCCGACGCCGCAGTGATCGAGTGGGTGTCCCAGTACTGGAATCAGTTCCTGCTCTGGGTCCAGGGTCTGGTGTCGTAGGGGAGCAACGGTGATCTCGCTGCGTTCGCACGCCATTTCGTTGGCCGCCGTCTTCCTGGCGCTGGCCATCGGCGTGGCCCTGGGGTCGGGGCTGCTGTCCAACACGGTGCTGTCCGGCCTGCGCGACGACAAGCAGGAGATGCAGCAGCAGATCGACACGTTGACCGGTGACCGCAACGCCCTCAACGAGAAGCTCAAGGCTGCAGGCGATTTCGACGCCCAGGTGGCGCCGCGGATCCTGCGTGACACCCTGGCCCGGAAATCGGTGGTGATCTTCCGCACCCCCGACGCCGCCGACAACGACATCGACGGGCTGGCCCGGCTGATCTCTCAGGCCGGCGGCACGCTCGCCGGCACCGTCGGCCTGACGCAGCAGTTCGTCGACGCGAACTCGGCGGAGAAGCTGCTGTCGGTGGTCAACTCGCCGATCGTCCCGGCCGGAGCCCAGCTGAGCACGACCACCGTAGACCAGGGATCCCAAGCCGGCGATCTGCTCGGTATCTCGCTGCTGATCGACCGCGATCCGAAGAAGCCGCCCGTGAACGACGATCAGCGCGCCACCGTGCTGGCCGCGCTGCGCGACACCGGCTTCGTGACCTACGGCACCGAACGCATCGGCGCCGCCGACACCGCGCTCGTGGTCACCGGCGGCGCTCTCGGCGAGGACGCCGGTAATCAGGGCGCGACCGTCGCACGGTTCGCCGCGGGACTCGCGCCACACGGTTCGGGAACTGTGCTCGTCGGCCGTGACGGGTCGGCCACCGGTACCTCCGCGGTCGCAGTGACCAGGGCCGATGCGGCGATGAAGAACGCCGTCAGCACCGTCGACGACATCGACAGCGAATCCGGCCGGATCACCTCGGTGCTCGCGCTGGGCGTGTTGATCAACGGCGGTCGCCCGGACCAGTTCGGGATCGGGCCGGGAGCGACCTCGGTCACCGTCGCGCAGTAGCCCGGCGCGTCAACAACAACGCGTCCCGGTCGGTGTTAGGGTGGGGTTCCGTGGGTCGGCAGGCCCCAAACCGGGTGCGAACCCAGCGAAACAAGCCCTGCCCGGTCATCACGGAGGTAGTTCTTGCCAGCGTTACGCAAGCACCCGCAAACGGCCACCAAGCACCTCTTCGTGACCGGTGGCGTGGTGTCCTCCCTCGGCAAAGGTCTCACGGCGTCCAGCCTGGGCCAGTTGCTGACCGCGCGGGGGCTGCAGGTGACCATGCAGAAGCTCGACCCTTATCTGAACGTCGACCCGGGGACGATGAACCCGTTCCAGCACGGTGAGGTGTTCGTCACCGAGGACGGCGCGGAGACCGACCTCGACGTCGGCCACTACGAGCGCTTCCTGGACCGTGATCTGTCCGGGTCGGCCAATGTGACCACCGGACAGGTCTATTCGACGGTCATCGCCAAGGAACGCCGCGGCGAGTACCTCGGCGACACCGTCCAGGTGATCCCGCACATCACCGACGAGATCAAACGCCGCATCCTGGCCATGGACGCCACCGACAACGAGGGCAACCGGCCGGATGTGATCATCACCGAGATCGGCGGCACCGTCGGCGACATCGAGTCGCTGCCGTTCCTCGAGGCGGCCCGCCAGGTCCGCCACGAGGTCGGCCGGGAGAACTGCTTCTTCCTGCACTGCTCGCTGGTTCCGTTCATGGCGCCGTCCGGTGAGCTCAAGACCAAACCGACGCAGCACTCGGTGGCCGCGCTGCGCAGCATCGGCATCACGCCGGACGCGCTGATCCTGCGCTGTGACCGCGACGTGCCCGAGCCGCTCAAGAACAAGATCGCGTTGATGTGCGACGTCGACATCGACGGCGTCATCTCCACCCCGGACGCCCCGTCGATCTACGACATCCCGAAGGTCCTGCACCGCGAGGAACTCGACGCGTACGTGGTGCGGCGGCTGAACCTGCCGTTCCGCGACGTGGACTGGACCCAGTGGAACGACCTGCTGCGTCGCGTGCACGAGCCCCGCGAGACCGTGCGAATCGCGTTGGTGGGCAAATACATCGATCTGTCCGACGCCTACCTGTCGGTCGCCGAGGCGATTCGCGCCGGTGGGTTCGCCCACCACGCGAAGGTCGAGATGCAGTGGATCGCCTCCGACGACTGCGAGACCGACGCCGCGGCCGCGGTGGCACTGGCCGATGTCGACGGTGTGCTGATCCCTGGCGGGTTCGGCATCCGCGGCATCGAAGGCAAGATCGGGGCCATCCGGTATGCGCGCAAGCGCGGCCTGCCGGTGCTGGGCCTGTGCCTGGGTCTGCAGTGCATCGTCATCGAAGCGGCCCGCTCGGTCGGGCTGACCGAGGCGAACTCCGCGGAGTTCGACCCGGCCACACCCGATCCGGTGATCTCGACGATGGCCGATCAGCGCGACGCGGTCGCCGGGGACGCCGACCTCGGCGGCACCATGCGGCTGGGCGCCTACCCCGCCGTTCTGGAGCCGGATTCGATTGTCGCGCAAGCCTATGGAGCGACCGAGGTGTCGGAGCGGCACCGGCACCGCTACGAGGTGAACAACGCCTACCGGGACCGGATCGCCGAGAGCGGGCTCCGCTTCTCGGGCACCTCACCGGACGGCCACCTCGTCGAGTTCGTCGAGTACCCGCCCGAGGTGCACCCGTTCCTCGTCGGCACCCAGGCCCACCCGGAGCTCAAGAGCCGTCCCACCCGTCCGCATCCGCTGTTCGACGCGTTCGTGGGCGCGTCGCTGGACTACAAGAACGCCGAGCGCCTGCCGGTGGAGATGCCGGAGATTCCCGAGCACGAACTGCGGCCCAACGGCGCCGAGCACGCTCTCGAGGACACCCCGGCTCGTGGCTGAGGGTGAGCGCGGGCGTCACGAGTTCACCACGGTCTCTTCGGAGACGATCTACGTCGGGAAGATCCTGGCGTTGCGCGCCGACGAGGTGCGCATGCCCGGCGGCGGCACCGCACGGCGCGAGGTCGTCGAGCACTTCGGTGCGGTCGCGGTCGTGGCGCTCGACGACGACGGCCGTATCACGCTGATACAGCAGTACCGGCATCCGTTCGGGCGCCGGCTCTGGGAACTGCCCGCCGGGCTGCTCGACTTCGGCGGCGAGCCGCCGCACGAGACCGCGGCGCGGGAGCTCGCCGAGGAAGCCGGCCAGGCGGCGCAGACCTGGCGCACCCTCGTTGACCTCGATTCGGCGCCCGGGTTCTGCGACGAGAGCGTGCGGGTGTTCCTGGCCACCGGCCTCAGCGACGTCGACCGGCCGCAGGCCCACGACGAGGAAGCCGACCTGACCCTGGAGCGGGTTCCTCTCGCCGACGCGGTGGCCAGGGTGTTCTCCGGGGACATCGTCAACTCGATCTCGGTGGCCGGCATCCTCGCCGCGCACACGATGCCGGACCCCTCGGTGCTGCGGCCGGTTGACGCCCCGTGGGTGGACCGGCCCCGGGCGTTCGCCCGCCGGATGGGGCATCCATGACCACCGGGGTGGAGCCGGCGGCGCTCGACGATCAGTTCCAGGGCTACCTGGACCACCTCGCGATCGAGCGCGGGGTGGCCGCGAACACCCTGAGCTCCTACCGTCGCGACCTGCGGCGCTACGCCGAGCACCTCGCGTCGCGCGGGGTCACCGACCTGGCCGGCGTGACCGAGGCCGACGTCACCGACTTCCTGGTGTCGCTGCGCCGCGGCGATCCCGACAACGGGGTGGTGCCACTGTCGGCGGTGTCGGCGGCCCGCGCCGTGATCGCGGTCCGCGGCCTGCACCGGTTCGCCGCCGCCGAAGGCATCACCACGGTCGACGTCGCCCGCGAGGTGAAGCCGCCGACGCCCGGTCGCCGGCTGCCCAAGAGCCTGAGCATCGACGAGGTGCTGGCCCTGCTGGAGGCCGCCGGCGGTGACAGCGACGCCGACGGCCCCCTGACCCTGCGCAACCGGGCGCTGCTGGAGCTGCTGTACTCCACCGGCGCCCGCATCTCCGAGGCGGTCGGCCTCGATGTCGACGACGTCGACACCGAGGCCCGGTCGGTGCTGCTGCGCGGCAAAGGCGGGAAACAACGGCTGATCCCGATCGGGCGGCCCGCGGTCGGCGCGCTGGACGCCTACCTGGTGCGTGCCCGGCCCGACCTGGCGCGGCGCGGCCGCGGCACCCCCGCGATCTTCCTCAACGCCCGCGGCGGGCGGTTGTCCCGGCAGAGCGCGTGGCAGGTGCTGCAGGACGCCGCCGAACGCGCGGGCATCACCGCGACGGTGTCCCCGCACGTGCTGCGCCACTCCTTCGCCACCCATCTGCTCGACGGCGGCGCCGACGTCCGCGTCGTGCAGGAACTGCTCGGGCACGCGTCGGTGACCACCACGCAGATTTACACCATGGTCACCGTTAATGCGCTGCGCGAGGTGTGGGCCGGCGCCCACCCCCGGGCGCGGTAGCGGCCGGCGCCGGTCAGGCGCCGAGGTACTCCGACTCCAGCACCAGGTCGGGAAGCAGCGTCTGGTACTCGACATGGGTCTTGTGTTCCACGGTGTTCCAGCGGGTGCCCTGATGATCGCGCATGTGGCGGCGGTAGCCGGGGGCGCCGGGGATGCGCACGTTGTCGGCGACCACGATCGAGCCTCGGTGCAGCCACCCGCGCTGCTCGACGCTGAGCAGGTCCGCTAGATACGCCTTCTTATCGTGGTCGATGAACAACAGGTCCACGCTGCCGGGGGAGACCCCGTGCTCGCCGGCGAGCGCGTCGAGGGTGCGCCCGCCGTCGCCGAGGGTGCCCACCACGCAGGTGACGCGGTCGGCCACCCCGGCGTGGGCCCAGATCCGCCGCGCGACCTCGGCGTTGGCGGCCGAGAACTCGACTGACAGCACGCGCGCCGACGGCGCAGCGCGCGCGATGCGCAGAGCGCTGTAGCCGCAGTATGTGCCCAATTCGAGCACCAGAGTCGGCGCGGCCCGGTGCACCGCGGCGTCGAGCAGTACGCCTTTCTCGTCACCGATGTTGACCAGCATCGCCTCGCGTCGGGCGAAGGTGTCGATCGCGGCGAGCGCCGCATCGACGTCGCCATGTGGGGCGTGGGCCTCGACATAGGCCGCGCAGGCGTTCTCGCGGCCGTCGCCGATCTGGCCGGTGCGCACGAACGACGGCATGCCCCGGGCCAGCCGCGCCCACCGCTGTAGCGCGTTCATGCGGTCAGATTAGGCGACAGATCCGAGGTTGCCTGCGGGTCTGCCTCACCGATTCGTCGCTCCCCGTTAAACTTGCCCGGATGTCCGCCATGCCTGCAGGTTGCCTGACCAGCGAAGGTCCGGCATGACCGACCCGACGGGCGGTCCCGTGGACGCACCTGGGGCCCCGCTGGCCCCGGATCCCGAACCGGCCCCAGGTCTGACCGGCCGCCTCCCGCGGCAGATCCCCGAACCGGCGGCCCGCACGTCGCACGGACCGGCCAAGGTCATCGCGATGTGCAACCAGAAGGGCGGAGTCGGCAAGACCACGTCGACGATCAACCTGGGGGCCAGCCTCGCCGAGTACGGGCGGCGGGTGCTCCTGGTCGACCTCGACCCGCAGGGCGCGCTGTCAGCCGGCCTGGGCGTGCCGCACTACGAGCTCGAGCACACCGTGCACAACCTGCTGGTCGAGCCGAGGGTGTCGATCGATGAGGTGTTGATCAAGACCCGGGTGTCGGGCCTGGATCTGGTACCGAGCAATATCGACCTGTCGGCGGCTGAGATCCAGCTCGTCAACGAGGTGGGCCGGGAGCAGACCCTGGCCCGCGCGCTGTATCCGGTGCTGGACCGCTATGACTACGTGCTGATCGACTGCCAGCCCTCGCTGGGTCTGCTGACCGTCAACGGGCTGGCGTGCAGCGACGGCGTGATCATCCCCACCGAGTGCGAGTTCTTCTCGCTGCGCGGGCTGGCGCTGCTGACCGACACTGTCGACAAGGTGCACGACCGGCTCAACCCGAAGCTGTCGATCAGCGGGATCCTGATCACCCGCTACGACCCCCGCACCGTGAACTCGCGGGAGGTGATGGCCCGCGTGGTGGAGCGGTTCGGCGATCTGGTGTTCGACACCGTCGTCACCCGCACCGTGCGCTTCCCGGAGACCAGTGTGGCCGGCGAGCCTATCACCACGTGGGCACCGAAATCTGCTGGTGCAGAGGCATATCGAGCGCTCGCGCGTGAGGTCATCCACCGGTTCGGCGCGTGAGCGAGACAAGGACCCCGCAGGAGCCCACCGACGCGAAGACCCAGGCCGGTTTCCAGGTTCGCCTGAGCAATTTCGAGGGCCCGTTCGACCTGCTGCTGCAACTCATTTTCGGCCACCGGCTCGACGTCACCGAGGTGGCGCTGCACAAGGTGACCGACGAGTTCATCGCCTACACCAAGGAGATCGGACCGCAGCTGGGCCTCGACGAGACCACCTCGTTCCTGGTGGTCGCCGCGACGCTGCTCGACCTGAAGGCGGCCCGGCTGCTGCCCGCCGGCGAGATCCACGACGAGGAGGACCTGGCTCTGCTCGAGGTGCGCGACCTGCTGTTCGCGAGGCTGCTGCAGTACCGGGCGTTCAAGCACGTCGCGCAGATGTTCGCCGAGCTGGAGAGCGCGGCGCTGCGCAGCTACCCGCGCGCGGTGTCGCTGGAGGACCGCTACTCCGACCTGTTGCCCGAGGTGATGCTGGGCGTCGACGCCGCCCGTTTCTCCGAGATCGCGGCGGCGGCGTTCACGCCCCGCCCCGTTCCGACGGTCGGCACCGACCATCTGCACCAGGTGTCGGTCTCTGTGCCCGAACAGGCCGCCAACCTGATCGCGCTGCTCGAACAGCGGGGGATCGGCCAGTGGGCCTCGTTCTCCGAACTGGTCTCCGACTGCCAGGTACCGATGGAAATCGTCGGACGGTTCCTCGCGCTCCTCGAGTTGTACCGGGCGCGGGCGGTAACATTCGAGCAGCCAGAGGCGCTTGGCGTGCTCCAGATCTCATGGACCGGAGAGCGGCCGAGCAGCCAACAGTTGGCGACCGCTGACGCGGAATAGAAAAGACTATGACAGACGACATTTCGACCGGTACTGCGCCTGAGGCGGTAACCGATGTCGACCCCGGAACAGACGCGACCGACGAGAGCGACGAGGTTCCGGCCGCCGAATTGGACGACGACGAGCTGGACTCGGTGCTCGAAGCGCTGCTCCTGGTCGTCGACACCCCGGTGACAGTGGACACACTTGCCGGCGTCACCGAGCAGCCGTCGACGCGCGTGGCCGAGCGGCTGCAGCAGCTCGCGGCCGCGCTGGCCGCCCGCGACAGCGGCATCGACCTGCGGGAGGCGGCGGGCGGATGGCGGATGTACACGCGCTCGAAGTACGCCCCCTACGTCGAGAAACTGCTCCTCGACGGTGCGCGGTCCCGGCTGACCCGCGCCGCACTCGAGACCCTGGCGGTGGTGGCCTACCGGCAACCGGTCACCCGCGCCCGGGTCAGCGCGGTCCGCGGCGTCAACGTCGACGCGGTCATGCGCACCCTGCTGGCCCGCGGCCTGATCACCGAGGCAGGCACCGACGCCGATTCCGGGGCGGCGACGTTCGCCACCACCGAGCTGTTCCTCGAGCGGCTCGGGCTGACGTCGCTGACCGACCTGCCCGACATCGCACCTCTGCTTCCCGACGTCGACGTGATCGACGACATCAGCGAAACCCTCAGCGAAGAGCCGCGTTTCATGAAACTCAACGGCGCGTCCGCCCCCGAGGCGCCGGCCGCCATCGATGTGGATCAGGACTGAGAATGACAGACGACGACGGGGTCCGCCTGCAGAAGGTGTTGTCCCAGGCCGGAATTGCATCCCGCCGAGTAGCGGAGAAGATGATCCGGGACGGCCGGGTCGAGGTGGACGGGCAGATCGTCACCGAGCTCGGAACCCGGGTGGATCCCGCGGCCTCGGTGATCCGGGTCGACGGATCGCGGATCTCGATCGACGACACCCTGGTGCACCTGGCGATCAACAAGCCCCGCGGCATGCACTCGACGATGTCCGACGACCGCGGTCGACCCTGCGTGGGCGACCTGGTGGAGCACCGGGTGCGCGGCAACAAGAAGCTCTTCCATGTCGGGCGGCTGGACGCCGACACCGAGGGCCTGCTGCTGCTGACCAACGACGGGGAACTGGCGCACCGCTTGATGCACCCGTCGTTCGAGGTGCCCAAGTCCTATGTCGCGACGGTGCTCGGCTCGGTGCCCAAGGGGTTGGGCCGCAAGCTGCGTGACGGGATCGAGCTCGACGACGGGCCGGTCCGGCTCGACGATTTCGCGGTGGTAGACACCGTGCCCGGTCGTACGCTGGTGCGGGTGACGCTGCACGAGGGCCGCAAACGGATCGTGCGGCGGCTGCTGGGCGAGGTCGGCTTCCCGGTGCAGGAACTGGTGCGCACCGACATCGGCGCGGTCACCCTCGGTGATCAGCGTCCCGGCAGCATCCGGCCGTTGACCCAGAAGGAGATCGGCGAACTGTACAAGGCGGTGGGATTGTGAGCCCCTCGGTGGTGGTCGCGATCGACGGGCCTGCCGGGACCGGAAAGTCCACGGTGGCAAGGGGTTTGGCGACTTCGCTGAATGCCCGTTACCTCGACACCGGCGCGATGTACCGCATCGTGACGCTGGCGGTGCTGCGCGCAGGGGTCGATCCGGCCGATGCGGCGGCCGTCGGGGCCGTCGCGCAGACCGTCGAGTTGGCGGTCGGCAGCGATCCGGCTCAGGACCGGTCCTATCTGGCAGGCGAGGACGTTTCGCTCGAGATCCGCGGTGACGCCGTCACCAAAGCCGTGTCGGCGGTCTCGGCCGTACCGGCGGTGCGGGCCCGGCTGGTCGCACTGCAACGTGAATTGGCCTCGGCGCCGGACAGTGTCGTGGTCGAGGGCCGCGACATCGGCACCGTGGTGCTGCCCGATGCCGACGTCAAGATCTTCCTGACCGCCTCGGCGGAGGAGCGGGCCCGGCGCCGTCACGACCAGAACGTCGCCGCGGGTCTGCCCGGTGACTACGAGGCGGTGCTCGCCGACGTCCGGCGCCGCGACCACCTGGATTCCACCCGTGCGGTGTCGCCGTTGCGCGCCGCCGACGATGCGCTGGTGGTGGACACCAGCACCATGAACCAGTCCGAGGTCGTGACCTACCTGACCGGGCTCGTCGAACAGAAAGCTGGGGTCACCCGATGAGCGAGGACGGCACCTGGTCGCAGGAGAGCGATTGGGAGATCGGCGCCGAAGAGGTCGCGGACGCGATCGAGGAGGTTTCCGCGCCGCCGCCGGTGATCGCCGTGGTCGGGCGGCCCAACGTCGGAAAGTCGACGCTGGTCAACCGGATCCTGGGCCGGCGCGAGGCGGTGGTGCAGGACGTCCCCGGCGTGACCCGGGACCGCGTGTCCTATGACGCGAGCTGGTCCGGTCAGCGTTTCGTCGTGCAGGACACCGGCGGCTGGGAACCCGACGCCAAAGGCCTGCAGCAGCTGGTCGCCGAGCAGGCCTCGGTGGCGATGCGCACCGCCGACGCCATCATCTTCGTGGTCGACTCCGTCGTCGGCGCCACCGCCGCCGACGAGGCCGCCGCAAAACTGTTGCAGCGCTCTGGGAAACCGGTGTTCCTGGCCGCGAACAAAGTCGACAACGAGCGGGGCGAAGCGGATGCGGCGGCGCTGTGGTCGCTCGGGCTGGGACAGCCCCACTCGATCAGCGCCATGCACGGCCGCGGCGTCGCCGACCTGCTCGATGTCGTCGTCGACGCGCTGCCCACCATCTCCGAGGTGGCCGGCGCCGGTGGCGGCGGTCCGCGCCGGGTGGCGCTGGTGGGCAAGCCCAACGTCGGCAAATCCTCGCTGCTGAACCGCCTGTCCGGCGACGAGCGGTCGGTGGTGCACGACGTGGCGGGAACCACCGTGGACCCGGTCGACTCGCTGATCGAGATGGACGGCAAGCTCTGGCGTTTCGTCGACACCGCGGGTCTGCGCCGCAAGGTCGGGCAGGCCAGCGGCCACGAGTTCTACGCCTCGGTGCGCACCCATGGCGCGATCGACGCCGCCGAGGTGGCGATCGTGCTCGTCGACGCGTCGCAGCCCCTGACCGAACAGGACCAGCGCGTGCTGTCGATGGTGATCGAGGCGGGGCGGGCGCTGGTGCTGGCGTTCAACAAGTGGGACCTGGTCGACGAAGACCGTCGCTACCTGCTCGACCGTGAGATCGATCTGCAGCTCGCGCAACTGCAGTGGGCGCCGCGGGTGAACATCTCGGCCAAGACCGGCCGCGCGGTGCAGAAACTGGTGCCCGCACTGGAGACCGCGCTGCGGTCCTGGGACACCCGGGTGCCGACCGGCCGGCTCAACACGTTCTTCAAGGAGGTCGTCGCCGCGACGCCGCCACCGGTGCGCGGCGGTAAGCAGCCCCGGATCCTGTTCGCCACCCAGGCGACCGCGCGTCCGCCGACTTTTGTGCTGTTCACCACCGGGTTCCTGGAGGCCGGCTATCGCCGCTTCCTGGAACGCAAACTGCGTGAGACGTTCGGGTTCGAGGGCAGTCCGATCAGGATCAATGTGCGCGTCCGGGAGAAGAGGGGCGCTAAGTCCCGCCGGTGACGTCGGTGACGTCCGGCAGCGGTGGGGCCGGCTCGTCGGCGAGCAGTTCGGCTAGGGCGGCCCAGTAGGCGGGCGCCCGCGGGTAGTCGCTGTGGGTCTGCACCTCGGCGAGGTAGTCGACCCGGACGACTTCCTCCGCGAACCGGTCGATCGGATTGGCGGGGTAGCCGTACGCCGGGAAACCGAGATAATCGGTGCGGCGCCACAGGTTTCGCCACCGCAGCCTGCCGTCCGCCGAGAGCCGGCCGACGACGGACTCGCTGCGCGAGGCGCCGATGACCTCGTCGGCGCCGAACCGACGCGGGTGAGCCTCGATCTCGTGCGACCACGGGTCCGGTGTCCACAGGCTGCTCGACGCGCACGCCTGGACGCCGAGCACGTTCGGGCCGAGCAACTCCGGGAAGATACGGCTGAAGTACGCGCGCAGCTGGCTGCCGTAGGTCAGCAGCGAGATGCGGGACTTGTCGGCGATCCGCGGCGACAGCAGGACTGCCACCGCGAGCGCCGATCCCAGGCTGTGCGCCGACAGGACGATCTGCCGCTCGGCGACGGTCTGGGCCGGGGCCTCGCGTGAGGTCAGCCAGACGCGGCACCGCTCGATCAGTTCCGGCACCGCGCGCTCGGCATAGCAGGGCGGCGCCAACGGGTGCCCGGCGCGCGGCAGGAAACACATGAGATCCCACGCCAGCCCGAGCGGACGGGCTCCGCCCAGCAGGCTTCCGCCGACCGTGAGCACGACGAGGGTGACCCCACTGCCGGCGAGCACCAGCATCCCGAGGTCGAGGGCGGTCCGCAGCGCGGCGACGTTCTGCCCCCGCCACGCCGACACCCCGATCGCGGCGAGCATTCCGCTCGTACCGGTGAGCACCAGCAGCATCACGTAGCCCTCCGCGCGGTGAGCGATGGCGGCGGTCCGACGCCGTTGCAGAACGGAGGGCCGGGGCGGTTCGGCGGTGGCGGACGCGGGATGCCCTCCCTCGCGTGGTTCGAGGGCACTCCAGCGCAACGACGTCCACACCGGCGGGATCACCCCGACGAGCAGCACCAGGAGCATCGGCAGGCAGGCGGCGCCGAACCACACATACGGCAGCGGCACCTCCAGGTTGGGCGAGGCCAACTCGGCGGAACAGCAGGGCAGGGGTGAATCCGCCGGGCCGCGAACCGGTTTCACGCCGTCGGCCAGTGACGCCGCGGTGTTGGCGCCGTTCAGCCAGTTGCCCGCCGCGGTGGCCACGGCGCTGGACAGCAGCATCGCGACCAGCGTGGCCAGCAGCAGGAAGACCCCCGGCGCCGAACCGTTCCACGCCGTGTCGCTCGGGGCCGGGCCGCGGTCCGGCGGCGGGTGCGCGATCAGCCAGGACCTCACCGCCAGGAACGCGACCAGCGACACGACGATCAGCGCAGCCGCGATGGTGCGCCGGAAATCGTTGTGCTCCAAGATCATCCAGACCAGTAGCGCCAACGGGACGAGAGCCGCCACCGACGGCAGGTGCCGACGGCCGGTCGCCGCGGTGAGACGCCACAACGACGCGGCCAGTCCGATCGCGATCAGGGTGGCCAGCAGAAGCGTCGGCACGGCCGAACTTCCGAACAGGTGCCGGATCTCGGGTTCGGTGTGTCCGTACACCGTGGCCAGGACCGTCGACTGACACCCGAACAACAACAGCGCGGCGATCACCGCGGGCCACTGCGGCCAGGATCGCGTCCCGTCGCGTCCGGGACCCAGCCCGACCCGGACGTCCACCGCGTAGTCCCCGGCTTTGATCAGGCTCACCACGATGAGCATGAGCACGACGATTCCCGCGACGACGACCGCGATCTGCACTGCGGGATGCGGTGGGGAGTCGACGCCGAACAGCATGTGCATCGCCGTGGCGATGGACACCACCGTGGCGGTGGCGGCCACATGCAGTCGCGCGGTGACCCCGGTGATCCGGCGATGGCTCCAGAACCCTGCCACCGACAGCAACGGCCAGCCCGGTTCCGCGGTCGCCGCTTCGGCCTCGGACCGCCCCGGCGCCCCGGGAGTGCGCAGGCTCGCCGGCGTGACGCCGATCCGGTCGTGCGACACCGGGCCGATGGACTCGGGTTGTTCGTAGCGGACCCGCGTCGCGGCGCTGAGTGCGAGCAGCCCCGCGATCAGCGCGACCGGAACCAGGCTGAGCACGGCAAGCCTTCGCGGCTGCCCCAGCCGGGCCAGCACATCGAGAAATGTCGGCAGCCCCCCGCACACCTTGGTCTGACCGACGAAGCACTGCACGGCCACCAGGTCGAGGACGACGGTCGACGCGGTGACCGCCATGAGCACGGTCAGCAGCAGGGCCGCGACCCGCAGCGTGGCGGCGCCGTGGCCCCACCGGCTGCGCCGCTGGGGCTGTCCGTCGGTGCGGTCGTTCGGCCCGTCGTCGACCCGCCGGGTCCAGTAGGCGACGTTCACCAGACCGAACGGCAGCAGCAGCGCCCAACCCGTCCGCGTGAGCGCACCGGCGACGCGGCTGACGCCGGAACCGGCGCCCAGTGAGGTCCGGGCCATCTCACCCCACGAGTAGGCCTCGCGCTCGATGTCTGCGCGCAAGTGCGACTTGGCGCGCCCGGCGGCCGTCGGACGCCAGAAGCTGCCGAGTTTGTCACCGGCGACCTTCTCGACGTCGCGCAGGTCGAGCCCGAGCATCGCCTCCGGCTTGGTGTTGTTGACGCCGTGAATTCGCAGCTCGAGCAACCACCGGTCCTCGGCCATGCTTCCCCCAAAGTCGCAGCCGCCTCGGACTGTACTGACGCCGCCGCGGCACTGCGCAGGTTTGGCCGGATGCCCCGCCGTTAGGGTGAGCCCAGTGTCCGCACTCGACATGGTCCTCATCGCGCTTGCCGGGGTCGGCGCCGGCGCTATCAACGCCATCGTCGGCTCCGGGACGCTGATCACGTTCCCGACGCTGGTGACTCTGGGCTTCCCGCCGGTGACGGCGACCATGTCCAACGCCGTCGGCCTGGTCGCCGGCGGAGTGTCGGGAACCTGGGGATACCGGCGCGAACTGCGCGGGCAGTGGCACCGGCTGCGCTGGCAGATCCCGGCCTCGTTCATCGGTGCGGCCGGCGGGGCGTGGCTGCTCCTGCACCTGCCGGAGAAAGTGTTCACCACGGTTGTTCCCGTGTTGCTGGTGGTGGCTCTCGCGCTGGTGGTGGTCGGTCCCCGCATCCAGAACTGGGCCAGGCAGCGCGCCGAGGCCGCTGGCCGGTCCGCCGACCACGTGTCGGCAGCGCGGATGGCCGCGTTGGTGGCCGCGACGTTCGCGGTCGGGGTGTACGGCGGCTATTTCACCGCGGCTCAGGGGATCCTTCTGATCGCCGCGATGGGCGCGCTGCTGCCCGAGGACATGCAGCGGATGAACGCGGCCAAGAACCTGCTGTCGCTGATCGTCAACATCGTCGCCGCGGTGGCCTACACCGTGGTGGCGTTCGACCGGATCAGCTGGGCCGCGGCAGGGTTGATCGCGATCGGTTCACTGGTCGGCGGGTTCCTCGGCGCGCACTATGGGCGCCGGCTGTCGCCGAACGCGTTGCGCGCCGTGATCGTCGTGGTGGGCCTCGTCGGGTTGTATCGACTGCTGACCGTGTAACCTGTGCGGAGCTTAGGAGTACAACTCGACGATGGGATCCTCGATGGTTGATCGTGTGCTGTGCGCACCGGCGCCGTCCGAGGTGTCCGCGCTCGAGCCCTTCTGGCCGTCGCGTCGGCTGATGGCCTTCGACGAGTGGTGTTGTCCGCGTCCCTGACGCCCCCACCCGTCCGTCCGGTCACGCGGTGACCGCAGCTTCCGAAAGCAGCCATGCGTTCGCTTCTCATCTTCACGCTTGTCGGTGTCGGCGCCCAACTGGTCGACGGTGCACTGGGCATGGCGTTCGGTGTCACCGCCACGACGCTGCTGGTGCTGTCCGGCGTCGGGGCCGCCCAGGCCAGCGCCGCGATCCATCTCGCCGAGGTCGGCACCACGTTCGCCTCCGGGGTGTCGCACTGGAAGTTCAAGAACATCGACTGGGCGCTGGTCGCCAAGCTGGGAGGGCCGGGCGCGGTCGGCGCGTTCCTCGGCGCCACCGTGCTCTCCTCGCTGTCCACCGAGCACGCGGCGCCGCTGATGGCCGCGATCCTGGTCGCGATCGGCGCCTACGTGTTGCTGCGGTTCTCGCTGCGCACCCCGTTGACGCTGGCGCGGGGGACCAATCACAGCGTCAAGTTCCTCGCCCCGCTGGGGTTGTTCGGCGGGTTCATCGACGCGTCGGGCGGAGGCGGCTGGGGTCCGGTGACCACCAGCACGCTGCTGTCGCAAGGCAAGACCGCGCCGCGGACGGTGATCGGCTCGGTCAGCGCGTCGGAGTTCCTGGTGGCGGTGTCGGCGTCGCTGGGCTTCCTGATCGGGCTGCGGCAGGAGTTCCTGGAGAACTGGCCGGTGGTGGTCGGACTCATGGTCGGCGGGGTGATCGCCGCACCGTTCGCGGCGTGGCTGGTGACCAAAGTCAGCCCGGCGCTGCTGGGCAGCGCGGTGGGCGGTGTCATCGTGCTGACCAACAGCCAGAAACTGGTGCACTTCTTCGACATTCAGTGGCCGTGGTCGACGGCCATCTACTCGGTGATCGTGGTGGCATGGGCGTCCCTGGTGATCTACGCGTGGCGCACGTCGCGGGGCCCGAGGTTCGCACCGGAGACGGCGGCCGCCGACGCGGCGTCAGAACCGGTCGCGCGCTGATTCCTGCTCGATGACGGACTCGAGGTCGCCGAGCCGCTCCATCGACGACACCACACGGCGGGTGCGCATGTTCTTGGCCAGCCGGTCGCGGTTCCGGTGGCTGAATGCCCAATAGCCGGCGGTGAACGGGCACGCGTCGTCTCCGAGCCGCTTCTTGGGGTCGTAGGCACAGTCGCCGCAGTGGTCGCTCATCTTGTTGATGTAGGCGCCGCCGGAGGTGTACGGCTTCGTGGCCAGCAGCCCACCGTCGGCGTGCTGGCTCATTCCGACCACGTTGGTGGGCATCACCCATCCGAAGCCGTCGACGTAGGCGGTGGCGAACCACTCGGTGAGCTCGTCGGGCCGGTAGCCGCGTTGCAGCGCGTGGCTGCCGAGGATCATCAGCCGCTGGATGTGGTGCGTCCAGCCACGGTCGCGAACCCCTTTGAGCGCGTGGTGCAGGCACCGGGCAGTGACGGCGTCGGCGTCGAGCTCCGACCACCAGGCCGGTAGCGGGGTGCGCGCTTTGAGCTCGTTGTGGTCTGTGTAGTCGGGGCCGAAGTGCCAGTACAGGTGCCACATGTATTCGCGCCAGCCGAGGATCTGCCGGATGAATCCCTCGACGGCGGCCAGCGGCGCCCGCTTGTCCCGGTAAGCGCGCTCGGCGGCTTCCACCGCCTCCAGTGGATGCAGAACGCCGAGGTTGAGGGGGACCGACAGCAGTGAGTGCGCCATCGCCCAGTCCTCACCCATGATGGCGTCCTCAAAGCGACCGAACAGCGGCAGCCGGTGTTCGATGAACCGGGACAGCGCCCGCTTCGCCTCGGCAGGGGTGACGGCGAACAGGCGGGCCCCGTCCGCGCCGACGGTGTCGAGGTCCATGCCGTCGAGGTCGCGGCGGACCTGCTCGTCGATGTCGTCCTCGCGGGGCCGGTACGGTGCCGGCGCGCCGAGGGTGGGCTGCTTCTTCGGGGGAGGTTCCCGGTTGTCCTCGTCGTAGTTCCACCGGTTGCCGACGGGTTCGGCGCCGTTCATCAGCACGTCGAAGCGGCGGCGTTGGTCGCGGTAGAAGTCTTCCATCCGGAAGCGGGTGCGCTGCCCGGCCCACTCCTGGAAGTCGTTGCGCGACAGGGCGAAGGTCGGCGTGGGCAGCACATCGGCGACCAAGCCCTGTTCCTTGAGGCGGTGGACGAACTTCTCGGCGGCGTGCGAGGTGGGCTGGTGGACGAGCACCGGTCGTTTGAAGCGCTTCAGCGCATCGGTATAGGTGTCGGCTTGCACCAGCGTGGCGCGCTCACCCAGGTCGCGGTCGGCGTGCCGCAGTGCCGAGAGCACCAGGTGCAGCTTCTGGCGGTGGTAACGACGCTTGCGCAACGCGGAGGCGGCCTTGACGAGCAGGACCTCGCGGTGGGCGTGCTCGCCGCCGTGCACGGCCGGCCCGAGCTGGTCGGCGAACAGCCACAGGGGAGTGTCGTCGCGCGCGGGGGCCACCGCATCGAGGCTACGGCCGAAAGCGCGCGGCAACGCGTTCTCAGCGTGATTGACAACCGCGTGATTAACTACCGCACGCGAGGGTATGCCAGCGAACAGTCATGGGCCGTGCGCGGTGTGCAGAGCAGAGCGTCACCCGATCGCAGACCCCCGTCCATCACAGGAGGCCTGTGGTGGTGAAAGCGTGCCTGGAGTAGTGATGAGTGTCGTGTTGTTGGGGCCGATGAGCCGGTGCGCGAACTGCCGCCGCGTTCCCCCAAATGGGAAGCGCTGGCCGTATGTCGCCGGCAGCGACCGTTTCTGCTGTTTGGATTGCCTGTACGGGCTGCATCCGGAGCTACAGAAAGAGGCTCTGTAACCGCGGCAGCGTGCGGAGGAGGCGCCACCTCCGTCAGTTCCGCGCAAGTGGTACGCCGTCACTCCGCTTTTTCGACCACCTCCTGGTACTGCGTCATGATCTGGGCAAGTCCGTCTTCGACGAATGCGTCGGCGATCCGCAGGTGTGAAACCACGAGTCGCACTCGACTGAGCATCTGCTGGAACTCCTTGGTGTGGCGCACCGCGTCGATCTGGTCCGTGGTTCCCTTGGCCACAAGGAATCCAGTGATATCACCAGTCGGCGCGAGCACCGTGATGTCGAAGCCCTCGATCTTCCCTTCCTTCTGGAGTCGGGCCCAGTACTTCATCGAGTCGCCGTAGACTTCGAGGGCCAGCTTCTCCCGTCCGGGTACGGGCTCTCCCCAAACTGTGCACAGAGCGGCCTCGGCCATGTTCCTTCCCCTTCCGTGACCCCCCTAGTCGTCGATTATCGACCGCTCGGATGCCGACGAATAGGGCTGATGAGGTGTTCTCTCCGGGGCGCTGTCAAAGTCAAATGAAAGTGGGACAACCACATGGTTTGCACTCGACGGCCGGGCAGTTGGGATCTCAGCGTGGGGCTGAGGTAGAGTTTCGTCCGCCTGCCGGCGATCCCGGAAGGCACCGCGGGCTGTGGCGCAGCTTGGTAGCGCACTTGACTGGGGGTCAAGTGGTCGCAGGTTCAAATCCTGTCAGCCCGACCATCGAAAACCCGCTCTGACCAGTGTCGGAGCGGGTTTCTCGCTCTAGGAGTCGAGACTCACTATGACGCCAGCTTGCCAATAACTTGCCAAGGTGTTTCGGCGGTTGCCGCCAGCGTGCCGGAAGGCGGATCAGCCGAACAGGGCAGTGCTCGCCGCCTTGAGCTCATCGGCCTTGGCGTCGGAGTAGATCGACAGCGACACCGCCGGATCGTGGCCGTGCCACGCGGCCACGATGTGCACCGGGTGGTGCTGGTCGAGCATCAGCGACACCGACGTATTGCGCAGCCCCTTGAGGTGGATTCGGCGCAGCCCCGCTGCCTTTCGCAGGCGGTGGAATTCATCGGAGAACCATTCGTGACGCACCGGCCCGGTGTCAGGTTGCACCGCTATCAGGCGGTCATCAGACCACTCGACGCCGAGCGCCAACGCCTCCGACTTCTGACGAGTCTTGAGACTGCGCAGAGCCTCGGTCAATTCGCCGGGTAGCGGCAGATCCCGGCGAGAGCGCCGCGACTTCGGCGCACCTTCGACTGTCTCGGTACCTACCGCGACCCGGCCTTGCCGGATGCGCAGGATCTCCCCGTCGATATCCGACCACCGCAGTCCCAGCACCTCGGAGCGCCGCAGCCCGTACATGCTCAACAGCCAGCAGGCATAGAGGCGATGACCCCGCGCCGCTTCGCGGAACTGCTGCACCTCGGCCACAGTCCACGACTTCGCGGTGCGCTCGCACTCGCCGACTTCGCGGGCCTGGCTGTCATCCCGATGGCCGTCCTTCGGGCGCTCGACCAGGGCGATGACGTTGCGGGGGAGGACGCCCTGATCTACGAAAGACTGCACGACCGCGGTGAACCGGGTCAGCGTCGAGCGCACCGAGACCACACCGACGCCGCCGAGGTCGTCGGACTCACCGCCTGGGGGCTGTGCGGCCAGGACATAAACAGCCCGTCGCGGTCGCGCGACCCGGCCGGCGCGAACCAGCCCCGACAGGCACGTATGTACGTCATCAGCGGGGAACGCCGCCGCGAGTTCGCGCGACGAGATGCCTTCGGGGTGGGCCGCGATAACGGCTGCCACCCGACCGGCCAGCGACTCAGGGCGGTAGTGCCGTGGCGACTGCCGACCGGCCGTGAGCATCCATTCGACCAAGCTGTCACCGTCAGCCTTAGTGAGCTGCTGCAACTTCTTGCCGCCGAGGTGACGGCGCACCGGCTTGAGGTCGTTGCGGTAGCCCTCCAACGTGACTCGACGCACGCCCCGGCGACCGGCAAGCCACTGGTCACATGCCTCGTCCACCGTCAGCGTCGTTGCCTTGGCGTAGGTGCCTGCGGCCACCTCGGCAGTTATCCGGTGCCACTCTTTCCGGGCCTCCGTCAGGGTGCGGTAGGTGAATCTGCGGCGGTCGCGAGAGCCGTCCGGCTTGGTGCCCACGTCGGCCTGAAACCAATAGCTCTTGGTCCCGTTCTGCGCCGTGTGTTTGGTGATCGGCGCCGCGCGGCGGGTGCGCTTGGAACGGTCGGCGTCGGCAGCGCTCATAGATTGTTCTCCTGGTTGCGGCGGGCGGTGAGTGTGTCTCGTTGCTTGGGCGACGGCCTGCGCGGAATCTCGATGCCGTCGAGGAGTCCTTCGGTGCGGGCCTTGGCGATCATGCGGTCCAAGGTGCGCGTGCCCACCCCGAGCTGTGCGGCGACAGTGGGCCGCACCGGCAGGCCGTTCATAATCGCGTTTTCGATCAGGTCGGGCAGCTTCACCAAGCGGTCGTCAGCGTTGTCAGGTTGGGTGAAGGTGTCGCGCTGATCGTCGGGCATCGCGAACGCGCCACCGCCGCGGGAGATCCACTGCCGCGCTGAGTAGGCCAGGCGACGCGCCGGGACGGAGCGCAGCGCCTCATAGTCGACAGGCTCGGAGCCCGGGTCGTCGGCCACGATGGTCAGCTCCGCGAGCGCGGGTGCGTTGCCCTTGGTGGCGGTGACCCGAACGACGTAGGTATATGGGTGATCATGCAGCCGAATCGCCACGCGCTCATCAGGTTTCGGCGTCCGGTAGCGCGGCTTTGTGCCCTTCTTCGGCGGGTCCGCATAGTCAACGGACTCGACGTCGCCGCGCTGTAATGCCGGTGGTGTCTTGGTCACCGTGGCGGTCTCCTCGTCTATTTCGCCTCGCAGTGCGTGAGATGGCGAGTGTATGTCCTGGACATTCGCCACACAAGTAGGCACGCTGGTGGGTATGACACTACAGCCTGCACATTCGCCAACCGTTCCGACTCTCGATGACCTGCGCCGGGAGCCGCCGTTGATCAGCGTCGGGCGCGCGGCGCAGTACGTGGGGGTGAGCCGCGCGTTCGGCTACACGATGGCCAAAGAGGGCCGGTTGCCGGTGGTCAAGCTGGGCTCACGCCGGGTGAAGGTCAAGAGCGCCGCGCTGCTGGCGATGCTGGAGGGCGAGTAGTCGCGCCAAGAGCGTTGTATGACAACACCTTTCAGCTCTGCGCAGTCATCCCGCTTGCCGCCCTGCCGAGTAACGTGCGCGCTACCTGCCCCCGCAACAAAGGAGCCCCGCTGTGGCCGATCCCGTGACCGTTATCCATCTGCTGGACCCGCCCGCTGCGGCGCGCTACATCAACATGAGCCCGGAGACGATGCGCGTCTGGCGCCGCACCGGTACCGGCCCGGCGTTCATCCGCGTCGCGAGCAACCGTGTGCGCTACCGGGTTTCTGATCTCGACGCCTGGCTCGACGGGCTGCGCGTGACGACCGGCGACCAGGACTGAACCACCCCCAGAGACAGGTTCGCCGCCGGTCCCTGACCAAGACCGGCGGCGACTTAACCCAATGTCCCATCCCCGCAAAAGAACAGGAACACAGTGAATACTACGTCCTCCGAGGTCACCTGCGCCGGTTCACCAGAGGCATCGGAAGGGCTCGCCGAACACCTCAGTGGGCCATACCTGCTTGACGTCACTGACACTCCCGGGACGATTCGAGTCAACGACTTGTTCGGTCGCGACCTCGCCGACGCGCTGGTGACATGGAACCGTCAGCAGATCGGACACGGCCGCTATCCGCTCGATCACAACGGTCAAGAGACGCCGAACCCTTGTGTGGCAGACCTGTTGGCGATTCCGGTCGAACCCATCGCTGAGTTCGTCGCTGACCGCGGGATCGACCTGCCCACCCGCGCACAGTTCCGCGACTGGATCGCGAAGGATCTCGCGGATGGCGGCGACGGCATCGACCCGGAGCTCGAGCTGTGGCGTGCCCGCGAAGTAGTCGACCCCGATCTTGCCGCAAGTGCGCAGACCCCCACGGAGCCACGGATTTGCGGTGTGCCGCGGTCGGTGTACGAGATGCTGCAGCCTGATGCGCAACGCAAGGTGCACGAGGGTCTGGTCATCGCGCCGCCCCAGGCACCCACCTACGTCGCCCGCTGGCTGATCCGGCATCTATTCACCGTGCGCCTACGGATCCCTGGACAGCCCCGCCGGGCGTGGATGCGCACGCTGGTACGTGTTGACCAGACCTGGTACCACTACTCGGTCCCCGAGACCGGCGGGCCGGCGCGGTGGATTGCGCGCCCCGACTCGGAGTGGCTGCGTGGGCAGCTCCGGGGTGCGCTCGCCAGACTCTGGTACCTGAAGGCGCGCACCGCGGCGGGCCAGACGATCTACGACAAGCTCAAGGCCTGGAACCCGGACACGCGCACCCTCAAGATGGTGGAGGATGCCCTGGCCGATCTGCTCTCGGCCGGGACCGGCACGAGTGCACGGGAGCTACCCGACGCGTACGGCGATCAGCGCACTGCCTACCCGACTGCGGACCGTCAGGTCTGGGTGCGTGTGCGTAACGGCGTGCTCGATGTGGCCAGCGGAAAGGTGCTGCCGGACTGTCCACTGTGGTTCTCGCTGACGATGATCGAGGCTGACTACAGCCATCAGGTCGACTGGGCTGACACAGACTGGATGGGTGTGCTCACCGCGCAATGGCCCAACGATCCAGGCGCGATCATCTGCTTGCAGCAGTGGTTCGGATACTTGCTGTCGGGACGAAACGACTTGCAGAAGTTCATGTTCGTCGTCGGCCCAAAAGGCAGTGCGAAGTCGTTGATTGCCGATGTGGCCGAGGCGCTCATGGGTAGCTCGGTCGAATTGGGCCTCGCGGCTCTCAACTCGCAGTTCGGTCTAGCTGACGCCTACGACCGAGGCGCCACGTTCGCGGTCATGGCCGACATGCGCTTCGGGGCGCGTGATACCAGCTTGGCGGTGAGCCGGTTATTGGCGATCACCGGCGGCGACACGGTCCAAATTGACCGCAAGTACAAGGATGTGGTGTCGGTCAAACTGCCGGTGCGCCTGCACGGATCGGCGAACGAGCTTCCGCGATTGTCCGACCACAGCGGCGCGCTGGGCAGCCGTCTGCTGATTCTGGAGACCTCGCGGGTGTTCCGTGGCACCGACGACGACGATCCCGGCCTCAAACACCGGATCGTCACCGAGGAACTCGGTGCAGTGCTGCGGTGGGCAGTAGACGGTCTGGCGCAGCTCAACGCGTCCGGCGGGGTGTTCGCCGTCAGTGCCCGCGCTGAGGAGCTGGCCGAGGAGGTGGCCGACGAGTTCTCTAACGTGCGCCAGTTCGTTTCGCAGTGCTGTGAGATCGGGGCTGAGGACGACTACGTGCTGCTCGCTGAGCTGTTCCGCGTCTGGTGCAAGTGGGCCATCGAAAACAAGTCGGGTGAACGGATGAGCCAAAACGCATTTCGGAAGGCGCTCATGGCGATGCACCATGACCCGATCAGGCCTGGACAGAAGAAGGGCACCGGCGAGCGAGTAGTCCGAGGAATCATGGGTGCCCGATGCGATTACGTCGAACGGGACCGGTTCGGCGGCGATCAGCAAAAGACCATCAGTACCGGAGGCCTCACGGCAGAAGGCGATCCGTTCAAGCGTAAGGCTGGCTGACCGACCGCGTTACCGACTGCGTTACCTGCCGTCCCGACCCGTGTTACCGGTCCCTTCGCGTACCGATTCGGGCGTTGACCACGAGCGTGCTTGAGGCTCGCCGCGCGCACCCGGTGCGTTTTGAGGGCGGTAACAAGGGGGGGTAACGCAGAGGTAACGCAGTTTGAGCGCGAAGCGGGAGAGCGGCATCGGCGGCGCAAAGGCGCAGGCTGTGTGATGTTTGCGGCCGGCTGTTCATCGGCAGGTAACGCAGGTAACGCAGGTAACGCAGAAAAACTGACTGAAACATTGTGATAAGAAATTCTCTATAGGAGAGAGGTTTTGCGCGTTATCCGCGTTACCTGCGTTACCGGTGACACACAGCCTCTTGCCGGGTTCGCCGACATGGGCTTCCGGAACGGGCGGTCAGCAAACGTCTGCAACATGGTTTCCTCGGTGGGCGCCCGTGCACGAACCCGCGCTCGCGCCCTCGCTTCCCCCCTCATGCGTATTAATTGCGTACATGGCACCCGTCATGCCCCATCGAGACAGTCGAGCCCGTGCTGAGCAAGCGTTCCGGTTGCGTGCGCTCGGATACACCTGGAGAGCGGTGGCCGACCATCTTGGGTACCGCAGTGCAGGAGCGGCGCAGTCGGCGGTGAATCGGCACCTGGAGCGGACGCCGCCCGAGACCGTGGAGGGTGCACGCAAGTCGGCGACCGAGCGTCTGCAGATCTCGGCGCAGATCCTCGCCGAGCGGATCTTCGACGCGCGGGCCAGCGGTGACGACGACAGGCTCGTGCCCTTGATGCGCGAGCTGCGGAACACCACAGCAGAGATGGCCAAGCTGAACGGGCTCAATGTGCCCGTCGCCCAACAGCTTGACGTGACCGTGCACCAGTCGGCGACGGCAATCATCGACCGCATGGAGGCTGAGCTGTTGGCGTTGAGCGCCCGTCAGCCGCAGACCTTGCAGCCGGGCAACGTAATCGAAGGAGAAGTGATCGAGTCATGACGACCACCGAGGACGTGATCAAGTCGGCGGCAGCCGTCGCGCGCGATGCCGCCGAAGGCCGGCTGTCGTCGGCCGACCTGGACCAGGCGGTGGCCGACGAGTGCCGCGCGTTGTTCGGCGTCGTCGCCGGGCCAGACGATCCGTTGTGGCCGTTGCACGTCGACATCGCACGCCAGGTGCTCGCGGCCGGTGGGCTCACCGCTGCGGAGGTAGCCGAGTGGGCCGCTGTCCTGAAACGTCGAGAGCAACATAACGGGGCTGTGGGGACCGTAGACGGCTCTCAGCCGCGCGGTGGTCCCGATGTGCCTGCCGACCCGGAAACGTCAGCGAGCGGGTCACTCAGCCCCGGTTCCGGCGGTCCTGACGCGCACCCTGAGACGGGTCTGTAACTGAGAAGTGTTGCGACTCTGCATGGTTCGACGGCAGAGTCGTTGGCGAGTCGATGCCAGTGCGGCTATCCGCCTATGTGGTACTGCGGCGCCCACGGGTACCTATCGGGACCGGGGCCGGTCTGGTAGCAGTTGGACCCGCCGACGTACCCGACACCTTGGTTCCACATCGGCTGGTTCTCGAAGCACCGTTGCCATGACCCGTCTGCCTGGATGGGACCATCGCAGTAGGAGATCATCGGCCGCTGCTCGCACCCTGGAGGCGGTGGTGTCGGCCAGGCGTGGGCCGTCGCGGCCAGACCCGTCCCGGTCGCGGCCAGTGCCGTTACGGCGAGCGCAAGTCTGATCTTCATTGAATCCCCCTGTCGATGACGTTCCCGACGTACATCGTTCCCGCTAGTGCTGGGCGTTACTCGCCGCCCGGTGATTTCCGCCCTCTTTGACACGCTGAGCGTGTGACTACGACAGATCGTGACAACTGTGTCGGATACGCCCACCCGAGCAGCCGACCGGCGTCGTCGTGGCGCGGCACGCTCGGCGTCCTCGCCTCGCGTGGCGAGACGACGGGACCGCGCGTCGAGGAGGCGCAGGTGGCTCTGTCCTGGCACCGGCTCACCGATGCCATCAGGGCAGAGGCCGAGCGCGGGTTCCTCACCGAGAGCCGGGCCGAATCGCTGATCAACCAACTACCCGCAGAAGGCGGTGCACCGTGACGACGACAGCGACCGCGGACGAACTCGACACCGCGATTCTCGATGCGCTCCACGCGACGCCGGACGGCTGCGCGTGGTGGGCCGAGATCCGGTCTCAGCTTCCCGCATCGACGTTCTGGCCACCGATCAAGAGCCTGGTCCGGTTGGTGGAGCGCGGCCAGGTGCACACAACCAAGATCGGTGGCCGCGACTTCATATGCCTGGCCATCACGTTGGGGCCGGCGGCATGAGCACCGCACTGCGCACCCTGGTCGGCATCCGTGCGCTGGCCGCACACCGTGCCCGACGCCGACCGACGACACCGGCCGAGCTGGCCAAACGGATGATCCCCGGTTACCGAATCACGCCGACGATTGCGCTCATCTCGGATGCCATCGCTGACGCGGTGGCCAACCCTGACCGGCGTTACATCATCAGCACGCCGCCGCGCACGGGCAAGAGCGTGCTCACCTCTCAGGTCGGCACCGTGTTTGCGTTGGCGAGCAACCCGGACGCGATGATCATCCTGCGGTCGTACTCGGACTCGCTGGCTGAGGAGCACTCGCGTGCAGCGCGGCGGCTGATCGAGGATCACGGCGGCGTCCTCGGCGTCGCGCTGTCGACGGAGAAGGCCAGTGTCGGCCGATGGCAGCTCGCGAATCGTCGCGGTGGTCTGCTGGCCGGTGGCATCCTGTCCGGTGCAACCGGATTCGGCGCGGATCTGTTGATCGTGGACGACCCGATCAAGAACAGTGTTGAGGCTGACTCGGCCGCGTACCGACGCCGATTGAGTGCGGAGTTTCGCGCGTCGCTGCTATCCCGCCTGCATCCCGGCGCCTCGGTGGTGATCGTGGCCACGAGATGGGCAGAAGAGGACTTGTCCGGCGAGCTGCTAGCCGAGGATGGCACACGCTGGCAGCACGTCAACGTGCCCGCGATCAGCACGCCTGGCGTGCCCGACGCCCTGGACCGTGAGCCCGGCGTCGGTATGACGACGGCGCTCGGTGAGCGCAGCGTCGGCGACTTCGAGGAGATCAGGCGGGCGGTGGGCTCGCGGGCGTGGGCTGCGCTCTACCTCGGTGTACCGAGCACCCCCGAGGGCACGCTGATTCGGGCCGACTGGCTGGAGACGTGGCGTCTGCCCGCGGCCCCGCCGCGGCCGATCAGGACTGTGGTGGGCGTCGACCCGTCAGATTCGGGTAGCGGCGACTCGTGCGGCATCGTGGCGGCGTCGATCAGCTCTGACGGCACGGTGGCGGTGATTGCTGATGCCAGCGCGCCGCTCACCTCTGAGCAGTGGGCCAGAGCTGCGGTCGAGCTGGCCATCGACACCGGCGCGTCGGAGATCGCGGTTGAGGGGTTCGCAGCTCGTGAGACGTATGTGCGGGTGGTCAAGGATGCGCTGGCTCGATACCGGATGAACCACCCGATCAGGGTCACGTCGTGGCCACCGAAGGGCAGCGGCCGGGGCGGTGGCGATGCGCTGGCGCGCTCATCTGCGCTGCTGCAAGGTCTGGAGGTCGGCACGGTGCGGATCGCGGGTCACCTGCCCGAGCTGGAGGACGCCGCGGTGGGATGGCAGGTCGGCCAGCATCAGCCTGACCAGCTCGCCGCCCTGGTGGTCGCGCATGACGTGTTGGTGCACAGCCTTGCCCAGCAGGTGACCTTCACCAACCCGGCTGCGCGGGGCGGTCTGCGGGACCGCGGCGACACCCGATCTCCGATTGAGCAGCGGCTCGGCGGGCGGCCCGGTCTGGCCAGCGTGACGCCGATAAATCCGCGGCTGACCCGGCGCATCAGCGGTGGCGGGTATGACCCGCTCGGGTACCAGAGGACAACGCGACGCAGCTTCTGATCGTGGGCTCGTGACGGGGCCGGCGTTGCGCAAGATGGTGCGCGCGGTCGGCCCCGTCGCTGTTGAAGGCCTGCCCGTGTCGGCGCCCGGTGCTGATCGCCGATTTGGGGGCTCACTGTGGAGTTGTCAAAGGGCAGAACGGAAGTCGGGTCAGGCGGTGACTGCCTCGGCACGTAGCCGCGCGGCGTCCTGGCCGTCGAGCACGACGCGCACCGTTGAGGCGTGCCACTTGCCGCCTGTGGCGGTGGGCACGTTGTCGGCGGTCAGGTCGGCGGCGATGGCGCGCAGGGCCATGCCGCGTGCTCGCGCGGCGAGGATGCGCTCGACGACCTCGGTCGGCAGGCTCGACGGACGGCCGAGTCGCACACCCTGGGCTCGCTTGACGGCCAGGGCTTCGCGGGTGCGCTGGCTGATCAGGCGCCGCTCCAACTGGGAGAACACGGCCATCATCGAGGCGGTGGCCTCACCGGCCGGTGTGCTGGTGTCGATGGCCAGGTCACAGGTGACCAGCTCCCACCCGCCCCGGCGGGCGCGTTCCATCAGCTTGGCCGTGTCGAGCACCGACCGGGAGATCCGGTCGAGCTTTGCGGCCAGGAGCCCGGCGGCGTCACCGAGCTCGACGGCGGCGACGGCGCCGGCCAGGCCGGGTCGGTGCTCGATGCCCTTGCCGCCTGAGATCCCCTCATCGGCGTGCCAGGCAACGATGGTCCACCCGCGGCGGTCGGCTTCGGCGGTGATGGCGGCGCGCTGGGCATCGAGCCCGGCGCCGCTGGTGGCCTGTTCCTCGGTGCTTACGCGGATGTAGGCCACGACGGTCCCGGCCGGGGCGGTGCGGCGTGCCATCAGATCCTCTCTTCGATCACGGTCTCGGCGGCAAGCTGGCCAAGGTCGAGGTCATCGAGCACCGCGGCGGCGCGCGCGGCCTCTTCGGGGTTGGAGAACAGGAACCGGGCGGTGAGCACCCGGCGCGGGTTGGGTTCGTAGGCGTTGGTGCTCACTGGGCGTCTCCAGCCTGGTGATGGCAGACGACGCAGGTGAACTCACCGAACAGCGGACCCATCGGGACGATGCCTTCGGCGTCATCGAGCGCGTGCGTGTGGTCGGTGCACAGCCCGAACTCACGACCGGACGCTCGATGCAGGACGGCGACGCCAGTCGACACGATGCCCATGCCGGCGGTCATGCCACGGTCTCCAGCGCGTAGGCCGAACCGATGCAGACCTGTGAGCACGCTTCGCACTCCCAGTAGCCGGCTTTGCTGACGCGGCCAGCCTCGCAGAGGTAGCCGACCAGCTCGACGAACGCGGTGACCCGCTCGTAATCGGTGTCGACGTCCTGCAGGTCGAACGCGGAGTAGTCATCGTTGACGATGGCCGGGGCGCAGGTATCGCAGACGTGGTAGACGGTGGCGGTCATGGTGGTCAGTCCTCTCGTGGTGGGTCGGTGGTTGGCGGGGTGGTCACTGGTACTCGATGCCGGACAGGTGCAGCACGTCATCCGCGGCGTCAGCGCCCGGGCCGGTACCGGGCGCCCACACAGCTGCGCACGGGCTTGAGCAAACGGTGTCAGACGCCGCGAGCGGCGCCGCCGACGCGACCGGCGCGACAGCAATAGCAATGGCACTGAACAGTATTCGACCGATTTGTGTACGCATGGCCTGAAAATACCGTCCGACCACGGCGTGTCAGAGCTAACAGGTACAGGGGGCCAACCGTGCCCAAAATTTCTGCAGAATCGGACTCTGGAAACGATGACTTTGCCGTGAAAGACGTTGCAGTCAAACATGATTCGACACGCCGTAGCACGTCGCAACGGCGTAGCGCCGCACCACCATGTGCTCTGCTAGAGCCATGAGTGCTTTCGTAGCAACCGATCCGGCGTCACGATCAGCGTCGAGCTGGTCGTCCACGCTGGCCGTTCTCAAGTCGCGCGGTGTGCCCGACACCGACCCGCGCATCGTCGAAGCTAGGGACGCGCTGGCGTACTGGCGAGTGCGCCGGGTGATCGACGCTGAGCGCGGGAACCTCTCGCCCGAGCACATCCCGGCGCTGGCCGACATGCTCAAGCACGCGCACGCCGGGGCGGTGCGCCGATGAGCACGCGCACGATGACCCGGCGCGGTGCGAGCACGGCACCGAACGCCGCGGTGTATTCACAGACAGAACTGCGCGCACGGCGCCGGGCCGGACTCTCGGCCGTCTACACCGGGGAGTTCGACCTCACCGCCGAGATTGCCGACATCATCGGGCCGTTGGCTGAACGGGCCGCGAGGCAGAGCAACCCGCCGCACATGTTCGGCCCCCGCGTCGCGGATCTCATCGACGCCGTGCACGGCGAGTTGGTCTCCACCATCGTCGGGTGGCTGGCCGAGATCGACGCCGCCGAACGGGTCCAGCGCGAAGGTGCACACCTGGACTCGGCCGGCCGAAAGCAGGCAGTGCGGCACCTGACCGACCTCGCGCCCCGACCGCCGGCCCCGACAGTTGGCGCCGATGAGCTGGCGTCGGGGAGTTGGGCGGGCGCGTTGGTCGACATGGCGCGTCCGTACTCGGCCCCGCTGGCCGCTCTGCTGGGCCGGTCGCGGCCACCCGGAGACCCGAACCTGCGTGCGTCGGCATCGCGGAGCGAGAGGCTGTGTGACCTCTTGCGCGAAGTCGACACCGCCGCAAGGCAACTGGAGATCCGCATCGAGAAGGCCGACCAGGCCGCGCAGCGCCGAGGACCGGCGGCGTCACTCACCCCGGAGCAGGCCAAGCGAGCCGAACTCCGACAACTCGGAATCGAGGTCTGATCCACCATGACCACAGCGCTTTTGCCCGTCGAGTTCACACCGCCGGTTGCCGCGCCGACGCACCCGCTGGGCCTGGACGCCGCCACGACGTGGATCGAAACAGCGTCGCCGGAGGAGGCCCGGCGGTGGCTGCCCGCGGGTGTCCAATTCCGCCGTCTCGCCCATGGCCCCACCTCGGCGTCCGGTGTCTGGGGAGCGCCGTGGTGCGTCGACCCCGACGACCTGGCCCCCGACGACCTCAAGGCGGGCCCGCCCGTCGGAGACGACGACCCCGACCCGTTCACCGCCATGACGGTCTGGGCATCCGACCGGCTGCAGGAATGTGGCAACCTCTCGGCGTTCGACCGGGCACAGGCCGTCGAACGCGCCCAACAGACGTTCGCGCTCACCGAACCGCTTGCCGTCGAGACTGAGTTCACTGCGCGGCTGCTCGCCGACGCCCCGAGCCCCACCCCTGCCGACGATCTGGTCGCGGCGGTGGGTCACCTCGAGCAGGCGTTCGCGACCACGGGCACGGTTGGGCTCGTGCACGCCCGCGTCGGATTGCTCGCCGTGGCCGAGCATCTGCGCCTGGTCGTCCGCGATCCGGGGACGCCGGGTGTCCTGCAGACCCCGGCCGGTCACCGATGGGTGTTCGGCGCCGGGTACGCGACGCCGCTGGGTGAGCGGCTGATCGGTACCACCCCCACCTACGGGTGGCGCGACGAGATCGCGGTACGGGAAGCGCTCGACCCGTGGAGGAACCAGTTCCTGGCCGTCGCCGAACGCTCGGTCGTAGTCGGGTACGAGGCCGTCATCGGCGCCGCGGTGATCACCCCATGACCGCCGTCGTGCGGGAGGGGCTGCGACACACACGAGGCCGTCGCAGCCTCTCCCACACCACAGCGGGAGCCAGGCGTCGTGGTGGCGGTGGACAGGCCGTGGACCGCACCGCCACCACGACGACCGAACGCGACCCAATGCCCGCAGATGGTCGTTAAGCTCGCGCGGTGGCAAACATGAAACCCGGTAATGGCGTTCTTGCGGTGGCTGCTGTGCTGTTCGTGGCTACTGCTCTATTCGCACTGTGGAATGTGGACAACAGGGACGGTATCGCCTGCGGCGGGTGGATGTTCCCGAATGACTCGTGGGCAAAGTCGGCAGACGCCTCGCAAAGTAGTGACAATGCTATGGACGCGTATCGCAGTTCATTGCTCGGGGGCCGCTACGCCGGTGATCCCACGTCGACTGAGCAAGTGGACGCATGCGCCGCGGCCCGGGGCGAGAGAACACCGTTCGTCATCGTCCTCGGGGTTGCGACTCTTGCAGCCCTAGTCGTCGGCGTCCTGCGCCGGTATCAGCCGCGCGGCTCATCGGACGGAAACACTTCGGGGAACCAGAAACCTATCCCGCGGATACGTCGTGACGAAGATTGAGGAGCACTCGATGAGCAAGACCGGCAGGGCTTACCGACTGACACCCGCCGACCGTGAGCGCTTAGCCTGAATCCACCGATGAATTGCCTGGTAGGCGAGTGTTGATATGAGGAAAGTGCCCTCTGAGCTGCGATGATGAGTGTTCCTTACGCACTTATCGGCACAACTTCAGAAAGGCACTTCCGGTGAAAGTGTCCCATAGGTTCACTGCCTCGGCGGCCGTCTTCGACGACGAGCATCTCGTGTCCTGCGCCGGATTGGTCCCGGTCATGGCATTGGCCGCCCAGACGGCCTTGCCGCAGCTATTAACCGACAAGGTGCTCATCGTCGAACCGAGGATCAAATCCGGGTCGGCCAACCCTGCACCGAAACTAAGCACCGTGATTGCCGGGATGTGCGCCGGCGCCGACAGCATCGACGACCTCGACGTCGTGCGATCAGGCGGCATGAGAACCCTGTTCAATGGGGTGTACGCGCCCTCGACTATCGGAACCCTGCTGCGGGAGTTCACCTTCGGACACGCCCGGCAACTGGAGTCCGTGCTGCGCGAGCACCTGGCCGGGCTCTGCACACGGGCCGATCTGCTTCCCGGCGCCGACGACCGAGCGTTCATCGACATCGACTCACTGCTACGTCCGGTCTACGGACACGCCAAACAGGGCGCCTCCTACGGACACACCAAAATCGCGGGCAAACAGATCCTGCGCAAAGGCCTGTCACCGTTGATCACCACAATCAGCACCCCCACCGGCGCGCCGGTGATCGCCGGCGCCCGGCTGCGAGCCGGCAAAACCAACTCCGGCAAGGGCGCAGCCCGGATGGTCGCCCAAGCCATCGCCACCGCCCGCGCCGCCGGGGTCACCGGCCCGATCCTGGTACGCGGCGACTCGGCCTACGGCAACAGCACCGTGACCGCCGCCTGCCGCCGCGCCGGTGCTCAGTTCTCGTTGGTGCTGACCAAAACTCGCGCTGTCACGGCGGCCATCGCATCCATCGACGAGCACGCCTGGATTCCCGTGCAATATCCCGGCGCGATTCGTGATCCCGACACCGGAGCATGGATCTCCGATGCCGAAGTCGCCGAGATCACCCACACCGCCTTTACCTCCACCGACAGCCCGATCACCGCACGGTTGATCGTGCGACGGGTCAAAGACGCCCGCTTCCCCGATGCGCTGTTTCCGGTGTGGCGGTATCACCCGTTCTTCACCGACACCGACGAACCCACCGCCGCGGCCGACATCACCCACCGCCGCCACGCGATCATCGAGACCGTGTTCGCCGATCTGATCGACGGACCCCTGGCGCACATGCCCTCGGGACGATTCGGCGCGAACTCGGCGTGGATCCTGTGCGCTGCGATCGCCCACAACCTGCTGCGTGCCGCTGGCGTGCTCGCCGGCGGCGCCCACGCAGTGGCCCGGGGAGCCACCCTGCGCCGCAAGATCATCACCATTCCCGCCAGACTGGTCCGACCCCAACGCCGCCCCGTTCTGCATCTACCCAGCCACTGGCCCTGGGCACAGCACTGGCTCACCCTGTGGCGCAACACCATCGGCTACAGCCCACCACAACCGGCAACACCCTGACCACCCGGCCGAACAGGCCCCTACCGGAGCGCACAGGAAAAGCTGGGCAGACCAGCGGATCCCACCTGCCCGCACCAAACCCAGCCACCGAAATTACCCCCGGCCACCATCAGGAAGGCCGATCCACGGATTGAGGCTTAGCCTGGATACACCGATTAGGTAGCGGCGCGGAGTGGGTTGTAACGCCGAAATGCCCTGTCGTGGTGAAAGAATGAGATTTCTCTAAGATCACATTCGGCCACAACGAAGGGCATCTCGTAGATGCAACTATCTCACACCCGGCCCGTAGCCTCAGCAGTCTTCGATGACCCGAATCTGGTGTCGTGCGCCGGGCTGGTCCCGATGGCCGCCTTGGCCGGCCAGTGCGGCCTGGCCGCACTGGCGGATGAGCATCTCAGCGTCCCGACCGACAAGGGCTCCAACAGTGGCGCGAAAGTCGCCTGCCTGGTCGCAGGCATGGTGGCCGGAGCCGACAGCATCGATGACATGGCCTTATTGCGGCACGGGGCGATGGGCACCGTGTTCGACCGCCCGTATGCACCCTCGACCTTGGGGTCGTTCCTGCGCGCATTCACCTTCGGGCATGTCCGCCAACTCGACGCGGTGGCCTCCCGGTTCCTGGCGGGCCTGCATGCCCGCACCCCGCTGCTGGCCGGGATCGACGGCCCGATCCTGGTCGATCTGGACGACACCATCATCGAAGTCCACGGCTATGCCAAACAAGGATCCGGATACGGCTACACCCGGGTCCGCGGGCTCAACGCGTTGATCGCCACGCTCACCACTACCGCCGGTGCGCCGGTGATCACCGGTGCCCGTCTGCGCAAAGGATCGTGCGGCTCACCACGGGGAGCCAAGCGGATCATCGCCGACACCCTGGCCACCGTGAACCGTCTGCGCAGCCCCGAAGCCACCGGCAAGCCGCTGCTGCGAGCCGATTCAGCCTTCTACGGCCATCCCACCGTCGCTGCAGCACTGCGCGGCGGCGCTGAGGTATCGATCACGGTGCGGATGGACACCAAAGTCAAAACCGCGATCGCCCAGATCCCCGACGACGCGTGGACACCGATCGAGTACACCGACGCCATATACGACGAACCCACCAAGCGATGGATCTCCCGCGCCGAGGTCGCCGAGATCGGATTCACCGCGTTCAGTTCCAAGAAAGCCAGCCAGCAGGTGCCCGGCCGGTTGGTGGTGCGCCGCATCCCCGACCTCAACACCACCGGCAGTGACGGGCAGCAGACCTTGTTCGACACCTGGCGCTTCCACGCGTTCTTCACCACCACTGATCTGGACACCGTCACCGCCGACAAGACCCACCGCGGCCACGCCATCATCGAACAGGTTCATGCCGACCTGAAGAACTCCGCCCTGGCTCACCTGCCCTCAGGGAAATTCACCGCCAACGCCGCCTGGCTGGTCATGGCCACCATGGCGTTCAACCTCACCCGCGCCGCCGCGACCCTTACCAGGGGACCGTTGGCCAAAGCCCGCACCGCTACCATCCGCCGAACGCTGATCAGCGTCCCAGCCCGTATCGCGTCCTCAGCCCGCCGGCTGACCCTGCACCTACCACGAGACTGGCCCTGGGAACATGCCTGGAACACCCTGTTCGGCAGCCTGTCTCACCAAAATCGGCCCATCATCGCCTAACCAGGTCCTCTCAACCCATCCCGCGACGCGAAAGACCAACAGGAACAACCCGACAGCGAGGCCGGGCGATCCCTGGTACGCACACCACTGCACACACCAGAATCAAGCCGCACAATCGAACTCATCACCACGCAAACAGCTGATCGGTGGATCGAGGCTTAGGGCTGTGCGTCCACGAAGCCGCGCACGCCGTCGTCGGTGTCCTCAACGGCGGCACCGTCGAACGGGCGACCCTCACCGAGGGCGGCACGGACGGTTCGTGCGACTTCACCGCGGAGAGTTTCGCTCACGACCACACCCGCTACCGCCGTGCCCTGGTCGCCGCCGCAGGGCCGGCAGCCGCGGCGATCTTTCACCACAGCGACCGAGTGACGCTGCACCAGATCGACGCCCACCTTGGCGCTGGCGACCGCGAAGAACTGCGCCTGGCCGGGCTGCACAGCTACTCGACGGCAGACGAACAGCTCTGGGCCGCGCTGCCCGTCGTGAGGAGGTGCTGGCGCAGCATTGGCACGCTGGCCGCGAAGATGATGCGCGGCCAGGAAGTCGGGCACGGCGACGTGCTCGCCGCCCTCGGCGTCACCGATGGGGGAGGGCCGGGCAGCTCCCAGCTCGCCGCGATCCGGGCCGGCGGCACACGGCGTGCGCAGCCCGTGACGGCGTAGTTCTGCCAGCCGAACACCCGTTCGCCAACTTGCCACGAGCTTGCCAAGACGCGCACGGACAGCCCTTGTTGCACCTGTACAGGCTGGACCTTTGCCAGGGTCTGACCTGCACTAACTGGACGTGATCGAACACAGGTGCACAAAGTCCGATGCACTGGGGGTCAAGTGGTCGCAGGTTCAAATCCTGTCAGCCCGACGCAGGTCAGAGGCGGTTCCCTTACGGGGACCGCCTTTTTGACCCCGGTTCCACCTGCAGACGCAGCGCCGGTGGGCGGCCTTCACCCGCACCTTCTGCTTGTCAGCTTCGCTTGTCGGTTCGGCTTGTCAAAGTCGCCATCTCTGCGAGTTCGCGCGCGATCGCCTCGCGCGCAAGCTCCTGCCGACTGCTCGTCATAAGACGTTTTGTCGCGGCGACCGACAGGGGGTCGTGGGCGGCGACCGTCGCCGCCGCGGCCGCTGCCTGCTCGACAAGGGCGCCGTCCGGCACGAGCCGCGTGGCGAGCCCCATCTGGTGTGCCGCCGTGGCGTCGATCCAGTCGCTTGAGAGCATCGCCCACATGGCGTCGGCCCAGCGGACGCGTGCGGGCAGGAGAACGGAGCTGCCGGCTTCCGGCACAATGCCGAGCGCGGTGAATGGCAACCGCACGCGAGCGCCTTCTGCCATCAACACCACGTCGCAGTACAACAGCATGGTGGCGCCGATGCCGACCGCAAGACCGTTGTTGACCGTCTCTCGGGATGACGATCACGGGGTATGTGGACGTCATTGAGCGTGCTGATGTGGCCTGTGCCGCCGTTGTCGAATTGATCTTGTTCGTGTGCACCGTCAGTGTGACGAGGAACTGATGGGTGCGCGGCACCTCGCTGAAGTCTTGGCGGGCTTGCGAGGTGCCGCGCTGTAGTGCTCGGAGGCACTGATGGTGACGGTAGAGGTCGATTCTGTCCGCGTTGAGTGTGGTCACCTGACTTGGCCCCACTTTGGTCGGTGTTCGTCACCAATTTTGGCCCCGGTGGGTGGGTGAGCGTTTCCGGCCGGGTGGGGCGGTGTGTCGTCACGAATTTTGGCCCCACCCTCGTTCAGATCTTTCCTGTCGCACCGTCGTCCCTGGCGGTCGTCAGGGAGGTCGGTCAGGATGCGGTCACGCGTGGAGCTGTTCGAGAAGATCAGGAAGGACCGGCGGCGCGAGGGCTTGTCGATCCGTGAGTTAGCAGATCGCCATGGCACCCATCGGCGGACGGTGCGCCAGGCACTCGCTGATGCGGTGCCCCCGCCGCGCAAGGCCTATCCGGCGCGGCCCCGGCCGGCGATCGATGAGTGGGTGTCGGTGATCGACGCCTGGCTGATCGCCGACAAGCAGGCTCCGCGCAAGCAACGCCACACCGCTCGGCGGATCTGGCAGCGTCTGGTCGCCGAGCATGGGGCTACGTGTGCGGAGGTGACGGTGTCGCGGTATGTCGCGCGTCGGCGGGTCGAGTTGGGCCTGGACCAGCAGGAGGTGTCGGTCCCGCAGGCCCATGAGGCCGGTGCCGAGGCGGAGGTCGATTTCGGTGAGTTCTACGCCACGATCGCCGGTCTGGTGGTGAAGTGCTGGATGTTCGTGATGCGACTGTCCCACTCGGGCAAAGCATTTCACGTCGCGTTCGCCACCCAGGCCCAGGAGGCGTTCCTGGAGGGCCACGTCCTGGCGTTCGAGTACTTCGGTGGGGTGCCGGCCCGGATCCGGTATGACAACCTCAAACCGGCGGTGATCCGGGTCCTCAAAGGTCGCGACCGTACCGAGTCTGAACGGTTCACCGCGCTGCGCAGTCACTACGGGTTCGACTCGTTCTTCTGCCGCCCAGGCGTCGAGGGAGCGCATGAGAAGGGCGGTGTGGAAGGTGAGATCGGCCGGTTCCGGCGACGCCACCTCGTCCCGGTCCCCACGGTCGCCTCCCTGGCCGAGCTCAACGAGGTGATCGCCGCTGCCGACGTCCTCGACGACGACCGGGTGATTACCGGGCGCCCGATCACTGTCGGGGCGGCGTTCGCCGCCGAGGCCGCTGCGTTGATGGGGCTGCCGGCTGAGGGGTTCGACTGCGCGAGGCTGCTGCACGCGCGGGTTGATAATCGGGCCAGAGTGTCTGTGCGGCAATGCTTCTACTCCGTGCCGGCCCGCTACGCCGGGCGGCGTCTACCGGTGCGTCTGGCCGCCCGCAGCGTCGAGATCTATGACGGTCCCCGGTTGGTGGCCCGCCACGAACGTGCCGCCGGACGCTACGTCGAAGTCCTCGCCCTGGACCACTACCTGGAGGTCCTGGCCACCAAACCTGGGGCGCTGCCCGGGGCGACCGCCCTGGCCCAGGCCAAGGCCCGCGGCGTGTTCACCACCAGCCATCAGCGGTACTGGGATGCCGCCCGCACCGCCCGCGGCGACGCCAAGGGCACCCGCGCTCTGATCACCGTGCTGCTGGCGCACCGCAGCCTGCCGACGGCCGCGCTGATCACCGCGATGGACCGCGCGGTCACCTCCGGATGCCTGGATCCCGAGGCGGTGATCATCGAAGCCCGCCGCGACACCACCCCGCAGGCGCCGATCGCTGCGATCGGTGCCCTGGCCCGCTACGACCGGCCCGCACCCTCGCTGACCGACTACGACGACCTGCTGACCGGAAGTGACTCATGACCACCACCGCCACCACCAAGCCGGCGACCGCTGATGCCGCCGCGCAAGCCTCCATCGGCGCCGCGGCACGCGAACTGCACCTGCCCACGGTGCGCACCGAAGCCGCCCGCCTGGCCGAGATCGCCGACCGGGAACGCCACACCCATCTGCGCTACCTCGCCGAGGTGCTGGCCGCCGAAGTCGACGACCGCACTGAACGGCGCCGCGCCCGGCGCATCAACGACGCCAAGTTCCCGCGGCTGAAACGGTTGGCGGAGTTCAACATTGACGCCGTACCCGGCATCACCCCGGCGCTGCTGGGGCAGCTGGCCGCCGGGCATTACATGGATGCCGGCGAGCCGGTTGTGCTGCTCGGGGACTCCGGAACCGGCAAATCGCATCTGCTCATCGGGCTGGGGCTGGCGGCCTGCGAGCAGGGCCGTCGAGTCCGATACGTCACCACCGCGCAACTGGTCAACGAACTCGTCGAAGCCGCCGACGAGCGCATCCTGTCCCGGGTCGTTGCCCGCTACGGACGCCTGGATCTGCTCTGTCTCGATGAACTCGGATACGTCCAAATCGACCCTCGCGGAGCAGAACTGCTGTTCCAGATCATCACCGAACGCGAAGAACGCGCGTCCGTGGCGATTGCCACCAACCTGCCGTTCAGCGAGTGGGGCACCGTCTTCCCCGACCCCCGCCTCGTTGCTGCCATCGTCGACCGCGTCACCTTCAACGCCCACATCCTCGAAACCGGCACCAAGTCCTACCGACTACGCACCAGCAAAACCGCCACCCGAGCCAAACGCGCCGACTGACCCAAGCTGGGGCCAAAATTCATGACGACGGTGGGGCCAAATCACTTGACGAAACGCACCGCGTCGAGTCCCGGCTGGCTGGTGGGGCGATCGCCTGTCCGGCTTGCCTGGACGGTGTGCTCGGCGGCTGGGGGTATGCCCGCGCCCGCCACGTCGAGGGGCTCGATGATCCGGTGCGGCCGCGCCGGGCCCGGTGCCGCTCTTGTCTGGTCACTCATGTGTTGTTGCCGGTCACCATGCTGTTGCGCAGAGCATATGCAGCCGAGCGGATTTGGATGGCGCTGTCGGCGCGGGCTGAAGGGGTAGGGCATCGCGGGATCGCTGCCCGGTTGCAGGTACCGCCGTCAACGGTGCGGGGCTGGCTGCGGCGGGCTGGGCAGCGTCTGGAGTCGATGCGGGCGTGGTTTGTCACGGTGGCGGTGCGTACGGGGATCGATGTGACGATCCCCGACGGACTCGGCTGTGGTTGGCGTGACGTCGAGGCGGCGGTCTTGGTCGCCGCGTCGGCGATCGGGCAGCGGTTCGGGTCGGCCGGGTTGCTGGGCGTGGTGACGCCGGCGCTGGTGATGGTGGCCGTCAGCGGCGGCCGGTTGTTGGCGCCCGGGTGGCCGCCGATGTCATCGGCGGTGCCACACAACACCAGTTGCCCCTGACGCGCTGTCAGGTGATCGGTGATCCTCGCCAGGGCGCCTGTCCGGCACCGGTTTCGGGTGGGGCCATCGACTGCGAGGAGGGCACTGCGGTGTCGTTGGAGGACCACAAGCGTCGGGAACGGGCCAATGCGATCGGGTTGTTCCGCTATCAGGTGATCTGCCCCGCGCTGGAAGAGGGGCTCTCCACCCGCCAGCGCGGCCGGGTGGTCCGTGAGATCGCCGAACGCCGCCATATCGATCCGTTCGGTTCCCAGGTCCAGATCGCCCGCGCGACGCTGGATCGCTGGATCCGGCGTTACCGCGGTGGCGGGTTCGAAGCGCTGGTGCCTGAGCCGCGCCGGCTAGCCACCCGCACCGATGTCGGGGTGCTGGAGTTGGCCGCCTCGCTCAAGCGGGAGAACCCGGCCCGCACCGCCGCGCAGGTGGCTCGCATCCTGCGCACCGCGACCGGGTGGGCGCCCTCGGAATCGACCCTGCTGCGCCACTTCCATCGGTGCGAGCTGATGGGCCCGGCCGCAGGTCAGAGCACGGAGGTGTTCGGCCGGTTCGAAGCCGCTGACCCCAACGAACTGTGGGTCGGCGACGCTTTGCATGGCCCGCGGGTCGGGGACCGCAAAACCTACCTGTTCGCCTTCCTCGACGACCATTCCCGGCTGGTCGTCGGGCACCGGTTCGGATTCGCCGAAGACACCGTGCGCCTGGCCGCCGCGCTCAAACCCGCGCTGGCCGCCCGCGGAGTGCCCGCCGGAATCTATGTCGACAACGGCTCGGCGTTCGTCGATGCCTGGCTGCTGCGGGCGTGCGCGAAACTCGGGATCCGGCTGGTGCACTCCGCGCCCGGGCGCCCGCAAGGCCGAGGCAAGATCGAACGGTTCTTCCGCACCGTGCGCGAACAGTTCCTCGTCGAGGTCACCGACACCAGCAGCGAGGACCTCACAGCGGCCGGGGTCGCCCACACCGCGGCGTTGTTGGAACTCAACCGGCTGTTCATGGCCTGGGTCGAAACCGAATACCACCGACGGACTCATTCCGAGACCGAACAGGCACCACTGGCACGGTGGGAAGCCGGCTTCGACCGGCTCGGCGGGTCACCGGCATTGCCGACCGCCGCGGATCTGACCGAAGCGTTCTTGTGGTCGGAGTTTCGCGTGGTGACCAAGACCGCCACCGTGTCGCTGCACTCCAACACCTACCGAGTCGACCCCGCCCTGGCCGGGCGCCGCGTGGAGCTGGTGTTCTCCCCGTTCGACCTGCACACCATCGAGGTCCGCTACCGCGATCAAAGCTTCGGCGCCGCGGCGCCGCACACCATCACCCGCCACGCTCACCCGAAAGCCCGACCCGAGGCCGCTGGCCCAGCGCCTGCGCCGGCGGCGACCGGGATCGACTACCTGGCATTGACCGCCGCCGCCCACCACGCCCAACTGCGTGACGATGAACGCATCGGCTACCACGCCCTCTACGGCACCGAGGTCACAGCCACCGACGACATTGTGGTCAACGACCAGGTCCTCGGACAGCTCGCGTTGACCGACCTCGGTGCCGAGAACTCTGACCATGAAGGTGAGGCCTCGGCGTGAGTATTCAACGACTGCAATCACACTGGGGATTCTCCCGGATGCCGTTCGGACGCGACCTCGCCCCCTCGATGCTGCACCGCTATCCCGGACACAGCGAAGCGATCGCCCGGATCTCCTGGTGTGTGGACCAATGCGCCATCGGAGTCATCACCGGCGAAGTCGGTGCCGGCAAAACCGTGGCCATCCGCGCCGCAGCCACCTCCTTGGATCCGGCGCGACACGTCATCATCTACCTGGCCAACCCCACCATCGGCGTGCGCGGCATGCTCACCCACATCGTGGCTGCCCTCGGACACACCCCGGTCTTTCACACCGCCCGACTGGCACCCCAGGCCGCCGACGCTCTGGCCGCCGAACACGCCGAACGCGGCCGCAGCCCCGTGCTGGTCGTCGATGAAGCCCACCTGCTCGACAACCATCAACTAGAAGCGATCCGGCTGCTGACCAACCACGACATGGACTCCGGATCCCCATTCGCCGTCGTACTCGTCGGCCAACCCACCCTGCGCCACCGGCTACGTCTCGGAGTCCTGGCCGCCCTGGACCAGCGCATCGCAGTGCGCTACACCCTGCCCGGCATGACACCAGACGACACCGCCGACTACATCAACCACCACACCAAAATCGCCGGCCGCTCCGACGTACCTATTCGCCGACGACGCGATCACCTTGATCCACAATGCCTCGCGCGGGCACCCCCGCGCGGTCAACAACCTCGCCCTGCACGCCCTGACCGCCGCGTTCGCCGCCGGTCACTCCATCGTCGGAGAGAAAGCCGCACGCATCGCCATCAGCGAAACAGCAACCGACTGAACCCAAGTCGCTTCACCGCGACGAACACCACGTCACCACGACGACGACCCCGTCACGACGACGACCACGGCCCCGCTCACCACACCGAGCGGGGCCGTTCCCATCGGCCACTCGTCACCAAACTCGATGATGCCCATATCCTCATCCACAGCGACGGGCAACAGACCGTTCACGGCGGCAAACAGTGGCTTCGCGAAGCCGGCGAGTGCTTGCAGAAAAAGACTGAATTCCTCGCCGGCCCTCTGCCGGTCGAGCGCGGACGAATCTCCGTCGAGCAGGGATCGGTCGGCACCCGCTGAGAACGACGGCCAGACGTTGCAGCGCGATGCGCAGTTCTCGGTAGCCGTCGACAGTGAAGGCGTTCAAACGCTCGGGGCGGTCCAACGTCAGCCACGTGACGAAGCCGTCTCGCCGCTCGTCAATCATCTGCTCGCCTGAAAGCCGGGGGTGAACGACGCTGTGCTGGTTCGGTATTCGCTCGACATGCTCATCCGTGGTGTAGCACCAGCGGGAACGTCGACACAGCGCGAACGCCGGGCGTGAAGTCGAGTTCGACACCCGGCTTGATCTCGTAGTCGGGCAGGCGCTGATGCCACAGCCGCAAAGCGGTGCGAAGTTCGACGCGAGCAAGGTGCGAACCCAGGCACCGGTGCACTCCGCCACCAAAGCCCAAGTGGCGGTTTACCCTACGGTCCAATCGTACGACTTCTGGTTCAGGCGTGTTGTTTTCGTCAGTATTCGCCGAACCAAGCATGGCCAGGACTTGTTCGCCGGCGTGAATGGGGCATCCGCCCAACTCGGTATCCTGCGTGGCTTCGCGCGCCACGGCCATTACCGGTGTTTCGTACCTGAGGAGTTCCTAAACGAGGAACGGGATGTTCGATTCGTCGTCAGCGATGGCTCGGCGAGCGTCGGGATGTTGTGCCAGGTAGCTGAAAAAGCAGTCCAGCGAAGCCGATACGGTGTCGAGGCCGGCAATGAGGAACAGGAAGCAGATATCAAGTATGTTCTCGTCGCTGAGGCGGTCACCGTCGATCTCCGCCTCGAGGAACCAGCTCAACAGGTCGTCACGGCGCTGCTGCTTGCGCTCCTGCATGGTGATTGTGAAATAGCCGTAGATTGATTGCGCGGTCGCGGCTTGGTGAGCGTCGGTGTCGGGGTGCCCGAGCGGCTTGCCGGTGATTTCGTGCGGACGGATGATCCCGTCCTTCATCGCCAACAGGCTGGGCGTCTCGTCAAGCGGCAGGCCCAACATCGTCAGAAACACCTGGGTGGGGAACGGCACCGAGAACTGTTTGGCGAAGTCGATCTCGTCTCTGTCGACGAACCCGTCGATCAGCCGGTTGACCAGCGCTGCGATGGACGTCTCGAGCGCCTTCATCTGTTTGGGGGCGAACAACGGGTCCAAGATCTTGCGGAACTTCCCATGCGCCGGCGGGTCCACCTGCAGTGGTATGAGCGGGCGTTCGTTCTTCAGGACGCCCGAGGTCAATGCCGAGGAGAACAGCTGGGGGTTGTGCAAGACCTCATCGACGAGCTCCCAGGTGCTGACGAGCACGCCGATACCGTCGATGCGCATGACCGGTGAAAAGTCGCGCATCATCTTGTAGGTGGGCTGGGGGTGCCTGGTCAATTCGGGGGCTGCCAACAGGTTGAGGCCAGAAGCCGTTGATTCCTGGGTCATGGATCCCCCCGTCATTTAAGTACCGCCGAGCTGGTAGGTCTCGCCGAACTTGCGCCAAAGCGGGGGACTTATCAAATGCTATTTGTATAGTACGTAGCGTTCATTGCGCAAGCGCGCCGAAATGGATGGAGCACGATGACCACCTCAGCTGGCCGTGTACTTCCCACGACACAAGGGCCCAGTGGGTTCTTCTGGACTTCAGGCGCCGATGGCCGATTGCGTTTCCTGCGCTGTGAGGCGTGCTCGTATTTCATTCATCCCCCGACCTCGTACTGTCCACGCTGCGGCGGTCGTGGTGGCGCACCGCAGGCCGTTTCTGGTTGCGGCACGGTCTATTCCTTCACGGTGAACCATCAGCCCTGGGACGGCAACGGCGACGCGTACATCATCGCGGTAGTCGAGATCGACGAGCAGCAAGGACTTCGCTTGGCCACCAACCTCGTTGATGTCGCTCCGGAAGACGTACGGATCGGGATGGCCGTCGAGGTGGTGTTCGAAAACCACGATCCGGTGTATCTTCCGCTGTTCCGGCCAGTGGCATCATGACTGCTGCCGAACGCCGGGCCGTCATTTCCGGCATTGGTCAGTCGCAGGTGGGACGTCGACTCGGCCGCGACGGTCTGGATCTCACTATCGACGCCGCGCTTGCGGCCATCGCCGATGCAGGGCTCACCGTTGCCGACATCGACGGTCTGGCGACATATCCGGGTGCGGTTACCGGTCATCCCGGGTTCTCCGGTCCCGGCTCACCGGAAGTGCAGGACGGGTTGCGATTGTCGCTGGCCTGGCACAGCGGTAGCGCGGAGGGTCCTGGCCAGTTGCAGGCGGTGGTCAACGCGGTGATGGCCGTATCGATGGGGTTGGCGCGACATGTTCTGGTGTACCGAACTGTCACGGAGTCGACGGCACAGGGCGCGGGGCGGCGTCCCGGCATCGGAGTTGGACGCAGCGAAGTCGATGGCTTCCAGCAGTGGTTGCTTCCATTCCGCGCCTACTCAGCGGCGAACTGGTTGGCGCTCTACGCCCAGCGACACTTTCACGAGTACGGAACGACCGAAAAGCACATGGCCCAGATTGCTCTGAATGCACGTCGCAATGCTGCGCTCAACCCGGCAGCAGTCTTTCGCGCGCCGCTGACCCTCGAGGACTATCTCGCGTCGAAGGTGGTGACCACGCCGTTCCGCCTGTACGACTGCGATGTTCCCGTGGACGGCTCGGTTGCGTCCACCAAGGTGGTGTACGAGTCGGGACCTGATCAGCGGTACCGGCGTGTCGTAGCCGAGTGATTGAAGGTCATCGCGTGATTCTTCGAGAGACCGACCAAAGTCACTCGGAGCTTAGGAATCAACGCGATGACCACTGCCCACAATATCGACCTGCCTGCCGTGCTGGCCGAACGACTCACCACCTGCCATCCCGACGTGTTACGCGAGCTGCTCGCCACGTTCATCCACACGTTGATGGGCGCCGAAGCTGACGCCTTGTGCGGCGCTGGATACGGCCAGCGCAGCGCCGAGCGCACCAACTCCCGCAACGGGTATCGACACCGCGACTTCGACACTCGAGCAGGCACATTGGACCTGGCGATCCCCAAACTGCGACACGGCTCCTACTTCCCGGAGTGGCTGCTGGAACGCCGCAAACGCGCCGAGCGGGCCCTGACCACCGTGGTCGCCACCTGCTACCTACTCGGGGTGTCCACCCGGCGGATGGACAAGCTCGTCGAAACGCTCGGCATTACCTCGTTGTCGAAGTCGCAGGTGTCGGTGATGGCCAAGGAACTCGACACCGCCGTGGAAGCCTTCCGCACCAGGCCACTGGACGCCGGCCCCTACACGTTCGTCGCCGCCGACGCCCTGGTGCTCAAAGTCCGCGAGGGCGGGCGGGTGGTCAACGTGCACGCCCTGATCGCCGTCGGGGTCAACGCCGAGGGCTACCGCGAGATCCTCGGCATCGACGTCACCACCGCCGAGGACGGCGCCGGCTGGCTGACCTTTTGGCGCTCGCTGACCGCCCGCGGACTGTCTGGGGTCAAACTGGTTACCAGTGACGCGCACGCCGGGCTTGTCGCCGCGATCGGCGCCACCCTGCCCGGAGCAACGTGGCAGCGCTGCAGAACCCACTACACGACCAATCTGATGTCGGTCACTCCCAAGAGTTCGTGGCCCTGGGTGCGCACCCTGCTGCACTCTGTGTTCGACCAGCCTGATGCCGAATCGGTTGCTGCCCAATATGATCGGATCATCGAGGCGCTCACCGACAAACTACCCAAGGTCGCCGACCACCTCGAAGCAGCACGGCCGGATCTGCTGGCGTTCACCGCGTTCCCCAAGCAGATCTGGCGCCAGATCTGGTCCAACAACCCGCGATCGGTTAACCGGCCCTCCCACGACACGACTGTGGATGCGGCGTGAGGTTCGAGGCCGCGGGTCATGTGTGGCGCATGCTGGCGGGGCCGAGAGGGGTAGGCGATGACTGTTCGGGTGCGCACCAGCAGTGACGGCTATGTGATCGATGGCCCGTGGGAGGGGTGCGCAGCGGCAAACGCATTCCTGGTGCATCTGGCCGGACGCGGGTTCAGTGCGGCGACGGTGCGGGCGTATGCGTTCGATGTGCTCAATCTGGCTCGGTTCCTGCTGGACCGTGATCTCGCGGTGGCGGCGGTGACGCCGGTGGAGGTGTTCGAGTGGATCGACTGGCAGGATGTGCGCCGTGACCACCGGCGCAGCCCGGCGAGAAGGAATGGCGGGAGCGCGGCGGCATCGACGGTCAACCGGCGGGTCTCGGCGGTGCGGGCGTTCTTCGAGTACCTGGTGATGACCGGGACGCGCTCCGAGAACCCGGTGCCCTCACCGCGGCGCGGGCAGGGGCTGAGACCGGTGGCGCGGGGACTGCTCGGGCATCTGGGCCCGGGTCGGCCTCGGGCCGGAGGCCGGCTGGTGCGGCAACCGCGGTTACTGCCCGAGTCTCTCGATGCCAATGCAGTCGAGCGGTTCGTGGCGTCGTTGCGAACCCACCGGGATCGGGCGATGGTGTGGGCGATGCTCTTTGGGGGCCTGCGCAGCGCCGAGGTGCGGTCCTTGCGGTTGGCCGACATCGACTTCGGTCGACGGCGGGTGCGGGTGCTTGGTAAAGGCTCGAAGGAGCGGGTGGTACCGGTCGATGCAGCATTCTTCACCGAACTGTCGGCCTATCTGCGCCTCGAACGCCCACCAGGGTTGACGACCGAGGAGTGTTTCGTGGTGCTGCGCGGACCCTCCGCGGGGGCCCCGGTCACCGAGGCCGGACTGCGGTCACTGTTTCGGCGGCACCGAGACCTGTCTGGTGCGACGAGGGTACGTCCACACCGGCTGCGCCATACCTACGGCACCGAACTCGCCTCTGCTGGAATCGATCTGATGGCGCTGCGGGAGTTGATGGGCCACGTGTCCCCGGAAACCACCGCCGGATATGTGCACCTGTCGGTCGAGCAACTCGCCGCCGAATACGGTGCGGCTCGCGCCAGCCTTGCCGGGACACGACGATGACCACCCAGACGCTCGCATCGATGGACCTGCTGGCTGACCCGGATGCGGTGCTGGACGACTATCTCGAACACGTTGCCAGCCTTGGTCTCAGTAGCAGGTCGGTGCGTGGCCGCACCCGCGGCGCGAGCACCTTCCTGACCGAGCACCCGGATCTGCGGGACTGGATGACCAGACCGGCGGTCGAGCGGTTGGCCGATCTGCGCAACAACGGGGCCTGGCCACTGCTGTGTCATGTCATTGGCCGGGGCGAGTTGCGCCTCGACCTCGAACTCGCGGCCGTCAAGAACCTCACTGGTCTGGGACGAGCCGTCGAGGACCGTGACCCGGGCGGATTCGCCGCCGTGCGCACCGCCGGGCTGGCCTTGGGCTGGACACCACAGTGGATCGAGACGGTCTTGGGTGAATGTCTGGCGGTGCTGCTCGCCTGGCACGGCGGACTCGTCGACGATGTCGACAACGGCACGGTCGACAAGTTCGACACCGCGCTGGCTGCCACACAATCGATTCCGGCATCGTCGAGGCGCGCCTACCGCAACCGGATAGCCGGGTTGCGGCAGATGCTTTTTCAGGCTCGCATCGTCGATACACCACCACGGCGGCGGCGTTGGGCCCGCAGCTACGCCCAACGCTTCGCCGACGTGGCGATGACTGACCTGATCCGGGAGACGCTGCTGCGTTATGTCACCGTCCGGGCATCGGTGCTGCGTCCGAAATCCGTCGAATCGTTGATCAACGATTTGCTGCCGTTCGCGGACTATCTCACCACCACTCATCCCGAGCTCACCTCGTTCGGGGATCTGGATCGCAGTCACATCGAGGGTTTCCTGGTCTGGAATCGCGCCCGCACCTGGCGTGGACAACGCGCCGCCGCCGGCGCCGGACGCACCATCTCCAAGGCCGTGATCCAATCGACGGTACTGAGCGTGCGCAACCTACTCGACGACATCACCGAATGGGGCTGGGAGCAGGCACCGCCGCGTCGTCTGGTCTTCGCCGTCGATATCCCGAAACTCGATCAACCCCTGCCGCAGGCCCTACCACCTGATATCGACGCCGCGGTGATGAACGCGGTTGCCCAGCTGGAGGATACGTTCGCCCGCGTCGGGCTGACAGTGCTTCGCGGGGCAGGGCTGCGGATCGTGTAGCTGCTCGACCTCGAACTCGGCAGCGTCGTCGACTACGGACCCGCCGGCACCTGGTTGAAAGTTCCGTTGGGCAAGCTCGCCACCGAACGCATGGTTCCGCTCTCGGCCAACACCATTGCCGCATTGGACCAGTGGACCAGCAGACGTGGTGTTTGCCGCCCACTGCCGCATCCCCGTACCGGAGCGCCTACCGATTTCCTGTTCGTTGCGCACGGCCGCCGTCTCGGACAGACGCGGTTACGCAATGGCCTGCTCGCCGCCATCGAGTCCTGCGGGCTGCGCGGGACCGGCGGCGCACCGCTGGTGGTAACCCCGCATCAGCTACGCCACACATGGGCCACCGAGCTCGCGAACGCAGGCATGAGCCTGCAGGCCTTGATGGCACTGCTCGGACATGTCACCCCGCAGATGACTTTGCGTTACGCCACCTTGGCCTCACCGACGCTGCGCGATGCCTATGACCAGGCCATGGGAAAGATGCGACGACAGTTCACTCTCACTCCGGTCGGCAAACCCATCGTCCCCGATGCGGTCAGCTGGCTCGGTAGTGAGATGCTCAAAACACGTGTCGCCCACGGCTACTGCGCCCGCCACCACAGTGCCGGCGCCTGCCCCTATGCCAACATCTGCGAAACCTGCGACAACTTCGTCACCGGCCCCGAGTTCCGAGGCGCACTCGAAGCGCAACGCACCGACATCCAGACTCTCGAAGCAGATGCCCGCGCCCGTGGCTGGCTCGACGAAGCCGCCCGTCACCACCGTGTCGCCGAGGCGTTGACCGACCACCTGCACCGCCTCGACCGCTGACCAATCGACCACCGAGAGTTGATCCGACCCCGAGGGCCGGTTAAAGGAACGACTCAACAAGGAAATCCGGCGACGCACCGACGTCGTGGGCATCTTCCCCGACCGCAACGCCCTGATCCGCCTCGTCGGAGCCGTGCTGGCCGAACAACACGACGAATGGGCCGAATCCCGGCGCTACCTCGGCCTGGAAGTCCTCAGCAAATCACGCGCCGTCAACGACACCCCAACAGAACAGGAGGACACCCCGGCTGGCTGTGACAGCCTGATTTGGCCCCGGGTGGGCGGCTGAAAGTGGCCCCACCTGTGTGGTCGCGGGTGTGCTGTTGTGACGGTCTGAGTTAGCCCCACCTTGACGACACTCCGCGTCGGTTAGGACGACGTGAATTGGCCCCACCTGACAGTGATCACAGGCGGTTCCGGATGGCCCGGATCGCTGGTGAAGGGTTGGTGGCTGGAAAGGTGAGGACACGGGTGGAGCAGTTCGCAGCGATCCGCCGGGATCGTCGGGTTGAGGGTTTGTCGATCCGGGCGCTGGCAGATAAGTACCGGGTGCATCGACGCACGGTGCGCCAAGCGTTGGATTCGGCGGTGCCGCCGCCGCGCAAGACCGGGCCGCGAGCGGCGCCGCGGTTGGAGCCGTTCAAGGCGGCCATCGATGAGATGCTGCGTTCGGATCTGGATGCCCCGACAAAGCAACGCCATACCGCGCGACGGGTGTTGGCGCGGCTGGTCGATGAGCATGACGCTGCCGGGTTGTCGTATTCGACGGTGCGCGACCACATCCGCAAACGTCGCCCGCAGATCGCTGCGGAGGCGGGCCGGGCGCTGGAGGCGGGATTTGTGCCGCAGACCTACCGCCCGGGCGCTGAAGCCGAGGTCGACTTCCACGATCTGTGGGTGGTGCTGGCCGGGGTGAAAACCAAGACCGCACTGTTTACGATGCGGTTGTCGTTCTCGGGTCGAGCAGCGCATCGGGCGTTCGCCACCCAGGGCCAGGAAGCGTTCCTGGAGGGCCACGTTCATGGGTTCAACCGCCTGGGCGGGGTGCCGGTTGACAAGATCCGTTACGACAATCTCAATAGTGCGGTCAAGCAGGTGTTGTTCGGACGGTCCCGTCAGGAGAATGAACGCTGGATCGCGTTCCGCTCGCACTACGGCTTTGAAGCGTGGTATTGCCAGCCCGGTCACGACGGCAGCCACGAAAAGGGCGGCGTCGAAGGCGAAGGTGGCCGGTTCCGCCGCAATCACTGCGTGCCGATGCCGGTGGTGGACTCCTCGACGAGCTCAACGCGTTGTTGGCCGCTGCTGACGACGCCGACGATCGTCGTCGGATCGCCGACCGCGCCAACAGTGTTGGCCAGGACTGGGAAACCGAGCGGCAGTTCCTGCAGCCTGTTGCTGATCAGCCGTTTGAGACGGCGTTGACGCTGACTCCGCGGGTGGATCGGTACGCCCAGATCATGGTGCGCTGCAATCAGTATTCGGTGCCGGCCCGGTTCATCGGGCATCGGGTGCGGGTGAAACTGTCGGCGTCGCATGTCACCGTGTATGACCGCACCACGGTGGTGGCACGTCATCCCCGGGCAGTCGGCAAAGGCACCAAGGTGCTGGACTTGGACCACTATCTGGAGATCCTGGCCCGCAAACCCGGCGCGTTGCCGGGGGCCACCGCACTGGCTCAAGCGCGGGCGGCCAAACTGTTCACCGCCGAACACGACGCGTGGTGGACTGCAGCCCGGCGGGTTCATGGGGATGCTGGCGGAACGCGTGTGCTGGTTGAAGTCCTGTTGCTGCACCGTCACCTCGACCGCGCTGATGTGCTGGCCGGTATCAGCGCTGCGCTGTCGGTGGGCTCGGTCAATGCCGATGTGGTGGCGCTGGAAGCCCGCCGGGCCGCCGAACAGCGCGCCGGCCTCGGTTCAGCACCCGGCTGTGACGGCACCCAGGTGCTCCGGCTGGCTGGGCACCGCCTGATCGCCGACGAGCGGCCGTTGCCGTCGGTGGCCCACTATGACACTCTGCTGGGTCAGCAGAGCTCATGACCAACACGACACGTCACACCGTCACCGATCAGGCCGCGGTCGCGGCCATCGAACAAGGTGCCCGGATGTTGCGGCTGCCCACCATCCGTGACCGCTTCGCCGAGATCGCCGCCGCGGCCGAACGTGAACAGCAGTCCTATCTGGGGTTCTTATCGGAGCTGATGATCGCCGAATGCGAGGACCGGGATCGCCGCCGGGCGCAGCGCCGCATTCATGACGCCGGGTTCCCTCGGCCAAAGCGGCTCGACGAGTTCAGCTTTGAGGCCAACCCCGCGATCAACCCCGCAGTCATCGGCACCCTGGCCACCTGCGCCTGGGTCAAAGCCGGGGAACCCTTGTGCTTGATCGGCGACTCCGGGACCGGCAAAACTCACCTGCTGATCGGATTGGGAACCACCGCCGCCGAAGCCGGCTACCGCGTCCGCTACACCCTGGCCAGCAAGCTGGTCAATGAACTCGTCGAGGCCGCCGACGAGGCCCACCTGAGTAAGTTGATCACCCGCTACGGTCGGGTGGATCTGCTGCTCATCGATGAGCTGGGCTATCTGCAATTGGACCGCCGCGGTGCGGAGTTGCTGTTCCAGGTGCTCACCGAGCGCGAGGAACGCGCCTCGGTGGCGATCGCGTCCAACGAGCCGTTCTCCGCGTGGACCAAGACCTTCACCGACCCGCGACTGTGTGCGGCCATCGTCGACCGGTTGACCTTCGCCGGGCAGATCATCGAAACCGGCACCACCTCCTACCGACTCGCCCATGCCCGCACCCGCCGCACCAGCACCGCGCAGTAACTCACACGCCGCTGATGCTGCCTGCAGCCGATACAGTGACCAGGTCATGTTGGTCGCCGATCTGCAGCACTTCCTCGACGTGGGCCCCGAGACCCCGGGCCGGCCCGTGCGCTCGCCGAGCACCTGGGCAGCATCGTTTCCGCAGCATCGGCCGGCGACGCTCACACCCGGTGGGAAACCGCGCTGCCGTGTCGGCGCCGACCCGCCAACCGCCGCTGCCCGGGCCGCATCACGGTCGTCCGCGGCGATGCTGAGCAACCCATCGGCTGGCAATGCAGCCACTGTGGCGACGACGGCACCATCAGCAACTGGGCAGCATCAATCTACGATCTGCGTCGCCAGCAACTGACCGCAGCCCAACCGCTGCGCGACATTCCCATCGACGCTGACACCGCAGCGATCCTGCGCACCCTGCCCTTCCTCGACAGCGACTGTCAGAGAGCGGTTTTCGCGGTGTTCGCCCACGGTGGCGAGCTTCACCTCACGATGACCGGCGACGAACTCGATGATCTGATCGATGCGGTGGCTGCCGAGTCCAATCATGAACCCAACCGCCGCCGTCAACGCCAACTCGACACCGCTTACGACACCTTGACCGCCGCCACCAACTCGCCCCGGTGGTGACCCGATGGCCCTACCCGAACTCGATGTCGCACGCGTGCAACAGTGGTGCGCGGCCAGAGTGCCCGAACATGCGCGTCACCAAGTCCGCGTCGAATGCGACGTCGCTGCCCGGCACCTGACCATCGTCGAACGACGAGCGCCGTGGCGCGCAGACTACGGTCCGGACTGGACCAGTTTCCCGATCGCACGACTGCGCTACACCGCCACCACCAACACCTGGACCCTGTACTGGCGAGACCGACACCTCAAATTTCACCGCTACGACATGATCGACCCCACACCGCACATCCACGATGTGCTCACCGAAATCGACCACAACCCCTCAGGCATCTTCTGGGGCTAAACGCCAACCCCCAACGCACCGCGAAGTGGGGCCGAAACTGGCCGTCACAGTGGGGCCACTACAAGTTGACATTGCCACCCGGCGGCACTGACCGCCTGAACCATCACCACGAAGAATCACCCGACGACGTCGTACACCACCTCCCTGGACTTGACCGACGGCACGACCGCACTGGTGGTGTCGGTGGCCGAACACGCACCGCACGTCGGCCATCCGGTTGCGCAGTTCGAGGCGGTCGGCACCGCACTGCGTGGACGGCCCTCGTGGGAGCAATGGGAGGATCTGGCGACGATGCCTGCTCGGACTTCGGCCGAGCACATGTGGGCGCGCACCGACCTGCGTCCCGCCGATGTCGACGTCGCCGAGTTGTACGACGGATTCAGCTGGCTGAAGATGTCATGGCTGGAGGCGCTGGGTTTCTGCGGACACGGCGAAAGCGGTCCGTTCATCGAGAACGGCACTCGTATCGCGTTGGACGGCGAATTGCCACTGAACACCAACGGCGGGCAGCTGTCCGGCGGCCGATTGCACGGATTCGGCTACATTCACGAAGCGGTTCTGCAGCTGCGGGGAGAGGCTGGTGCGCGGCAGGTTCCGCGAGGACCTGAGGTGGCGGTGGTGTCGAACGGCGGCGGCCCCATCTCGGGGTGCATGCTGCTAACGCGGCTGGCGTGAACGGGGTTTGCGGGTACCACTACTGGTTGTCGTTTCGGAGGCGATTTGTAGCGCCGGCCGAATGAACCGGACGGCCTGCGCGCGTGCCGACTTCTTGCTGCGCGGGTAGGCGTGCGGCGATGTGGCCACGGCGCTCACCAGAGCGAACATGCTCACGGCATCGGCTTCGGGTTTCGGGGAGTACATAAATCCGGCTCGGTGCCCAGCGCGCAGCACGTTGATGACGGGCTCGCACAGGAGCCAGCGCATGTCAGCCATCAACTCGGTGTTTGTTTGGTAAGAATTCAGGATTTCCGGAGTCAGGAAAAGCGCCGTGCGTGCGGCCTTCGTCGGTTCGTAGAACTGATCCAGCAGCCCGTCGAGCCACGCTTCCAGCGCGGCCACGGGCCCAGATGCGTTCGCTATGGCGTGTTGGAGCGCGCGCCGGGCCGATTCGCCATCTCGGCGGATGATGGCGGTCAGTAGCGCGTCCTTGGATGGGAAGTGGCGATAGAAACTGGATGTCGACAGGTGCGCCTCAGCCAAGATGGCGGCGACCGACAGTCGCGTATAGCCTTGGTCGGCCATCAGGCGGACCGCGGCGTCCATCACCATGCTCCGTTCGGTGTCGTCGTCGAAGTGGCGTGGTCGGCCCAGCTTGTCGGGCGCCTGCCCGCTCGGATTGCCCACGCCACCCTCCATGCGACCTTCAATCGATGAACGAACGTTAGCAACAGCGCAACCACGCGGACCTGATCTAGGTTTACTGACAGCGCTCGGCGTCGCTGGTGTAGGCCCATTCGTCGGCGAGTGTGACGGTGCTCGACCTCGCCGAGCGCGTCGCGGAATGCGTGTGATCGGTAGCAGGAACCGTTGTCGGTCACATTTTTTCGGGCCGTGATCCCTTGCCGTGAGTGTGCATCTACGGCGGTGTGGATGAAGGCATATCCCCGCACCGGGTTGCCGTACATGTCGCGCCGTCCCGAACTCTTGACGTCGACGTGCACCGAGCTCAGAGACTTAGCGCGCTCACTTCTTGCGGTTCTCACCCAATACTTCGGCGATCGGGTTCGGTGGCACGTCTCTATCCCTCTCGGTGACACCCGGCTTGGTGGGCACCCGGTGCGCGGCACCCCTCTCGCCATCGGTCATGACGTCGTCGGTCAGCGGCACGGATGCCAGCACTTCGGCGAACCCGGCATACGTCTCGGGCGGGATCGAGCGCAGCGCCCGGATGGTGTCGTCATCGCAGGAACGGCGTTCCGCCGCTGCGAGAAGAGTCACCTTGTCCGCTGGGAAGTCGACATCGTCGAGGCATTCGCGGAGTCGGCGGCACGTGGTGGCTGCGGACATGATGCTCCTCCTTGTGCGCGGTTGTCTCGGTGCCGAATGCCCGGCACGACGGGCCGCAAACCGCCGCGAACAAGCGAATACTCCACCGCGGGCCGGGCGGCCGATCATGACCTATCCGGACGAGATGCCCGTCGAGGCTCAGCTACTTGGCGCGTCGGACTTCCCCGCGCGGCGGTCAGGCCGCTTGGTTGTCGGGTGGTGCGGGGCCGCCGGGTTCGCCGGGGTCATCGGCCGGTGTCGGCGGACCCGGCTCGGCGTCGACCGTCGCATTGTTGGCGGGTTGGGTTGGCGCACTGGTGTTCTGGCTCTGCGGTGGCGGATCCTCGGGGAGTCGCAGCAGCCGTTCGGGTCGGTGGTAGTAGTTGAGCCGGGCCTGACCGGTGTCCAGCTGCGGGGGTGGGATCCATTCCACCTCGCAGCGGGCGTTCATCCGGGTCGACCACCCACCGCCGTCGGGGTCGACGCTGCGGTTATCCGGCCCGCACGCCAGGCCGAGTTCATCGACGTTGGTGTTCCCGCCATCGACCCAGTCGGCGACCACGTGATGGACCTGAGACCCGTAGGCGCCCACGGTGCAGCCAGGTTTGGTACACCCGCCGTCACGGGCGATCAGCATGATCCGCTGTGCCGGGGAGGCGATGCGCTTGGCGCGGAACAAATCCATTGCTGAGCCGGTGGCCCGGTCGAACACCGCCAGATAGTGGTTGGCGTGCCCGGCCATGCGGATCACTTCGGCGATGGGCACCACCGTGCCCCCGCCGGTGACACCGACCCCGGCCCGGGACTGCAAATCCTGCACCGTGGTACGGATGATCACCGACACCGGCAGCCCGTTGAGCTGCCCGAGCTGGCCGCTCATCAGGGCGATCCGCCCGGCCGCGACCAGCGCATCATGCTGGCGCTGGGCCAGGCTGCGCTGATCGTTGTCGATCTGGGCCTGCGACGGCGTCCCCGACGTGCACGGCTCGGGATCGTCGGGATTACACATCCCCGGTGCGGCCAACCGGGCGAAAATCGGCTCCCACACCGCCCACGCCTCCGGAGTGAGCGTGGCGCGCAGATCCACCATGGCGTCCCCACGCTGGGGCGACCTCGACACCGCGCGTTTGCGGGCGCGTTCGCTGTCATCGGGTTCGGGGCCGTCCTGATCGAGCAGAAACAACGTCCGCTCCGCGCAGTCCTTGAGTTCCTTGGGGCCGTTCCCCACCGCAGTACGCACCAGATCGATCTCGATGCGCTCCCGGGTGGCGGTGTCGACCCAGCCCGGCACCTTGTTGAGCGATCGGCGGATCACGTCGACGTGTTCGGCGTTGATCAGCCCGTGCGCTTGGGCGATCGCCGTGGCGGGCAGCACCGGCGGCAGGGCCGGGCCGGTCAACGACGGCCGCGGCGCCAACACGGCGGCCTCGGTCAGCCGGCGGTGGGCCTCACCAGCCGAGATCCGCCACCGGACGGTCAACACTTCTTTCCACGATTTCGCACCCATCTGCTGCGGTGTCGCCTCAGTCTGCAACCGCGCCAGCAACCGATGACCCACCGCCGGCAATTGGCACGACAATGTCTCCAGTTCATCCAGGGCCGCAACAAGATCAGGCCGGGTCAGCAGGTCGACCTCACAGGCCGCCACCGCATCAACGGCAGCCCGCAACCCGCTCACCGCGGCCCGCAAGTCGTCGCCCGACATAGTTCGAACATACATTCGACCACCGACAAGACATGCCTCTGGTGCAGCCACTCACGCAGGGGAGGCACGGCGCTCTTCGGGGTGTCGACCATAATTCTCGGGTGAGTGCTCAGACTTCCAAGCTCCGCCGGTTCGGCCGCGTCGAATCCCGCGACCTGACCCAGGCGGCGGTCTTCGCAGGCCTGCTGGCCGCCCTCGGGCTCCCGGGCACCCTGACCATCGGACCCACCGGTGTGCCGATCACGCTGCAGACCTTCGGCGTAATGCTCGCCGGGTCGATCCTCGGCGCCCGAAAGGGCGCGTTGGCGATCGCTCTGTTCACGATCCTGGCCGTCGCCGGGTTGCCGATCCTGGCCGGTGGCCGCACCGGGCTGGTGTCGCTGTCCTCACCGACGGCCGGCTTCTTCGTCGGCTGGATGCCCGCGGTCATCGTGATCGGGCTGCTGACCGCCCCTGATGATGCCCCGCTACCGCGTGCTGTGGGGCATCGCCATCAACATCGTCGGCGGGATGGTCGTCATCTACCTCTTCGGCACAGCCGGGTTGATGTTGCGCACTGACTTGTCCTGGTGGGCCGCGTTGTCCACGAACGGCATCTACCTCCCCGGCGACATCGCCAAAGCGGTGGTGTGCGGTTTTGTCGCCGCCCAGGTGCATCGCGCTCGTCCGGGCCTCATCACGCCTCGGCGCACGGTGCGAAGCCATGGCTGAGGATCCGGCAGGCGCGATCGTCGTTGACGGGGTCTCCCACTCCTTCGGCGACCGACCCGTGCTGCGCGACATCTCGCTGACCCTCGCCGAGCACCGAGTCGCCATCGTCGGCGCCAACGGCAGCGGGAAATCCACACTGGCACGGCTGTTCAACGGGTTGGTGCTGCCCGATGCAGGGTCGGTGCGCGTGCACGGTCTGGACACCCGGCGTTCGGCCAAACAGGTCCGCCGGCAGGTCGGTTTCGTGTTCACCGATCCGGACCGCCAGATCCTGATGCCCACCGTCGCTGAGGATGTCGAACTCTCGCTGTCCCGCCAGTCGCTGGACCGGCAGACCCGCGCTGCGAAGGTGGCGCAGGTGCTGGAACGGTTCGGGTTGGCCGGGCACGCCGACCAACCCGCGCACCTGCTGTCCGGCGGCCAGAAGCAGTTGCTGGCGCTGGCGACGGTGCTGGTCACCGAGCCGACCGTGGTGGTGGCCGACGAGCCGACGACGCTGCTCGACCTGCGCAATACCCGGATGTTGCGAAAAGCCTTCGCCGCGTTGGACACCCAGGTGGTGATCGTCACCCATGATCTGGATCTGGCCGACGACGCCGACCGCGTCATCGTGCTCGAGGACGGCCGGGTGATCGCCGACGATGTACCGCCGGTCGCGCTGGCCACCTACCGGCGGCTGATGGCGTGACGGTCTTGGGGGATTACCGGCCCGGAACGTCGTGGCTGCATCGCCTGCCGGCCGGGGCGAAGCTGCTCGCGCTCGGTGGACTGATCGTCGCGATGACGGTGTGGGTGGATTCGCCGGTGCGGCTCGGCGTCGTGGCCGGAATCGTTCTGGCAGGCGTGCTTTCGGCGCGGCTGAACGTGTGGGCGCTGATTCTGCAGCTGCGGCAGGTGCTGTGGGTCGTCGGGTTCATCTTCGTATTGCAGGTCGTGCTCACCGACTGGCGTCGCGCGCTGGTGGTGTGTGGGGTGCTGCTGCTCGCGGTGTGCCTCGCGGCGATGGTGACGTCGACGACGCGGACAACCGACATGCTGGACGCGGCCACCCGGGCGATGAATCCCATGGCGCGGTTCGGGTTTCCGGTCCGGCAGGTCGCCATCGCGTTGGCTTTGACCATCCGGTCGATCCCGCTGTTGGTCGAGATCATCGGCCAAGTGGACGAGGCGCGACGGGCCCGCGGGCTGCGGGTCACCCCGCGGATCGTGTTCGTGCCCGTGATCGTCGGTGCGCTTCGTGCCGCCGACGACTTCAACGAAGCGCTCATCGCCCGCGGCATCGACTGACACAACGGCTCGTTCACTCAGAGCTGCGGTCGTGCTGCTGTGCGGCGACTCCGAGGTCGGAAAGCAGGCGCTGGATCCGTTGTTCGATCTGATCGCGGATGGGCCGGACTGCGTCGACGCCCTGACCGGCCGGGTCGGGAAGGTCCCAGTTCTCGTAACGCTTGCCCGGGAACACGGGGCAGGCGTCTCCGCAACCCATGGTGATGACGACGTCGGCGGCTTGCACGATCTCATCGGTCCAGGGCTTCGGGTATTCACCGGTGATGTCGATCCCGACCTCGGCCATGGCAGCGATGGCGGCCGGATTGATCTCGGTGCCGGGTTCTGATCCTCCCGACCAGGCGATGGCCAAGTCGCCGGCCAGGTGGGTGAAATAGCCCAGCGCCATCTGGGAGCGGCCGGCGTTGTGGGTGCAGAGAAACAGCACAGTGGGTCTGCCGTCGCTGACTCGGCCTTCCACGCGCGCCAAAGCGTGAAGTCGTTGGCGGGCGAACCGTTCTGCCAGTAGCGGAAGAAAGTTGGGAATGGTGGCACGGCCGGCGAACTGGTCGTAGGACGAGTGCAGAAAGCGCTCGATGGTTTCGGTGCCGAAGGACCCGTTGAACTCACCATCCAGCCGGGTCGCGGCCGTTCTCAGGGCCAACCGCTGATCGACCGAGAGATCACGGCGGCGGCCATCGGTGACGGGACTGTCAGTCATGGGAGGACTCCGTTGAACCGGCGACGTAACGCCAGGGAGACGTAAACCAGAGCGACCAGGACAGGTACTTCGATCAACGGTCCGACGACACCGGCCAGGGCTTGGCCGGAGGTGGCGCCGTAGGTGGCGATCGCGACGGCGATGGCGAGTTCGAAGTTGTTTCCGGCGGCGGTGAACGCCAGGGTGGTCGTCCGCTCGTACCCGAGGTCCAGCAGCGTGCCGAGCAGGTAGCCGCCACCCCACATGAGGGCGAAATACGCCAACAGGGGGAGCGCGATGCGGGCAACGTCCCACGGCTGGTGGGTGATCTGATCTCCTTGCAGCGCAAACAGAATTACGATCGTGAACAGCAGCCCGTAGAGTGCCCACGGCCCGATCCGCGGCAGGAACTTCGCTTCATACCAATCGCGGCCTCTTACGCGTTCGCCCACACGGCGGGACAGGTAGCCGGCCAGCAGCGGGATGCCGAGGAAGATCAGCACGGACTTGGCGATCTGCCACGGTGACGTGTCGATTGTCGTCTGGGGAAGTCCCAGCCACCCGGGCAGCACGGACAGGTAGAACCAGCCCAGCACCGCGAACATGACGACCTGGAAGAACGAGTTCAAAGCCACCAGGACAGCGGCGGCTTCACGGTCGCCACAGGCCAGGTCGTTCCAGATGATGACCATGGCAATGCAGCGGGCCAGCCCGACGATGATCAGCCCGGTGCGGTACTCGGGCAGGTCGGGCAACAGCAGCCACGCGAGAGCGAACATCAACGCCGGACCGAGCACCCAGTTCAGCACCAGCGAGGACACCAGGAGTTTTCGGTCTCCGGTGACCGTGTCGAGCCTGTCGTAGCGGACCTTGGCCAACACCGGGTACATCATGATCAGGAGACCGAGCGCGATCGGAAGCGAAATCCCGTCGATCTGAACGCGTTCCAGTGCGGTGTTCAGGCCGGGAATCCACCGGCCCAGCAGCAGCCCGGCGACCATCGCCGCACCGATCCAGAGCGGGAGAAAACGGTCGAGGGTGGAGAGCTTGCCGACCACCGCCGGCGTCGCGGCAGTGGTGGTGCTCATGCCGGTGTCCCCGCCGCCGTCGACGCGGTCACCGCGCCGAGAAGCACCGACAGGCTGGCCAACGCTTCGGGTACCACCGCGTAATACACCCACGACGCCCGGCGTTCCGACGTGAGGAGCCCGGCGTCCCGCAACACTCGCAGGTGATGCGACACGGTGGGCTGGGAGACCTCCAACCCCGCGGAGACATCGCAGACGCACGCTTCTGCTCCGGCGTGGCTGGCGACCGCCGAAAACAATTGAAGCCGCACGGGATCGGCCAGGGCTTTCAGTTTCGTCGCCATGTCCGCTGCCGCTGCCGCCGAGATCGGCTCGCGCAGAAGCGCCCCAGGCGGACAGCAGGCTAGAGCGGCCGACGGCTCGTGCGGATTCGACATGTTCCGATATTGATGGATATCGAATCCAGAGTCAAACGAAGGTTGCGACCCTGACGATCATTCCGGTTGGGGCGGAAGCGGAAAGCGCAACGACGCGGCTGTCAGATGCTGCTTGAGAACGGTGTCGGCCAAGACGTGTTCGATCGACCCGCTCTCGTTCATCACCACTTGGGCCAGTTCGTCCACGATGTCTGGGGTACGGCGGACCGGGCGTCCACATAGCGGGCACGTTTCGCCGGAAAGGGCCATCCATTGATCGTGGTCGCATATCACGCCCGGTGTCACCGTTTGATCCTGGACCAGGAGCTCGTCTACCGCTGCGACCGTCCCGGCCCACAGGCATCCGGGAAGACCGAGAACCGCCAATCCGCCCGCAGCCGCCTTCTCGACCGTCTCGGCGACCATCCGCTCCTCCTCGTCGCGCTCAAAGCGCTGCAGGACCGCTGCGGCCTGCCGCTTCACATCACCGAAAACGGTGCGCGCATCGTCGTCCACCGTGAACGTGCCCGCGAGGGTAGGCCGCAGCTCGTGGGTGAGGTAGTCAAGGAAGCGTGGCAACTCGGCGTGGTGGCCGCCGACGATCAACAGCTCGAATGCACCGTCGCGGTGCAGCTTGTCGAGCATGGTGACCACGTCGAGATAGTGACGCTTGGTCAGCTCCTCGGCCTTGTCTTGATTGCGGCCGGGGTCGGTGTCAACCCGTCGTGTGCCGATCTCAGACATATCGTCCCCGAAAAGCTCCCAGATACGAGCGGCCTTTCGGTCGACGACCGCGACGCAACAGCGGTGATACTCGTCGAGCACTGCCAACATCGGCCGGACCCAGGGGGTTTCATCGACCACAATCCGGTCATGCACGCTGCGGGGAAGCTGAACTTCCTCGAAGAAGTCGCGACCGCTGCACGAGAACATCGCAACCGAACCGGGCGACCAACGGTCGTGCTTCTCGACCGCCTCGGTGAACCGCTCCATATCGGCACGGACGGACAGCATCGCGTCGTGGCCGAGTTGGCGGTCTTGGGCCATCGGCTGGATTTCGTGCAGCAGACTGTCTAGCTTGCTGCGAACGACTGTCACGCGGTCTTCGGGCTCGTACGGCACGGCGGCATACAGCGAGATGACCGGCATGCCGTTCCCCCGAAAGCCGACGATCCGGTTGACTGTCTCCGCCGTGATCACAGCATCATCGCGTACGCAGCGGGTGTCGTCATATCAGGCTCCTCCTAAAACGGTGATGGCAGCGGAAACACCCACCAACCATGCCTAACGACCCTGCCGGGTACTTCAGCCCCCGGGCACCAGGTAATGGGGGTTGAGTTGATCCTGCGAGACGAACAGCCGTTTCACCCCCGGCGCCTGATCTACTATCTGCATATGAATGCAGATAACGGACTGTGCCGCCGCCGTCTCCCGGAGGACGAGGTGGCATTGGTGGTCGAGTCGTTCCGCATGCTGGCCGACGCCACCCGCGTGCAGATCGTGTGGGCACTCTCCAGCGGGGAGATGTCGGTCAACGATCTGGCGGCCCACATCGGCAAGCCCGCGCCGTCGGTCTCGCAGCATCTGGCGAAGCTGCGCATGGCTCGCTTGGTGCGGACGCGCCGGGAAGGCACCTCGATCTTCTATGCGGTCGACAACGACCACATCAAGCAACTGGTCCGCGACGCGGTCTTCAACGCCGAGCACGCCGGTCCCGGCGTTCCGGGTCACCACCGCAACACCGAGCAGCTGGCCGAGTTGCACCGCGTGGGTGGACCGTCGGGGGAGAAGGAACGCCGGGCATGACACACCCTCACCCTCATGGGGATGGAACCGCGGGCAGGCTCCGGGCGGCAGTCACGGAGGTGTTCGCGCCGCACAGCCACGACCCCGCCGACAGCATCGACGGCGCGCTGCAATCCAGCGCCGCCGGCATCCGCGCGGTGAAGATCAGCCTCCTGGCGCTCGGCGCCACCGCGGTCGCCCAACTTGCCATCGTGATGATCTCCGGGTCGGTCGCCCTGTTCGCCGACACGGTGCACAACTTCTCCGACGCGCTCACGTCCATACCGCTGTGGATCGCCTTCGCTGTCGGCACCCGCGCCGCGACCCGGCGCTACACCTACGGCTACGGTCGCGCGGAGGACCTCGCGGGGTTGTTCGTCGTCGCCATGATCGCGCTGTCCGCCATCGTCGCCGGCGTCGAATCGGTCCGCCGCTTCATCAACCCGGTGCAGATCGACCATGTGGGCTGGGTGGCCGCCGCCGGACTGCTCGGCTTCGTCGGCAACGAATTGGTCGCTCTTTACCGTATCCGCGTCGGCCGCCGAATCGGGTCGGTCGCTCTGGTCGCCGATGGGCTGCACGCACGCACCGACGGCTTCACGTCGTTGGCTGTGCTGCTCGGCGCAGGCGGTGTCGCTCTGGGCATTCCGCTCGCCGATCCCATCATCGGGATCGTGATCACGGTCGCCATTCTGGCGGTGCTGCGCACGGTGGTGCTCGACGTCTTCCGCCGTCTGATGGACGGTGTGGATCCCGCTCTGGTCGACGCGGCGGAAGCCGCGCTGCGCGCCGAACCCGGCGTCATCGGAGTGCGCAGCGTGAAGATGCGCTGGATCGGGCATCAGCTCCATGCCGATGCCGAGCTCGACGTCGCCCCCGGCACCACCCTCGACGGAGCCCACCGCATCGCCCACGAGGCCGAGCACACCCTGACCCATGCGGTGCCGAAGCTGTCGACGGCGCTCATCCACGCCTATCCCGCCGACAGCCACCACTGAAGCACGGCACGATGGAGTGATGGACAGCGCCCAGCCTCTTTCCGCCGGCACTGCGGGTCCGGGCTACCGCGCCGTCGTGGTCGACGACGAGGCTGCGCTGGCCGAAGTCGTCGCGACCTATCTGGAGCGGGAGCGCTTCGAGGTGACGGTGTGTCACACCGGGGTGCAGGCACTGGCCATGGCGCGCGACGTCGATCCCGACGTGGTGGTGCTCGACATCGGACTACCCGGCATCGACGGTGTCGAGGTGTGCCGCCAGTTGCGCACTTTCTCCGATGCGTATGTGGTCATGCTGACCGCACGCGACACCGAGATCGACACCATCGTCGGCCTGTCCGTCGGGGCCGACGACTATGTGACCAAGCCGTTCAGCCCACGCGAACTGGTCGCCCGGATCCGCGCCATGCTGCGCCGTCCGCGCTCGGTGGGCGCACCCGTTGCACCCGTGCAGCAGCAGTTACCGCCGCCGCGAGTGTTCGGTCCGTTGTCGATCGACGTCTCCGGTCGGCAAGTCGACCTCGACTGTGAACCGGTCACGTTGACGCGCACGGAGTTTGACATTCTGGCGGCACTGTCGTCGCGACCGGGTGTGGTGTGGAGCCGCCGTCAGCTCATCGACGCGGTGTGGGGCGAAAACTGGGTGGGCAACGACCATCTCGTCGACGTCCACGTCGGCCATGTGCGCCGCAAACTCGGTGACGAGCCGTCAGCACCGAGATTCGTGGTCACGGTGCGCGGCGTGGGTTACCGGATGGGGACTGGGCGATGACGACGTCACGACGGTGGGGGATGCAGCGTCGGCTGCTGCTGGCTCAGGCGTTGGTGCTGCTCACCAGCGGAGCCACCACCTGGCTGGTGGCATTGCTGGTCGGCCCGGCGCTGTTCCGGGAGCACCTGCACCAGGCCGGCGTCCCGCGCGATTCCAGCGAGCAGTATCACGCCGAGCAGGCCTACCAGCACGCCACCGCGATCTCCATCGCAGTGGCGATCGCCGTCGCGGCGCTGACCGCCTTCGTGGTGACCGCGTACCTGAGCCGGCGCGTACAGCGCTCGGTGGCCGAGGTGTCGGCCGCTGCGAGCGCGGTCGCGGAGGGAAGCTACGACATCCGCGTGTCCTCGCCTCAGCTCGGCGGGGAGTTCGACGAGCTCGCGTCCGCGTTCAACCAGATGGCAGAACGTCTGCAGGCGGTGGAATCGACGCGTCGCCAACTGTTCGGCGATCTCGCCCATGAGATCCGCACGCCGGTGTCGGTGCTCGAGGCCTATCTGGAAGCTGTCGAGGACGGTGTGAAAACACTTGATTTGCAGACTATTACGACATTGCGCGACCAGACGGCGCGGTTGGTGCGGTTCTCGGCCGACGCCGCCGCGCTGGCGCAAGCCGAGGAGGCCCAGGCGACGATTGCACCGGAGTGGCTCGACGCCGGCGAATTGCTCGGGGCCGTACGTGATGCCGCCGCCGACCGGTACACCGCCAAGGGTGTGGAGATCACCGCGCGCGAAGACGGCCCGATCTTCCTCTGGGCGGACCGTCAGCGCCTGACCCAGGTGTTGGGAAACTTGGTCGACAACGCATTACGCCACACGCCCTCTGGTGGGCACGTCACCCTTGCCGCCGTGCAACAGGGTCTCGACACGGTGTTCACCGTCACCGATGACGGCGAGGGTGTCGCGGCCGAGCACCTCCCACATCTTTTCGAGCGCTTCTATCGGGCCGACCCGGCCCGGCATCGCGGCCGCGGCGGCGCGGGAATCGGTCTGGCGATCGCTAGAGCGCTGACCGAGGCCCATGGTGGCCGAATCAGTGCGGGGAGCCAGGGGCCCGGCACCGGCACCACTCTCACGGTCACGATTCCGAGTCGGCCGCCGGCGGCCAGCCGCGGCACCCGCCCGCGGGAGGTTGATGACCGGGCCGCCAGCCCCGGATTGTGATCGGCATCGAAACCTACCGGGGTTTAGGGGTCGATCTGCTCGCCGCGGCCTGTTATCGCGATCGCCACCGTGTGAAGTCTAGAACGAATCTAGGAGGTCGTTCATGGTGTCGATCTCCTTTTGCTGGCTGGTCTTGATCGACTCGGCCAGTGCTACCGTGTCGGGAAACTGACCGTTCTGGATCTCGTTCTCCGCCATCGCGATCGCGCCTTGATGGTGCGTGATCATCCCGGTGAGGAACAGCTTGGCGGCCTCCGCGCCCTGGGCATTCTGCAGTGCCTGCATCTGCGCCGGTGACATCATCCCGTCCATGCCTGCCATTCCCGGCATCGTGGAATGGCCGGGCATTCCGTCCATGCCCGCCATGCCCCACTGATCGAGCCACGACTGCATCGTCTCGATCTCCGGGCCCTGCGCGTCTTTGATCTGCCGCGCCAGATGGGCCACCCGAGGGTCGATGTCCTGCTTGCCCAGGATCATGTCGCTCATCTCGATGGCCTGCTGGTGATGCGGGATCATGTGCCGGGCGAACATCATGTCGGCATGGTTGTGGGCGGCGACCGGCGCCGCACCGGCGGTCTGCGACGTGGTCGGGGAGGCAGGCGCCTCCTGGGCCTGATTGTCCGCAGAATTGCCACACGATGCGACGACCGTCATCGCGGCCAGCGCGCCCATGGCGACGACCAGGCTCTTCTTCCTGTCCACAGCACATTCCTCTCCTCGTTCACGTTCAGTCAGCTCACAAGCCTTCCCGCTTGGCCTTGAGCGGGCCTAGGCGTTCTGTGAAGAATTGATAAAGCACAAAGCCCCGGACGAAGAAGGCTTTCGAGGCGTCACGGATAGCCCTGGCGTCCATACCCATAGGGGGTATAATGTCGACTGCGTTGCCCGCTCCGCGAGCCCCGGCGGGGTCTGTGACGCGAACCGTCCGCACACCGGGCACTGTGCGACTCCCGAGAGGAGCGGCATGACACACCCTCACGATCGCCACGGCCCACCGGTTGCCACCGACAGGCACGGACACCGTGATGCAACCGCACTGGGCCACGGTGCCGCGCATCCCGGATCGTCCACGGCGCACGGGCACGCCGGCCACGGCGGCGATCACGTGGCGCAGTTCCGAAAACTGTTCTGGGTCAACCTGATTCTCGCGGTCCCGGTGGTCGCATTCTCGAGTATGTTCGCGATGCTGCTGGGCTACCAGGTGCCGGACCTGCCGGGTGTGCGCTGGATCGCGCCGCTGCTCGGCACGGTCATGTACGTCGTCGGCGGGCGTCCGTTCCTCATGGGCGCGGTGAGCGAAATCCGGTCCCGCAAACCGGGAATGATGCTGTTGATCGGGCTGGCGATCACGGTCGCGTTCGTGGCGTCCTGGGGCGCGAGCCTGGGCCTGCTCCACCACGAGCTGGAGTTCTGGTGGGAGCTGGCGCTGCTGGTGGTCATCATGCTGCTCGGCCACTGGATCGAGATGCGCGCGCTGGCTCAGACGACCTCGGCGCTTGACTCACTGGCCGCGCTGCTGCCCGATGAGGCCGAGAAGGTCGAGGGCGATCACACCGTCACCGTCTCCCCGGCGGAGTTGCAGGTCGGCGACGTGGTGGTGGTCCGGCCCGGCGGCAGGGTCCCGGCCGACGGCAGGATCGTCGACGGCCGCGCGGACATGGACGAGTCGATGGTGACCGGGGAATCCCGCCCGGTCACCCGCGGGGTGGGGGATGCCGTCACGGCCGGCACCGTCGCCACCGACTCCGGGTTGCGGGTGGAGATCACCGCCACCGGTGCCGACACCACGCTGGCCGGCATTCAGCGCCTGGTCGCCGAGGCGCAGAACTCCTCGTCGCGGGCTCAGCGCCTCGCCGACCGGGCCGCCGGATGGCTCTTCTGGTTCGCCCTACTCACCGCCGCGCTTACCGCGGTGGTCTGGACGGCCGTCGGCGATCCCGATGCCGCCGTGGTGCGGGCCATCACCGTGCTCGTCATCGCCTGCCCTCATGCGCTGGGTCTGGCGATCCCGCTGGTCGTGTCCATCGCCACCGAACGCGCCGCCCGGGGCGGCGTTCTGATCAAGGACCGGCTCGCGCTCGAGAGCATGCGCACGGTGGACGCCGTGTTGTTCGACAAGACCGGCACCCTGACCAAGGGTGAACCGACGGTTACGGCGATCGAGACCGCCGGCGAGGCCAGCAAGGATGAGGTGCTCGCGCTCGCGGCCGCGGCCGAGGCGGACAGCGAACATCCGCTGGCACGGGCCATCGTGCGCGCCGCCGAGGAACGGGGGCTCGCAGTGCCCCGTGCTACCGGGTTCTCCTCGTCCCCGGCCGTCGGGGTGACCGCGTGGGTCGACGGGCACGAGGTCCGAGTGGGCGGCCCGCGCCTGCTCGAGGAGGTCGGCGCTGCCGAGGTCGGGGCCGCCTCCGACTGGCGCGACGAGGGGGCGATCATCCTGCACGTCGTACGTGACGGCACCGTCCTGGGCGGCCTGCGCCTGACCGACGAGATCCGCCCCGAATCCCGGGAGGCGGTCGACGCGCTGCACACGCTGGGCGTGGAAGTCGTGATGATCACCGGCGACGCCGAGGCGGTCGCCGGTGCCGTAGGCCGCGAACTCGGCATCGACCGCGTGTTCGCCGGGGTGCGCCCGGAGGACAAGGCGGCCAAAGTCGCTGCGCTGCAACAGGAAGGCAAGAAGGTCGCGATGGTCGGTGACGGTGTCAACGACGCGCCTGCCCTCGCGCAGGCCGATGTGGGCATCGCGATCGGCGCGGGGACGGACGTCGCGATCGCCTCTGCGGGCGTCATTCTCGCCAGCTCCGATCCACGTTCGGTGCTCTCGGTGATCCAGCTGTCCGTCGCCACCTACCGCAAGATGAAACAGAACCTCTGGTGGGGGGCGGGATACAACCTCGTCTCCGTGCCGCTGGCCGCCGGTGTGCTCGCCCCCGTCGGAATCGTGCTGCCGATGTCCGTCGGGGCGCTGTTGATGTCTCTGTCGACGGTTGTGGTGGCGCTCAACGCGCAGTTGCTGCGGCGCATCGATCTGCGGCCCGAGGCCAGCACCCGAGCGGTCCTGAACCGTTGACCGGCGACCTCACCCGGCGTGGTCGTGAGCGTGATCGGTGTGGCCGTTCTGCGCAGGCTGCGCCGGAGCGGCGGGGGCCTCCCGCGGTTGCGGTGGGGTAGGCGTGCCCATCGGGTCCACCGTCCGCGGCGCGATCGCCGGCTCTGCATGGTGGCTGTGCCGAAGACCCGACGCCACACCGACGGTCGAGGCCAGCGCGACGACCGTGGCGGCGCCGATCAGCACCACCGCATTCGCGTAGAGGGGGATCAGATCTCCGCGGTGACCGCGGTACCACACCCACCCGGCTCCCATCACGACGTAGATCTGCAGCAGCAGCGCGCACAGGTCCGCGGCCGCGACGACCTCTGCCACACCCGCATGAGGGCCGAACGGTGGTCCGGCTGTCCGGGACAGCGCCCACAACACGACCGCTCCGACGTTGACCGTGATCCCGGCGGCGAGCACCGGTGTCGTCATCCGGGTGAGTATCAGCCCCGCCCAGACCAGCTGGAAGAGCGCGAGGGTGACGAAGAACAGGCCCGCCGGGATCCATTCGTGCCAGTGGCTACCGACGACGGCAAAATGGATGACGGCTGCACCGAGGGAGGCAAGCGCGGCGAGGCGCGCCGCCAGTCCGCTGTCGGTCGTTGTCGCTGTCCTGGCTGTCACCGTCCGATGATGTCAGTACCCGGCCGCGGAACGGTTGCCTGAATCCACATCTCGACCGGACCGAGATTTCTTCGTCACCGGGTCGAGGCCGCGAGTGGGGGGTTTGGCCCACGGTCCGTCGAGCTCCGCGCGCTATAGCAGGGTCCTTCGGCTCTGGCAGGGGCCTGACATCCCCGCCGAGACTTAAAGCGCACGCCACAACGGTGACGATGAAAGGTGAGGCAGATGAAGCGTGAAGTATGCAAGTTCTTCTCTGGAGTGTTCGCGGGGTTGGCGTATACCCACGTGGCGTACGCCGTCGCGATCTCCTCAGGAGTGTTGAGCGAACCCGTCTTTCGCGGAAGGCGTTGGGGCGCAAAGTATGCCTGGATCGAAGCCGCGACGTACACGGCTGTCAGTGCGGGACTCGGCTATGCCGGCTGGCGCGGCGGGGCCGACCGTTCGCCCCGGGAGCCGATGGCGGTACCGGACGACGGGCGACGGGACCAACCCGTCGCCGCGACCGAAGCGCCGCAGCCGGTTATCTAGACCGACGCGCCGCCGGTCTGCACTACCGGCAGCAGTTCGGATCCAGCGTGGTGCACAGCGCTTGGAGCGCCTCGGGCCGGACACGGTGGTAGACGTTCATTCCGCGACGGTCGGACAGCACCAGGCCGGCCTTCCGGAGTTGACTGAGGTGGTGACTCACAGTCGACTCGCTCAGGCTCAGCACCGTGGCGAGGTCACCCGAGATCTCCTCGCCGGAAGCGGAACTGAACAGGTACGACACGATCTTGACGCGCACCGGATCGGCCAGCGCCTTGAGTCGCACCGCGATCTCGAGCGCATCGGCGTCGGACAAAGGGCCGGACGCGACGGGTGCACAGCACACCGGTGCGGTCGTGTCGATGACGGGCAATGCCTTGGGCATGACGCCATCTTGCCACACTCTTGACATATATCGAAAAGGTGGCGCATAGTGGACGCGCCAATTCGATATATGTCGCAAACCTGGAGGTGCGTAATGTCCCGTGTGCAGCTGGCGCTCAACGTCGACGATCTCGACGAGGCAATCACGTTCTACGGCAAACTCTTCGGCGTCGAACCGGCCAAGGTCAAGCCGGGCTATGCCAACTTCGTCGTCGCCGACCCGCCGCTCAAGCTCGTGCTGCTGGAGAACCCCGGCAAGGGTGGCAGCCTGAACCACCTAGGGGTCGAGGTGGCCTCGAGCGAGGCCGTGCATGCCGAGATCGCCCGGCTGACCGAAGCTGAGATGTTCACCGAGGAGGAGATCGGGACGACGTGCTGCTTCGCCACCCAAGACAAGGTGTGGGTCACCGGACCGGGAGGCGAGAAGTGGGAGGTCTACACCGTGCTAGCCGATTCGGAGACGTTCGGAGTTGCTCCCGCGGCGTCAGCGTCGTGCTGCTGAATCCCTGAGCGGAATACCGGCGGGCACCGAACGACGGTTGCGTGAAAGGTCTTACGCTGTACCGGTTCCTGCCGCTGGGGATACCTCCTCGGCCGTAGGTCGCGATCACGATCGCGACCTACGGCGCGCCCTCGGGCCCGGCGCCGTCCGACCACTGATCGAGGTCCCCGTCCTGGTCGCGCTGGTCTATGTATCGTTGGGCCTGCGCCGCCATTCCCCCCCGTCGAGGAGCCCGGATGGCTCCCGACCTCCCCGGCCCTCGATGGTGGCTGCGGCGAACCGGTTCTGCACGTCGTCCCGGTTGACGAGGCCCGTCGATCGCACCCATACCCATCTCGCCCAAACACGGCCAGCGAACCCCCGACGGGGCGTAATTTACGGACAGCGCAATCAGCGAACAGGCAGCGACGGCTCAGGCCGACGCCGCTGACACGCGCTCGGTCGGGAGGATTGTCATGGGCTACGCCAACCACATTGGTCGCGTCGGAGCACTCGCGGTGACACTGGGAGTGGGCTGGGCGGTGGCGTCCGCGCCCGGCGTGGCCTCCGCCGAGACGACCGAATCCTCGAGTTCCAGCCAATCCCCGTCCGGGGGTACGTCCGCACCGTCGTCCGACGCATCGTCGGCGAATGGGGCGGGCGACACCGGCGTCGCGGAGGACACGGGCGGCGACGAGACGACCGACGAGACGGCCGACGAGGACGCCGCGGAGCAGGACGACACCGATGAGCCCGACGACGCCGATGAGCCCGACGACGTGAAGGTGAGCTCGGGGGACCGGCAAGCCCGGGTTGAGCTGGAACCGACCGAGACGGCCGCAGAGGTAGACGAAGCCGTCGCCGACGTCGAGTCCGTCGACACCGTGGTGACCGTCGATACCGCCACCCCACCGGAAGCCACGGGCACCCCACCGGAATCCACGAGCACCGACCCGCAGATCACGACCCCCGCGCCGCCGACCGCACCGGCCGAGCCGGCACCCGAGCCCACACTGCTCACCGTCGTCACCGATCTGGTGGATTCGCCGCTCACGCCGCAGCCGCAACCCGCGCCCGCGGCACCGCTCGAGGGTGCCACCATGCTGGCGTCGCTGGCCGCGGTGCGAGACGAGCTGGAGCGCAACGCAATCAGGCGAACGGCGGCGACCACCGCCGCGGCGGCCTACATCGACGACGGCACCCCCAACGTGCTGGTGATCGGCGTGGACGGTACGAACCTGTCCCGCGTGCTGGCCAATCCGGAACTCACCACCAACTTCTTCAGCCTGATGCAGGGAGGCACCACCGCCGCATCGACCATCGTCGGGCACACCACGATCTCGAACCCCTCGTGGTCGTCGATCCTGACGGGGGCGTGGGGCGAGAAGACCGGCGTGATCAACAACGTCTTCACGCCGTGGACGTATGACAAGTGGCCGACGGTGTTCACCCAACTCGAGGGGCAGAACAGCAGCATCCAGACCACGTCGATCGCCAACTGGGACGTGATCTCGGCGATCGCGGCGTCGGGCATCGGCGCCGACGAAGTGCTCAATGTGGCGCAGGTGGCCGGCGACACCAACTGGCTGCTCACCGACGACAGGGTCGGCGATCTCACCGAGGCCGCCATCGCGGCGGCGCGCGCCGATACCGCGAACTTCATGTTCAGCTACTTCGTCGGCGTCGACGAGAACGGGCACCTGTACGGCGGCGACTCCCCGGAATACCTGGCGGCGCTGGCGAACTTCGACCGCAACCTCGGTGAGATCATGCAGGCCATCAACCTGTGGGAAGACGCGACGGGTGAGAAGTGGACGATCATCATGGTGACCGACCACGGCCACCAACCGCAGCTGGGCTTCGGCCATGGATTCCAATCGCCAGATGAGACAACCACTTTCGTCGTCGCGCGCAGTCCCGGCCTGTTCGGTGAGGGCCTGGTCAACACGAAGTACTCGATCGTCGACGTGACCCCGACCGTACTGTCGCTGTTCGACCTCCAGCCCACCGTCGACAACCTCGACGGGGTGTCGCTGACAGAATTGGGCGACGCCGACCTCACGCCCGTGAACGACGACGAAGCGCTGCGCCAGACACTGCTGGACATCATCGCCAAGTACGGCTATCCCGACATCGGCACGAACCTGGCGCTGGGCGCGCGCACCATCTTCGCGTCGGTGCCCTACTACGTCGACATGCTCACCAACGGCATCACCGCAAGCCTGCAGTCGATCGTCGATCAGGACATCTTCCTGATCAGCACGCTGGCCGCACTGGCGATCATCCCGGTCAGGATCGTCGGCGGACTCACCTACGTGGGCACCAATGTCGTCGCGCAGATCGTCGCGCGGCTCACCGGTGTCACCGGCGCGAGCATCTTCCCGCTGTGGCCGCCCGCCCCGCCGTCGTTCCCGGACGCGCCCGAGGGCGTCTCCACCCCGGATCTGGTGGCGCTCGTGTGCACCAGCGGGCGGGTGTCGAGCGCCGTGTTCGCGTGCGGGGATTCGGTGGCGGTGTGAGTCAGCGCTGCATGGAGGCGATGAAGTACGACTCGTCGCCGGTGGGGTAGCCGCCGCCGTCGGTGGCGATGTGGACGTGGTCGAAGTGGTTCAGCGTCTCCGAGCCGTAGTCGGCAGTCCAGCTCGGCGCACCGATGCCGGGGTAGAAACCTTGCCGCCAGATCACGTGCAACACACCCCAACGCTTCGCGTTGGCCAGTGCGTACCCGGCGATCTGGTTGCCCAGCTCGATGCCTTTCTCGCTGTTGTGGTTCGGGATCATCACGTCGATCGCGAGCCCGTTGGGATGCCATTTCAGCGGATCCTGCCGGTACCCGCCGATCGTGGTGATCTCCGGGAACATCGCACTGATCGCGCGCGCAGCCCAGATCGTCTTGACCTGTAAGCCGCCTTCGGGGGCGACCCCGGCAGGCAGCGCGAAGTCGAACACCCGCGCGTCGGCCGGCGCACTGGCGGCCAGTAGTTCCGCTTCGGTGGGAGGTGGCGCGGACATCGTCGGTGTGGGCTCCTGCCCGGCGGCGCTCGGAGGGGTCTCCACGTGGCGGGGTGTCGTCGTGGTCTGGGCGTAGACCATGCCCGCGGACACCACGAGCGATGTGGCGACGGCCAGCCACCGCCCTCGTCCGTTGGCCAAGAGTTTGCTGCCCACGGACAGACACCTTAGTGGCCGTCCGGTTCCGTCCGACCGCGATCGCGGAATTCGTCCCGCCTGTTCCGGGTTTGATGGCCCAAGTCCGCAACAGGGCATCCCACTGTCGGTAGTCTCGGCGGTGTTCATCGTCGTCGCCGGTGTGGTGGTGCACCGACGTCACACGAGCGAACGGGAACCGGTCTCGACCTGAGGGTCGCCCCGGGGCCGGGGCCGGAGAGGGGACTCCGTGTCCGCCAGTGACAACGTGCGGTCAGCTGGAACGCCGGGCCTGGTTGACGGGCCCAAACCCGAACTGTCCAAGGAACGGCGACATCTCTACAGCGTCGTCGAACTGGTCGACAGCATGCAGCGGCGCGCGGTCAGCGATGTCGAGTCGGTCCTGCGCGAACTCAACACCGTGACGGTCGAGTCCGTGCCCGGCGCGCAGTACGGATGCATCACCGTCGTCGGCGACAAGATCGAGTCCGTGGGGCCGACCCACCCGTATCCGGTGCTGCTCGACGACGTGCAGCGCGAGACCGGAGAAGGGCCGTGCCTGTCGGCTGCGTGGGAGCACCACACCATCAGCATCGAAAACCTCGATGTCGACGACCGCTGGCCGCAGTATCGGGACGCGGCGATCCTGCGCACCCCGGTGCGCTCGGTGCTGTCCTTCCGGCTGTTCAGCGAGGGCGGCAAACTGGCCGCGCTCAATCTGTACGCGGAGCCGACCCACGCCTTCGACGAGGAATCGGTGGAGATCGGGCTGATCTACGCCGCGCACACCACCGTGGCCTGGAACATGATGCGCCGCCAGCAGCAGTTCCGCAGTGCGCTGGCCAGCCGGGACGTCATCGGCCAGGCCAAGGGCATCCTGATGGAGCGTTTCGACATCAACGCGATGGCCGCGTTCGATCTCCTTCGCAAGATCTCTCAGGAGTCCAACATCAGACTCGCCGAGGTGGCCGAGCGGTTGGTCAACCTGGACCACCCGAACGACGAGAACGGTGGCGACGGTGGCCGCCGCCGTCAGACTCAGAAGGGTGGTGGGTCGTCGCCGTAATCGGGTGGCGGGTGCGGGTTTTGGGGTTGTTGCTCGATGAGTCGTTGGGCTGCGTTGTGTTGACGCTCGGCCTTGATGCGGGCAGCCCTGTCCGCGGCGCGGGTGCGTTGGCGTTTGGGCATCTGGACCTCGCGGCCCGGCCCGGGTGGGGGTGGGGACATCGGCGGCAGGTGCGCGGTGGTGGTGTTCCAGGTCGGGAAGAACAGTCGACTGCCGGGTGTGGTGGTGTAGGTCTGCCCGGCCGGGGTGGTCCAGATGACGGTGCCATCGGGGAGTTGTTCGTCGCGCCAGCCGTGGGGGCCACCCCAGAAGGTTTTCATCAAGTGGTGAGTTCGGCACTTGCAGTGCATGTTCGACGCGTGAGTGGGCCCGTTGGGGTAGGGCACGACGTGGTCGATGTCGCAACGCTCGGCGGGGACATCGCAGCCCGGGAAGCGGCAGAACACATCGCGGGCGCGGATGAACGCGGCCAGCTTCGCCGAGGGCTGGTAGTGCGGTTCGGGATCGGGGCCAGGCAGCCACAACGGCTTGATCAACGCTCCGGAGCGGATGGTTTCTGCCAACGTCACGATCGGCAGGACCTGAGCCCCCGCAAGCAACGCCACCCCGGAATCGGGGGCGCAGGAATCGAGCTCAGGCTCGGGCTCCGCACGCTCAGGCTCGGGTTCGGCCTCGTGCCCGATGTTCTGCTGTTCGCGGTCCTCGGCGGCGATCAACTGCTTTGCGGCATCGACTGCCGCCTTGTCGGCGATCACGTGAATCACCACCGGTGATTTCGCCGGGCCGCTGGCGGTGCAGGCCGAAGATCCGCACCGGCACCGCAGGTGGTCTTCGCCCCGACCGATCGCGCCCATGGCATCGGAGCGCCGCTCACCGATGGAACGCGGATCCGCCTCGCACAAACCGTTGACCAGTCGGGCAATCCGCGCTTTGTACACCGCGGCGTCCGGCGCCAACAACAACCCCCACAGCGACGTGACCGCGTCGGGGTCCTCATGTGCCCCGATCTGCACATCCCGCTGCTTGAGGGCTTCCTTGGCGCGGCGTACCGCGTCGGGGTCGTGGCGCTCGATCACGGCGTTGATCTTGTTGACCAGTTTCTCGTCCGACAGCGGTCCCCACGTCTGGGCCTTGGTTGCCAGCGCCGCGTCAACGACGGCGATGATGTCGTCGGTGACCAGGTGGGTGCGCCAGGTGATCTCCGAAATCAACCGGGCGCTCAGGCGGCCCTGCAGGTACAGGGCCGCAATCTTGGGCAGCCGGTAACGCAGCGCCGTCGCAACACACATCTGAGCCGAGGCGCGCTGCTGGCTGATCGACAGCGCGGCCCCGACCTGGCAGGCGGCGTTCTTCCACGGATCAAAGGCCCACATGCCTCGTTCGTCATCCTCATCGACCGTCAGATTCACCAACTCGGCGATCGCGGCCATCTTGCGCGCCCCGGCCTGGGCTTCTTCGCGGGCAGCCTGTTCGATCGCAGCGAGCAGGGCCGGCTCATCCAACCCCGCATACAATCTATCGAACATGTGTTCGATTCTATCTGGCCCCACCGACCGGCCAGTGCACGAATTTCCTCCGGCCCCCGCCCCCGCTGACCGGCCATGAACGACTAGGGCAGCTTCGCGACGGTCAGCAGCAGGGCCGCCTCCGTGAGCGCCACCAGCGAGTGTCGGGCGTCGGGGATGAACAGCATGTCGCCGGTGCGCGCGTCCCACTGCTGGTCGCCACACACCAGCCGCACGGAACCCTTGAGCACATACAGTGAGGCCTCGCCGGGGTTCTCGTGCTCGCCGAGTTCGGCGCCCGCCGGCATTCCGATCACCGTCTGCCGCAGCACCCGTTCGTGGCCGCCCACCACGGTGTCGGCGGCGTTGCGACCGGTGGACGTCGCCTTCTCCAGCTGCTGACGGGCCAGCGCTTCGATCGACACCTTCTGCATGCCTGCCATTTGATCCGTGAAGTGTCGCAGCGTCAACCCATCAGAACGGTCGCACGCTCTGCACACTGACGACCGCGCCGTGCCCGGTCTTGTCGTTGGTGAAGCGCAGCCCCGCCGGGGTCGTCACGATGGTCCAGCCGAGTGCGCGATATGTCTTGTCCGCCAACGTCATCGGCGCCGCAGCGCCGAGGTTGCCGTCCACCCACGATCCGGTGCCGTCGGTGTTGATGCGCACGCCGTGGTAGGGCCCACTGCCGTCGACGTGCTGCTGCCAGTTGGATCCGTCGGTCTCACATCCGATGAACGTCGTCTCGACGATGCACTGGGTGTCACCGGCGGCGGTCTGCACGACGACGTAGCCGTACTGATTCGGGGGGATTGTCTCGACATCGCCGGACGGCAGTGCGGCGGGGGCGTCGACGGTGGCGCGGGCGAGGCCCGTCGCCTGGTACGACGCGACGGTGAAGCCGAAGTTCTTCAGAGGTTCCAGGTCGGACACCTCGCCGGACGGCGTCCATATCGCCAGCGGTTTCCCGTCGACCACCGTTTCGGCGATGTGGGTGGACGGCTGCCACGACAGCATGGAGTCCATCGACGGCTCGGACTCGAAATGGTCGAAGTTCACCACGCCGTCGCCGTCTTTGGGCACGCAGGTGGCGCCTTCCACGGTGTGGCGGGTCCCGGAGTCGGTGCCGGCGTCATCGCGGCACACCGCGTCCTGCCACTCGGCCAACGAGCCTGTCACCGACTGCGCGGGCGTCACCGCCGCCGCGTTTGCCGCACCCTCGGGTGCGGGCGGCGAGGAACAGCCGGCCGCGAGCAGCGCCGTCCCCAGCGCCGCAGCACCCCAGCCCGCCTGTGTGGTCAATGACATGTCCGGCCTCTTTCGCCCATCCGTTTGCTCGATCGGCGTGAATCTAACGGTGGGCGCACCCTGCCCCCATTGAAATTGCCGGTGCCGTCACCAACCGTGATGGTGCTGTGCCGGAACTGTTCTCTCGGACGGGGGTGAGGCTCCCCAAGCGGGCCCCGTCCCACCGCCCCCCCCGGGCAAAAGGTGGACAGCTGGGGCAGCTGATGCCGGGGCCGCAGATCGCGACTCCTACAGATCCCCGGGACGCAGTGGTTCGATAGGCTTCGCCGGAAGGGTGCCTTCGAAACTGACCGAAACTGACGCGGGAGACCACAATGAGCGCCGAGCAGCCGTCCATCATCTATACGTTGACCGACGAGGCGCCGCTGCTTGCGACCTATGCATTCCTGCCGGTGGTGCGCACCTTCGCCTCCGCGGCGGGCATCGACGTCAAGTCCACCGACATCTCGGTCGCGGCACGCATCCTGGCCGAGTTCAGCGACCTGCTGCCCGACGACCAGAAGGTGCCCGACAATCTGGCCGAGCTCGGCGAGCTGACCCAGCTGCCCGAGACCAACATCATCAAGCTGCCCAACATCAGCGCGTCGGTGCCCCAACTGCTGGCCGCGATCAAGGAACTCCGGGCCAAGGGCTACGAGCTGCCCGACTACCCGGGCGACCCGAAGACCGACGAAGAGAAGGCGATCAAGGAGCGCTACGCCAAAGTGCTCGGCAGTGCCGTCAACCCAGTTCTGCGCCAAGGCAACTCGGACCGTCGCGCACCGAAGGCGGTCAAAGAGTACGCCCGCAAGCACCCGCACAGCATGGGGGAGTGGTCCCAGGCGTCGCGCACGCATGTCGCGACGATGAAGACCGGCGACTTCTACCACGGTGAGAAGTCGATGACCATCGACAAGGACCGCAAGGTCAAGATGGTGCTGACCACCAAAGGCGGTGAGACCCTCGTCTTGAAGCCCGAGGTGGCCCTCGAGGCGGGCGACGTGATCGACAGCATGTTCATGAGCAAGAAGGCGCTGATCGCCTTCTACGAGGAGCAGATCGAGGACGCCTACAAGACCGGCGTCATGTTCTCCCTGCACGTCAAAGCGACCATGATGAAGGTCAGCCACCCCATCGTGTTCGGCCACGCGGTCAAGGTGTTCTACAAAGATGCCTTCGAGAAGCACCAGAAGCTGTTCGACGAGCTCGGAGTCAACGTCAACAACGGCATGTCCGATCTCTACGACAAGATCGAGTCGCTGCCCGCCTCGCAGCGCGAGGAGATCATCGAAGACATCCACCGCTGCCACGAGCACCGCCCCGAGCTGGCGATGGTCGACTCGGCCCGCGGCATCACCAACTTCCACTCGCCCAGCGACGTGATCGTCGACGCGTCGATGCCGGCGATGATCCGGCTCGGCGGCAAGATGTACGGCGCCGACGGCCGCACCAAGGACACCAAGGCCGTCAACCCGGAGTCCACGTTCTCCCGCATCTACCAGGAGATCATCAACTTCTGCAAGACGCACGGCCAGTTCGATCCGCGCACGATGGGCACCGTGCCCAACGTCGGGCTGATGGCCATGAAGGCCGAGGAGTACGGCTCTCACGACAAGACGTTTGAGATCCCCGAGGACGGGGTGGCCGACATCGTCGACATCGAGACCGGCGAGGTGCTGCTGAGTCAGAACGTCGAAGAGGGCGACATCTGGCGCATGCCGATCGTCAAGGATGTCGCGATCCGCGACTGGGTGAAGCTGGCGGTGACCCGTGCCCGGCTGTCCGGCATGCCCGCCGTGTTCTGGCTCGACACCGAGCGCCCGCACGAGATCGAGCTTCGCAAGAAGGTCAAGACCTACCTTAAGGATCACGACACCGAGGGCCTGCAGATCCAGATCATGCCGCAGGTGTGGGCGATGCGGTACACGATCGAACGGGTGATCCGAGGCGAGGACACCATCGCGGTAACGGGCAACATCCTGCGCGACTACCTCACTGATCTGTTCCCCATCCTGGAGCTGGGCACCAGCGCCAAGATGTTGTCGATCGTGCCGTTGATGGCCGGCGGCGGGATGTATGAGACCGGCGCGGGCGGGTCCGCCCCCAAGCACGTGAGCCAGCTGCTGGAGGAGAACCACCTGCGCTGGGATTCGCTCGGCGAGTTCCTGGCCTTGGGCGCCTCCTTCGAGGACATGGGCGCCAAGGCGGGCAACAAGAAGGCCGAACTGCTGGGCAAAACGCTGGACTCGGCGATCGGCAAGCTGCTCGACAACAACAAGAGCCCGTCGCGCAAGGCCGGGGAGCTCGACAACCGCGGCAGCCAGTTCTACCTCGCGATGTACTGGGCCCAGGAACTCGCCGACCAGACCGAGGACAAGGAACTCGCCGAGCACTTCGCGCCGCTGGCCAAGACGCTGGCCGACCAGGAGTCCACCATCGTCGAGGAACTCAACGCGGTCCAGGGCGAGCCGGCCGACATCGGCGGCTACTACTACCCGGACCCGGAGAAGACGACCAAGGTCATGCGTCCCAGCCCCACCTTCAACGAAGCGCTGGAGGCGGCACGTAGCTGACAGGGCGGCCGCTGGTTTGCTCGATTTGCCACCGGGTCAAACCCGGATTCGCCGGCACGCCGTGAACTCCGCTTGTGGCGTGCGTAACATCTCCGGTTGACCTGCCGATAAAGAGCCATCAACCGGCAACCGTCTGGGGGTAGTCATGCACGTGGTACTGGGTTTGTCACTGTCGTCGACGAGCGCTGTGTGGGTGCTCGTCGACACCCGGGACGGCAGCATCCTCGCCGACGAGGTGGTCGCGCTCGACCGTTCCGACGAGATTGCCAGCGCGGCGGCGCGCAGCGTCCAGTCGTTCTCGTTGCGCAGTGACCGCGACATCGACGCCGTCCGGCTGGTGTGGGATGACGACGACCCGGTGGCGCGCAAGCACGGCATCCGGTTGCGGACCAAGCTACGGCTGTTCGGTTTCGACAACATCGAGGCCGTCACCGAGGAGGCGGCGCGCGAGGGCAGGAACCGCACCGCCCGCCACATCGCGCCCCACATGGTGCTCGCGTACGGCGCCGCCCGTGCCGCCGCGAACGACGACGACACCGGTGTGCTGCGCCGCATCGCGGACAAGTTGCCGCACCGGGAGCCGGCCGGCATGCCCGTCATGCCGTCGGTCGCCGAGCGGGTCGGCGACCGCGCCCGCGCCGCCGTCGCCGCGATCCCGGGCGGTGTCGCGGGCCGCGCGGCCGCGGCTGCCTTGGTGGCGATGGTCGGCGGGCTGGTCGGCTACGCGCTGCTGAGCACGGGCACCCCGTCGCACGAGACGCCCGACACCGTCGCCGCCGAAGCGGTGTTGCCGGCTCCGCCGGCTGCAGTGGTGTTGCCGGCTCCGGCAGCGGTGCCCGCCGTGCCGGAGGCAGCGCCGCCGGTCGTGGCGGTCCCGGAGGCGCCCGTCGAGCTCGAGCCCGAGTACGCCTGGGTGCCCGAACCGGTCGCCGCCGACGAGGTCACCGTGACACCCGACGTGCCCGACGCTCTGGCCGCCGAAGTGCCCACACCGACGTCCATGCCGACCGTGCACGCAATCAATCCCGCCGCACCTCAGCCGGTTTCGACGATGATCGGCGTTCCGCACCTGTCCGGCGCCGGGCCGGTAACCGGCCCCGCGCAGGCGGTGGCCGCGCCTGTGGTCCCGGCGGCGCCCGTCACGACCGCGCCGGTGCCGGCTGCACCGCCCGCACCGCCGGCGCCCGCCGGTCCGCTGGGCGCGTTGTTCCGCGCGCTGCCCTGACGCCGGTAGAACTACTCATGCCCGGGCGGGCGTCGGCGGGCATGCTGAACGCATGACCCAGACGCCTCCGCGTGACCGTGCTCTCGACGTGGCGCGGCTGGGCTCGCTGCTGGTGGTCATGTTCGGGCACTGCGCGCTGTTGCTCGCCACCATCGACGCGTCCGGCGTGCGGATCGGCAATCTGATCGGCGAAGTGCCCGCCGTGGCGCCACTGACCTGGTTGGCGCAGGTGATGCCGCTGTTCTTCCTCGCCGGCGGCGCCGCGGCCGCGTACGACTGTCGCAGCGGGACGCCGTGGGGAGCCTGGGTGTTCGCCCGCGCGCTGCGGCTGTATCGGCCTGTCTTCTGGTATCTCGGGGCCTGGTGCGCCGGCCTGCTCGTCGCGCGGCTGGTGTTCGGCGCCGGCTCGGCGGCCCGGCTGGGCGCCGAGAGCGTTGCGCTGTTGTGGTTCCTCGGCGTGTACGTGGTCGCGCTGGCCTTCGTGCCGGTGTTGATGCGCCTGCGCGACGGGCGCGCGGTGGCGTTCACCGTGGCCGGACTGACCGCGGCCGCGGCGGTGATGGACGCGGTGCGGCTGTCTACTGGCGAGGCGGGGGCCGGGGTGCTCAACTTCCTGTTCGTCTGGTTGATCCCGGTGGCCATCGGTGTCGGCTACGCCCGCGGTCTGGTGACGCGCCGCGTCGCCGTCGTCGTGGGCGTCGCGGCGCTGTCGGCACAGCTGGCCCTCGTCGGGTACGGGCCGTACGAGACATCGCTCGTCGTCACCGGCGCCGAGGATCTTTCCAATGTCGCGCCGCCCACGCTGGTGCTCGCGCTGCACTGCATCTGGATGTCGTGCGCGTTCGTCTGCGCCGCCACGCCCCTGCGGCGCTGGGCCGCCCGTCCCCGCGTGTGGCGCGTCGTGTCCGCGGGCAACGCGGGCGCGATGACGCTGTATCTCTGGCACATCGTGGCCATCGCGATTGCCGCGTTCGGATTGCACGCCGCAGGCCTCGACGCCTACGACGCGGCGGCGCCGGGATTCTGGGGCCGGCTCGCGCTGAGGGGCGTCGTGTTCGCCGCGGTGATGTTCGGGCTCTTCCGGCTGCTGACACCGTTGGAGCGCCGGCCGCTGCCCGGGTGGGACCGGCCGGTGGGGGCGGTCGGCACCCGCGCCGCGATGGCCGGCGCGCTGACGTGCCTGTCGGCGGTCGCACTGGTGGTGACCGCGAAATTCGGGCTGGGCACCGCAGCGGGTTGGTCCGCGCTGGGCGCCTTCCTGGCGCTCGCCGCGACGGCCAGGCTGTGTGCGACCGTGCCGGGCGTGCCCAGTGTCCCGCCGGCACGGACAGTGCTCGGCTCGCCCTGACCAACAATCTGAGTTCGCGTCGTGGATGTGCGGGACAGAACGCGAATGCCTGTCCCAAGTTCTCCGGAAAACTTGATTTAATCCAAAAAGCAGACAAGTATCGGTACCGATGACCGACCAACCCGACTACTCGACGGTGCTCAGGTCGGCGGCGTTACGTGTCACGCGGCCGCGGATGGCGGTATTACACGCTGTCGGAGAGCATCCCCACGCCGACACCGAACTCATCATCAACGCGACCCGCGAACTACTTCCCGATGTGTCGCGCCAGACCGTTTACGACGCGCTGAACGCCCTTGCCGCAACAGGATTGGTGCGACGCATCCAGCCGGCCGGCTCGCTGGCCCGGTACGAGGCCCGCGTCGGGGACAACCACCACCACGTCGTGTGCCGATCCTGCGGAGTGATCGCCGACGTGGACTGCGCGGTTGGCGACGCCCCCTGTCTGACCGCATCGGACGATCTCGGCTTCGAGGTCGACGAGGCAGAGGTCATCTACTGGGGCATCTGCCCCGACTGTTCGACAGCCCCATCCCCGCAATGATGTACGGATTACGAAAGGGAACACTGTGACCGATACCTCCGACGCCCGCCCCCCGCGCCCCGGCACCGACATCCACGGCCACAGCGAGAGCGAAAACCCGGTGATTCACTCGCCGGAGCCCAAAGTCCATGCACCGCTGACGAACAAGGACTGGTGGCCCCAGCAGGTCGACGTCTCGGTGCTGCACAAGCAGAACGAGAAGGGCAACCCGCTCGGCGAGGACTTCGACTACGCGACCGAGTTCGCCAAGCTCGATGTCGAGGCGTTCAAGCGTGACGTCATCGACCTGATCAATACCTCGCAGGACTGGTGGCCCGCCGACTACGGCAGCTACGCGGGACTGTTCATCCGGATGAGCTGGCACGCCGCCGGCACCTACCGCATCTTCGACGGACGCGGTGGCGCGGGCCAGGGCTCCCAGCGGTTCGCGCCGCTCAACAGCTGGCCGGACAACGCCAACCTGGACAAGGCACGCCGGCTGCTGTGGCCCATCAAGCGCAAGTACGGCAACAAGATCTCCTGGGCCGACCTCATCGCGTACGCCGGCAACGCCGCGCTGGAGTCGGCAGGTTTCCAGACCTTCGGCTTCGCGTTCGGCCGTGAGGACATCTGGGAGCCCGAGGAGATGCTGTGGGGCCAGGAGGACACCTGGCTGGGCACCGACAAGCGCTACGGTGGCACCAACGACAGCGACCGCAAGCTCGCCGAGCCCTTCGGCGCCACCACGATGGGTCTGATCTACGTCAATCCCGAAGGCCCCGAAGGCAAGCCGGATCCGCTGGCGGCCGCGCACGACATCCGCGAGACGTTCGGCCGGATGGCGATGAACGACGAGGAGACCGCCGCGCTGATCGTCGGCGGCCACACCCTGGGCAAGACCCACGGCGCGGCCGATGTGAACGTCGGTCCCGAACCGGAGGGCGCACCGATCGAGGAGCAGGGCCTGGGCTGGAAGTGCCCGTTCGGCACCGGCAACGCCGGCGACACCGTCACCAGCGGTCTTGAGGTCGTGTGGACCACCACGCCCACCAAGTGGAGCAACGCCTACCTGGAACTGCTGTACGGCTACGAGTGGGAGCTGACCAAGAGCCCGGCCGGCGCCTGGCAGTTCGAGGCCAAGGACGCCGAGGCGATCATCCCGGATCCGTTCGGCGGCCCGCCGCGCAAGCCCACCATGTTGGTCACCGACGTCTCGATGCGGGTCGATCCGATCTACGGACAGATCACCCGGCGCTGGCTCGACCATCCCGAGGAGATGAACGCGGCGTTCGCCAGGGCGTGGTACAAGCTCATGCACCGCGACATGGGCCCGGTCAGCCGCTACCTGGGACCGTGGGTGGCCGAGGCGCAGCTCTGGCAGGACCCGGTGCCCGCCGTCGATCACGAACTGATCGACGAGTCGGACATTGCGGCGCTGAAGAACTCTGTGCTGCAGTCGGGTCTGTCAGTGCCCCAGCTCGTGAAGACGGCCTGGGCGTCGGCGTCGAGCTTCCGTGGGACCGACAAGCGCGGCGGCGCCAACGGTGCCCGTCTGCGCCTTGAGCCGCAACGCAATTGGGAAGCCAACGAGCCGTCCGAACTCAACAAGGTGCTGCCGGTGCTGGAGAAGATCCAGCAGGACTTCAACGCGTCGGCGACCGGCGGCAAGAAGGTCTCCCTGGCCGACCTGATCGTGCTGGCGGGTTCGGCGGCGGTCGAGAAGGCGGCCAAGGACGGCGGTTTTGAGATCTCGGTGCACTTCGCGCCCGGCCGCACCGACGCCTCGCAGGAGCAGACGGACGTGGACTCGTTCGCGGTGCTCGAACCGCAAGCGGACGGCTTCCGCAACTACGCGAAGCCGGGTGAGAAGGCCCCGCTCGAGCAGCTGCTGGTCGACAAGGCGTACTTCCTCGACCTGACTGCTCCCGAAATGACGGCCCTGATCGGCGGTCTGCGCACGCTGAACGCCAATCACGGCGGCAGCAAGCACGGTGTGTTCACCGACCGGCCCGGCGTCCTCAGCACGGATTTCTTCGTGAACCTGCTGGACATGGGCACGGAGTGGAAGCCGTCGCTGGCCACCGAGAACGTCTATGAGGGCAAGGACCGGGCCACCGGCCAGCCGAAGTGGACCGCGACGGCGGCCGACCTGGTGTTCGGCTCGAACTCCGTGCTGCGCGCGCTGGCCGAGGTGTACGCCCAGGACGACAACAAGGGCAAGTTCGTCGAGGACTTCGTCGCCGCTTGGGTCAAGGTGATGAACAACGACCGCTTCGACCTGCGCTGACCCCCTGAAGGTCAGAGCCGGTTCTCGGGTCCGAGTACCGCCCACACCGTCTTCCCACTGACCGTCGGTGTTGAGCCCCACGCACGGCTCAACGTCGCGACGATGGTCAGCCCGGAGACGGTGTGGGCGCCGGACGCCGGATCTTCATGCCGCGCCGTCGGATTGACGGACCCGTCGTTGACCGCCACGGTCACCCGGCCGTCGTGGATCTCCAGGACGAGCACCGGCCGGCTCGAGGTGTGCTCGAGGACGTTCTCGACGAACACGGTGGCCACAGTCGAAGCGGTCCGGATCATCTCGGGGCGGCCCCACCGGGTCAGCCACTGCGCCGCCAGCTCCCGGGCCTGTCCGAGGCTGCTGCGGTCAGCCTCGAGCTGGGCGGACGCCCGCCGCCGGATGCGCTGGGAGTCTCCGATCGACGCCACAGCGCCGGCCATGTCGGAGCGCACCGGAACATAGCGGGCCGCACCCGACCGGGTGATGGACCTGCGGCCCGCCGGATGGTCGCACACCAGGATGACCGGGACATCCGGCCACGTACTGACATGCCAGCGCGCGCTGGTGAACGCGGTCCATGCGCTGTCGGTGGGCACCCGCAGGGCACTGACGTCGACCAGGACCGCCGTCGGCTCGTCCAGCGCGGCCTTGATGACGCTGTCGCGGACCTGCCGGTAGGTCGAGCTGTCCAGGGTGCCGGCCACCGTCAGCGTGGTGCTGCCCTCCGGTGACGGTGTCACCGCGACGTCGACGGAACTGCGGTCACTCATCCTCGGCGGGCATTCCGGTGTCGACGAGTGCGATGCGTTCCCGCAAGACGGGCAGTGCCTTGTCGGTTTCGGCGGCCAGCGCCGTATACCGGCGGCGGACGTCCGTAGAGATGGCCTTGCCGGCGAGCTGATGCGCCAGCCGTGCCTTCTCCTGAAGGCTGCGCACCGCGACCAGCAGCGCGTTGTGCACCTCGTTGTCCCTGGCCGAGAGCAACGCGTAGGCACTCCACGCGTGACCGATGTGGCATCGGTAGTAACCCTCGTCCACCGTCTGCAGCGACCCATTGCAGTCCGGACATGTGAAACCCGAAGGCGTGCCGAACAATTCGGGCTCCAGTTCGGCGGAGAGCGGTTCGGTCATGGCGATCCGGTTCTCCAGCTCCAGGTACGGGTCGGGGAGCCGGTCGCGCCGCACGACGTCGTGCGCGGCGAGCTCGGTGAGGACCGACCCGATGTTCACCGCGGAGACCGTGCGGTCCACCACCCCGGCCCGCAGCGCATTGGTGGGCATCGTGGGGAACAACGCATCTTCCGGCGACTGGCACAGGGTGGTGCCGCCGCGGGCCCGGATCGCTGCCAGGCCCAGCACGCCGTCGTCGAGGACTCCCGACAGCAGCACTCCGACCGCTCGCGGTCCGAATGCCACCGCCACCGAACGGAACAGCGCGTTCAGCGCCGGGCGGTGCCCGTTCTCACTGGGACCGTTCGACAGCACGATGTGGTGGTCGCGGGTCAGCAGGTGGCGGCCCGGCACCGCCACGTAGATGCGGCCGGCATCGAGCTTCGTCCCGTTCTGAGCGCTCACCGCGGGCAGCGGACCCGCGCGGTTGATGATCTGCGCCAGCACACTGGGCCCGTGGGTGGGCAGATGCAGCGCCATCAGGACCGCGAACGGCAGGTCGGCGGGCAGCCCGGATGCGGCCTTCGACAATGCTTCGACACCGCCTGCGGAGCCGCCCATCGCCACCGCTCCGCGCAGCTCGTCCTTCGGCGAGGCAGTCACGATTCAGTGTTACCCGCTGGCTGCGCCGGTAACCGATTTTCGCCACGAAGTCCCGCGGGCGAAGCCGGTGGGACAGAACACGAAGAGGACGCGGCCGATCCGTTTGGTTTGCGCCGGTTGCGGCAGTTCTATCGCAGAGTGCTGTTGCGGGAGGGTTCAGATGAAGCTGGCGATGGTGGGCGCGGTGTCCGGTGACGAGCGAATCGACTGCGGCCGCTACGACGTGGTGGCTCTGGCCGAGGCACTGGCGCGACACGGGCACGAGGTGCGGGTGCTCACCGCGGCTGCCCCGAAGACACCGCTGCCCGCACCCGAGGGTGTCGTCGTGGAGCGGCTACCGGTCGACACCACCGGCATGACACGCCCCGAAGACCTCATCCCGCTCATCGGCGACTTGGGGCACCACCTTGTCGAAACGTTCGACGGCACGGCGCCCGACGTCGTGCACTGCCAGGGCTGGGCCTACGGCATGGCGGCCCAGCTCGCCGCCAAACGGCGCCCCGTGGCCACGGTGCAGGCCTTCGCCGGTTTGAGCGCGACCGCCCGGCGGCGTCGCGGGAACGTCGGCCAGCCCGCGACCACCGTCAAGATCGAATCCCTGCTGGCCCGCAACGCCACCGCGGTGACGGTGGCGTGCCACGATGACATGCAGGAAGTCATCCGGCTGGGATGCCCGCGCGCGCGGGTCGCGGTGCTTCCGCCCGGCATCGAGGTCGACGAGGTTCCCGCCGAGGAGATCGTGTCTCGGGGCGCCGAGCCGTCTCGCCGGATCGTCGCCGTGGCGCGTGACTTCACCCCGCAGCAAGGCCTCGGGCAGATGGTGCGGGTGCTGCCTTCGGTGGGCGCCGCGGAACTCGTGCTGGTCGCCACCGACGCCGCTGAAGGACCCCACGCCGGCCAGATCATCGACATGGCGCGCACGCTCAAAGTCGACACGCGGGTGCGCCTGCATGCCGGCGCCACCGGCGACGAGCTGACCGCGCTGTTCCGCACGGCCGACGTGGTGGTTGCGCCGGCGCTGTACGAGCCGTCGTGCGACGCGGTGCTGCAGGCGATGGCGTGCGGCGCAGCGATCGTCGCCCCGGCCGCCGGCGGTGTGCGCGACGCGGTCATCGCCGACGTCACAGGGCTGCTGGTGCCTCCGGGCAGACTCGACGCGCTGGCCCGTGCGCTGCGGTCGATCCTCGGGCAGATGGTGCTGCGCCAGGGGATGGGTCTGGCCGGCCGCTCGCGTGCCCGCTCCCGCTACAGCTGGGACCGGATCGCGACGGACGCCGAGGTGGTGTACGACTCGGCGCGCAACCGCAAACCCGTCAACGTGCACTGAGCTGCGCGTCAACGTCGACCGCGAATACTTGAAAGTCGCTGTGCATCAGCGCTTTTGAATTCTTTCGGGTGATCATGAACTTCTTCGCCCGAAACCGTTTGGTGAATTCTCTTAAGGGTATTTCGCGCGCCATGCCGCCGATCTGTCGGCGCCGCTCGGTGCTCATCTGGCACGTCCACGGTTCGTGGACGGAGGCCTTCGTCGCCGGTGGACACGGCTGCGCCGGGCGGGCAGGCAGCGGGTGCACGAACGCTACACCTGGGACCGGGTGGCACGCGACACCGCGGCCATCTACGGCCGGCTCGCGGAGACGGCACGGTGAGTCAGCTGGTCTCCAGCGTCCGGACCGCCCGCTCCACCGGGGCGGGCAGCCGGTGCCGGGCCGACATGACCGCGGGCACCGCGCGCAGCGCCTCGCCCAGCGCCCTGGCATGGGCCCGATCGCGGGTCGCCGCCCGCGCGAAATCCGCTGAGCTGCACACACATCGGCGCAGCGGCCGCCGCAGCCAGGCGGTCAGCACGGTGTTGCGCAGCACCCGCGCCTTCTCAGCCGAGCTCGACTCACGCCGCGGCGACGGGCGGTGGTATGCGGTCAAGCGGTCACAGAAGCACAGGTCCCAACCGTGGCTGGCCAGGTCCAACGCCAGCAGTTGTTCCTCACCGCGAAAGTGCAGGATCGGGGAGAACCCGCCGACCGCCTGGAAGGCCGACCGGCGGACGATCGCCGAGCACGCCTGGAACCCGAGGAGGGACGGTCCGGGCAATATCGGGTCGCGGCCCAGCGGGCTCCCGGCGAGGTCGGCGACGATCGGGTCCTCGCGCAGGTCGGGCCAGACGAGCGTACGGCCGGCGAGCACCGCCACCGACGGGTGGGCATCGAAGACCTCTTCGGCGACGGCCGGCGCGTCCGGCTCCCACCACGAATCGTCGTCGCAGAACGCCACGTACGGGGTGGCGCAGTGCGCCACCCCGACGTTGCGGCCCACCGCACCGAGGTTGTCGGACAGCTCGATCACGGAGAGCCGATGGCCCGAAGCGGCCGCGATGCGCGTGGCCACGGCGACGGAATCGTCGCAAGAATTGTTGTCCACCAGGATGATCGGGGACCGAGTGGTGTCCAGCAACAACTGCAGCACCACGGCGAGCTCCTCGCAGCGGTTCCGGCTGGCGATCACGAACGAGGTGCGGGAGCCCGATAGCATGACCTCCGGTGCTACCCGCCCCGAGGCCGGACAAACCCGCTTCGCGCGGGTGCTGGTCACCGGCGGCGCGGGATTCCTGGGCAGGCACCTGTGCGCGGCACTGGTCCGGTGCGGCGCGCAGGTGGTGTGTGTCGACAACCTGTCCACCAGCTCAAGAGACGCCGACCCCGTGCCCGGTGTCGAGTTCGTCCACCACGACGTCAGCCGTCCACTGCCCGAGCCGTGGCGGCACACGGCGTTCGACACGATCTTCCACCTCGCGTGCCCGGCGTCCCCACCGGACTATCTGCGGCTGCCGCTGGCGACACTGCGGACCGGGGCACTGGGCACCGCCGAGGTGCTCGACATGGCCGACCGGCACGGCGCCCGCGTGGTGCTGGCGTCGACCAGCGAGGTGTACGGGGACCCCCTGGAACACCCCCAGTGCGAAACCTATTGGGGCAACGTCAATCCCATCGGGCCGCGGAGCGTGTACGACGAGGCCAAACGCTATGCCGAGGCATTGGCCTTCGCCCACCGCAGGGAACGGGGCACCGACATCGGGGTGGCCCGGATCTTCAACACCTACGGGCCGGGTATGCGTCCGGACGACGGCCGGATGGTGCCGACGTTCTGTGGTCAGGCGCTGCGCGGCGAGCCGCTCACCGTGGCCGGCGACGGCACCCAGACCCGTTCCCTGTGTTACGTCGACGATACGATCGCCGGCCTGATCGCCCTGGCGGCCGCCGACTGTCCCGGGCCGGTGAACATCGGCAACCCGGTGGAGCTGCCGGTCTTGCGCTGCGCCGAGATCATCCGCGATCTGGTCGGCGCACAGGTGCCGATCGAGCACCTCCCTGCCGCCACCGACGACCCACAGCGCCGGTGCCCAGACATCACGGTCGCCAGGCAACGACTGGGCTGGTCGCCGAAGGTCGGCTACCTCGACGGGCTCACCGCCACCGTGGAGTGGTTCCGCTGCGCCCTCCAGCCGATGTCGGAACCCCGAACCTGAGGAGAAACATGCGAATTCTCGGTATCAACGCGGTCTTTCACGATCCCGCCGCTGCGGTGGTGGTCGACGGACAGATCGCGGCCGCGGCCGAGGAGGAGCGATTCTCACGGCGCAAGCACGGCAAGCAGGCGGTGCCGTTCTCGACCTGGGAGCTGCCGGTGGCCGCGGCCCGCTGGTGCCTGGAGGAGGCCGGCCTGAGGCCCCCGGACCTGGATGCGGTCGGCTACTCCTACGAACCGGCGCTGATGGACGGGGAGAACGGGCAGACCGACGGCCTGGACCGCGACTGGGAGTATCTGCGCACGACGTACGCGCAGCGGGCGCCGCGATTCCTGGCGACCGCCCTGCCGGGACTGGATCCGTCCGTCGTGCGCCACGTCCGCCATCACGTCGCGCATGCGGCGTCGACCGCGCTGGCCTCACCGCACCCGGACACCGCGGTGCTCGTGGTCGACGGCCGCGGGGAGCGCACCTCGATGCTGGCCGGGGTGTATCGCGACCAGAAACTCGACGTGCTGGCTTCTCAGCCGTTGCCGCACTCCCTGGGCCTGCTCTACGAGAGCCTCACCGAACACCTGGGATTCGCGCGCTCCAGCGACGAGTACAAGGTGATGGCGATGGGCTCCTACGGGAGCCCGCGGTTCGCCGACCGACTGCGCGAGAAGGTGTACGCGCGCGGGGACGGAGGCTTCCAGACCGAGCCCGTCGACTGGACCGAGTTCGCGCCGCCGCGGACACCGACGCCCCGCGAGAAGATCTCCGCGCTGGCCCGACCCGAGCCGGTCTATGCCGACCTGGCGTGCAGTGTCCAGCGCGTGGTCGAGGAGGTGCTCCTCGACCTGGCCGGGTGGCTGCGCCGGCGTGTCGACGGCGACAGTCTGTGCCTGGCCGGCGGGGTCGCCCTGAACTGCGTCGCCAGTTCCCGCATCTACGCCGAGAGCGGATTCGACCGGGTGTGGGTTCAGCCCGCCGCCGGCGACGCCGGGACCGCGCTCGGCGCGGCACTGGCCCTGGCCGCCGAGGCCGGTGACCGCATCGCGCCGATGCCGTCGGCCCAGCTGGGCCGCGGCTGGACCGACGCGCAGATCGGTACGGTGCTGGACCGGGCGGCGGTGCCGTACGAGCGGCCCGCCGATCTGGCCGGCGCGGTCGGTGACGCCCTGGCCGACAACCAGCTCGTCGGGTGGTTCCAGGGCCGCTCGGAGTTCGGTCCGCGGGCGCTGGGCGGGCGGTCGCTGCTGGCCGATCCGCGCAGCGTGGCGAACCTGGAACGGCTCAACGACGTCAAGGGACGCGAGCAGTTCCGCCCGGTCGCCCCGATGGTGCTGGCCGACCGCGCCGGTGAGATCTCCGGCCGCGGTCCGCTGCCGAGCCGCTACATGCTGTTCGTGCACGACGTTGACGAACGGTGGCGCGCCCGCATCCCGGCGGTCACCCACGTCGACGGCACCGCGCGTGTCCAGACCGTCGACGACGGTCAGCCCCTGCTGCACGCCGCCATCACCCGGTTCGCGGGCCGCACCGGCGTGCCGGTGGTGGTGAACACCAGCTTCAACACCGCCGGCCGGCCCATGGTCGACAGCCCGCAGGACGCGCTGGAGTGCTTCGGCAGCGCGCCGATCGACCTGCTCGCCATCGGTCCCTACCTGATCCGGCGGCCGCGATGAGCATGGACGTCACCCTGGTGATCCCGACCATCGGCCGGAAGTCGTTGGCGCAGTTGCTGTCCGCGCTGCAGCGCGACGCCGGGCCGCGGCCCGCGGAGATCCTGGTGGTCGACGACCGTGCCAGGCCGGGACCGCTGCCACTGCCCGACGGTGTGACCGTGCAGGTGCTGCACGGCGGCGGATGCGGCCCCGCGGCGGCCCGCAACGTCGGGTGGCGGGCCGCCGCCACCCGGTGGGTGTGCTTCCTCGACGACGACGTGCTGCCGTGCGCGGGCTGGCTGGGGGCACTGCGACAGGACCTCACGGTCGCCGAGTCGGTGCGGGCGGCCGGATCGCAGGGCGGCATCGAGGTGCCCCGCGCAGAGGCAAGCCGGGCGCCCAGCGACGATGAGCAGCGCACGCTGCGGCTGGCCGGCGCGCGGTGGATCACCGCCGACATGGCCTACCGGCGCGACGTCCTGGTCGGCGTCGGAGGTTTCGACGAGCGATTCCCCCGCGCTTACCGCGAGGACTCCGATCTCGCGCTGCGCATCGTCTCGGCCGGGCACCGGATCGTGGACGGCTCGCGCCGCTGCAGCCACCCGGTGGCGCCGGCGACCTGGCTGACGTCGGTCCGGGTGCAGATCGGCAACCGGGACAACGCACTGATGCGCCGCAAGTTCGGCCGCCACTGGCGGTCCCGGAGCGGGGAGGGCCGGGGACGGCTTCCCGGGCACCTGGCGACCACGGCGAGCGCCGTCGCGGGCCTGGCCGCCGCGCTCTGGCGGCGGCGCGCCGCCGCCGCCGTGTCCGGGCTGCTGTGGGCCGGGCTGACCGCCGAGTTCACCGCCCGCCGGTTCCTGCACGGTCCCCGAACGGTTCCGGAGTTCAGCCGGATCCTATTGAGCAGCACCATGATTCCTCCGGCGGCGGTGGCGCACAGGGTGGTCGGGGAGTGGCAGCACCGGCACGCGCGGCCGGAGCCGCCGCTGGCCGTGCTGCTCGACCGCGACGACACGCTGATCGAGGACGGTCCATACCTCAACGACCCGGACGGTGTCGTGCCGATGCCCGGCGCCGACCGCGCGCTGGACCGGCTGCGCAGACACGGGCTGCTGCTGGCGGTGGTGACCAATCAGTCCGGCGTTGCGCGCGGGCTGATCACCCCGCGCCAGCTCGTCGCGGTCAACGCGGCCGTGAACGGAGCGCTCGGCCCGTTCGACTGCTGGCAGGTGTGTGTGCACGGCGAGGACGACGGATGTCGTTGCCGCAAACCGGCGCCCGGGATGGTGCTGTCGGCGGCCGCCGAGCTCGGGGTGCCACCGCAGCGGTGCGTGATGATCGGCGACACCGGAGGCGACGTCACTGCCGCGCTGTCGGCGGGGGCGCGGGCGGTGCTGGTACCCACCGGGCGGACCCGCCCCGAGGAGATCGTCGCCGCACGTGCGCATCCGCGCGCCGCGGTGGCGCCCACGCTGGCCGCGGCGGTGGATCTGGTGCTGCGGGAGGCGCGATGACCTCGGCCCTGGTCGCCCGCCTGGACAGCGCCGGCGACGTGCTCGTCACCGGCCCGGCGATCCGCGCCGTCGCCGCGTCACACGACCGGGTGGTGATGCTGGCCGGCCCGCGCGGGCACGCCGCCGCCCAGTTCCTGCCAGGAGTCGACGAGATCATCGAATGGCAGGCGCCCTGGGTCGATTTCGACGCCCCCGAGCTCACCGCGGCGCACGCCGACGGCCTGATCAAACGACTGCGCGACACCGCCCCGGACCGCGCCTACATCTTCACGTCGTTCCACCAGTCGCCGCTGCCGCTGGCGCTGCTGTGCCGCATGGCCGGCGTGCCGTGGGTCGGGGCGATCAGCGTCGACTACCCGGGCAGCCTGCTGGATCTGCGCCACCAGGTGCCCGACGGGATCCCAGAACCGTTGCGCGCGCTGTCGCTGACCGAAGCGGCCGGCTGCCGGCTGCCCGACGGGGACGACGGCGCGCTGCGCGTCCTGCGGCCGGCGACTCCGGTGCCCGCGCTGGCCGAGCTGCCCGGCACCGGCGGTTACATCGTGTTCCATCCCGGCGCGGCGGTCCCGGCCCGCCGGCCCAGCGCACACCGCAGCGCGGCCATGGTGACCGCCCTGGACCGGGCCGGATACCGCGTCGTGGTGACGGGCGGTGCCGACGAACGGGACCTGACCGCCGAGGTCGCCGCCGACCACGCGCTCGACCTCGGCGGCCGCACCGGCTTCGCGGAGCTCGCGGCGGTGCTGGCGGGCGCCCGGGTGGTGGTGGCGCCCAACACCGGGGCAGCACACCTGGCCGCGGCAGTCGGAACCCCGGTGGTGTCGCTGTTCGCCCCGGTGGTGCCCCCGTCCCAGTGGGCCCCGTACGGGGTCCCGGTCACCGTCCTCGGCGACCAGAACGCCGCGTGCCGTGGCTCGCGGGCTCGCACCTGCCCGTTGAGCCGACACACCTGTCTCGACGACATCACCGACATCGCACTGCTGGCCGCGGTGCACGAGTGGGGAGGTACACCATGATCGCGACCCATTTCGACGATCTCATCGAGGCGGTGGATCGAACCCGCGGTCACATCCGCCTGGTCGACACCTGGGGGCACCGGCTCGCCGAGGTCCTGCTCGGCGGCGGACGGCTGCTGGCGTGCGGCAACGGCGGCAGCGCCGCCGAGGCCCAGCACCTGACCGCCGAACTGGTCGGGCGGTTCAAGGACGAGCGGCAGCCGCTGTCGGCCATCGCGCTGCACGCCGATACGTCCGCGCTGACCGCGGTGGTCAACGACTACGGCGGCGACGAGATTTTCGCCAGGGGCGTCCGCGCCCACGGCCGCCGCGACGACGTCCTGATGGCGCTGTCGACGAGCGGCACCAGTCACAACGTGCTGACGGCGGTCAAGGCCGCGCATGAGATCGGGATGAGCACCTGGGCCCTCACCGGGCCGGCGCCCAATCCGCTGGCGGCCATGTGCGACCACGCGATCAGCGTGGACGCACCGGGCACGGCCACCGTGCAGGAGGTGCATCTGCTGCTGGTCCACGCCCTGTGCATGGCGGTCGACGAGCGCATCCTCGGATCGGTGCCGGCATGAGCGCCGCACCGCTGGTCGTCGTCGGCGACGTGATGCTCGACCTGGACGTCGAGGGGTCCGCGACGCGACTCAGCCCGGAAGCCCCCGTCCCGGTGGTCGACGTCGAACGCAGCTGGCAGCGGCCGGGAGGGGCCGGGCTGGCCGCACAGTTGGCGGCGCGCACCCGCGACGACGTCGTCCTCATCGCCGGAATCGCCGAAGACGCTGCGGCACAACAACTCCGCGAACTACTGCGGTCGGCCGGGGTGCGGCTGATCGCGCTGCCGATGCGGGGGGCCACCGTGACCAAGACCCGGGTCAGGGCGCGCGGTCAGTCGGTGCTGCGCATCGACCGCGGCACAGCCACCCCGGTTGCCGCGCCGCTGCCCGACGAGGCGGTGCACGCGCTGTCCCACGCGCAGGCGGTCTGCGTCGCCGACTACGGCGGGGGAGTCGCGGCACTGCCGGCGCTGCGTGCCGCGCTCGGCCACGCCGCGCGCGGCGTTCCGGTGGTGTGGGATCCGCACCCGCGCGGCGCCGTACCCACCCCGAGATGCCGGTTGGTCACGCCGAATGAGGCTGAGGCCCAACACTTCTGCGGTACCGAAGGACTACCCGAGGTAGTGCTGCGGGAGCGCTGGAACGCTGACGCGGTGTGCGTGACCCTGGGCGTCCGCGGCGCCCGGGTCTTCACCGCGGACGGCTGCGCCACCCACATCGGCCCCGCGGCGCCGGTCGGCACCGGATCGGCCGGCGACGCGTGCGGCGCCGGCGACCGGTTCGCCGTGGCGGCGACCGCCGCGTTGGGCGCCGGCGCCGGCCCCGTGGCCGCCGTCACCGAAGCGGTGGACGCCGCCGCCCGCTTCGTCGCCGCGGGCGGGGCGGGTGCGGTGTCGGCGCCGGTGTGCAGCGAGATGCACCCGGGTACCGACGACCATGACGCCACCGATGCGGTCGCGCTGGCGCAGCGGTTGCGCGCGGTGGGGCGCACGGTGGTAGCCACCGGTGGATGTTTCGACCTACTCCACACCGGCCATGTCCGGTTATTGCGCACCGCACGGCAATTCGGTGATGCGCTGATCGTGCTGATCAACTCCGACGCGTCGGTGCGCGCGCTGAAGGGTCCCGGCCGGCCGGTGGTGGCGGCCGCAGACAGGGCCAGGGTGCTTGCCGCGCTGGCCTGCGTCGACGCCGTGGCGGTGTTCGACGAGGCGACGCCGGAGCGGCTGCTGTCCGATATCCGGCCCGACATCTGGGTCAAGGGCGGCGATTACACGGCCGACGCCCTGCCCGAGGCCGGCGTCGTGAGACGCCACGGCGGTGACGTCGTCATCGTGCCGACGGTGGCCGGCTACTCCTCGTCCGCCCTGATCGCCGCGGCGCGGTCCGGGCCAACCGAAGAAAGGTGAGACACATGGCAGACATCGCGAACCCCGGGACGGTGCTGATCACCGGCGGCGCGTCCGGACTGGGCGCGGCGGTCGCCGATGCGGTGCGGGCACGCGGCGGCACACCGCTGGTGATCGACAAGGACCGTCCGGCCGACGGCGTCACCCACGTGTGCGCGGACCTGGCCGACACCGACGCCGTGGAGGCCGCTGTCGCCGCGCTGGCCGAGCAGACCGGCGGGCCGATCGACGGGGTGTTCACCGCGGCGGGCATCGACGCCTGCGGCACCCTACGCCAGGTCCCCGCCAAGGAGTGGGAGCGGGTGGTGATGGTCAACCTGTTCGGCACCGCGGCCGTGATCAGGTCGGCGCTGCCCTACCTGGCGACTGGCCGCAGCCGCATCGTCACCTGCGCGTCGACGCTGGGGATCAAGGCGGTCAGCGACGCGACCGCCTACTGCGCGTCGAAGTTCGGGGTGGTCGGGTTCACCCGCGCGCTGGCCGCCGAACTTGCCGGTGACATCGGGGTCACCCTGCTGGTCCCGGGCGGCATGTACACCGCGTTCTTCGACAGCCGCACCGAGCAGTACAAGCCGCCACCGGACGCCAAGCTCAACCAGCCCTCGGATGTGGCCGCCGCCGTGTTGTTCGCACTCTCACAGCCCCCTGGCTGTGAGATACGCGAACTCGTGGTGTGCGCATCAACAGAATCGTCATGGCCCTAGTGCCGGACAGTCGCGACCCGCAGACCATCGTGGTGCTGCGCGCGCTGGGGCTCGGCGACCCTGCTCACCGCGGTGCCCGCGCTGCGCGGACTGCGGCGCCGATACCCCGACACTCGGATCACGCTGGCCGCACCCGCACGGTACCGCGCGCTGGCCCTGCACACCGGCGCCGTCGACGACGTCGTCGACACCCCGGAGCTGGGCCCGATCCGCGGCATTGCGGACCGGCCGGACCTTGCGGTCAACCTGCACGGACGGGGACCGCAGTCGATCGCGGCGCTGCTGGCCCTGCGGCCACGAATGCTGCTGACCCACCGGCACGACGACTTCCCGCACATCGCCGGCCCGCCGTGGCAACCCGACCAGCACGAGGTCGACCGTTGGTGCCAGATCCTGCACTGGGGCGGAATCACCTGCCGCGCAGGAGATCTGGAGATCAGACGGCCCGACGGGTACCCCGACCACTCCGATGCGGTGGTGATCCACCCCGGCGCCGGGGCGCCGGCGCGGCAGTGGCCGGCGCAGCGGTTCGCCGAGGTCGCCGCGGCATTGTCCGAGCACGGTGCGCGGGTGGTGATCACCGGGTCGGGCGCCGAAGCCGGTCTGGTCCGGGAGGTCCGGGCGGCGTCGGGGCTGCCGGGCTCGGCGATCTGGCCCGACACCTCGGATCTGCTCGCGCTTGTCGCGCTGGTCAGCGACTGCCGGCTGCTGATCTGCGGTGACACCGGCGTCGGGCACGTGGCGACGGCCACCGGGACGCCGTCGGTGCTGCTGTTCGGCCCCACCCCGCCCGCGCACTGGGGCCCGCGCGGCGACGGGTGCCACGTCACGTTATGGGCCGGTGAGCGCGGCGACCCGCACGCGGGCGAACCGGACCCCGGGCTGCTACAGCTGTCGGCCGCACAGGTGCTCGACGCCGCCCGCGACGTGCTGGCCAGGCATCCATGAGCGGACCGGTGCGTGTCGGCGTGGTCGGCACCGGCTACGTCGGGCTGACGACCGCGGTCTGCCTGGGCGGGCACCGCGGCGTGGACACCGTCGCCGTCGACATCGACCGGGCCAAGGTGGACCGCTTGTGCGCCGGCGTCGCGGTGCTCGACGAGCCCGGACTGGCGCCGCTGCTGGCCGCCGGCACGCGGGCCGGCACGCTGCGGTTCTCGACGGACTTCGCGAGGCTGGCCGACCGCAACGTGGTGTTCGTCTGTGTGCCGACACCGCAGGGCGACGACGGGGCCTCCGACCTGAGAGCGGTCGACCAGGCGCTGGACCGGCTGAAGGCGGTGCTGCAGCCGGGGGCGGTGGTCGCACTGAAATCCACCGTGCCGGTGGGCACCACGCGCCGGGCCGCGCGACGACTGAGGCCGGCGCGGATCGGGGTGGTGTCCAGCCCGGAGTTCCTCCGGGAAGGTCACGCGGTCGCCGACTTCGTGCACCCGAACCGCATCGTCGTCGGCGCCCTGACCTGTCATGACGCGGAGCTGGTATGCGCCGCGTACGGCGACGCCGGCCCGGTGCTGCGGATGAGCCCCGAGAGCGCGGAGCTGGCCAAGTATGCCAGCAACGCCTTCCTGGCGGTGAAACTCTCGTATGCGAACTCGATCGCGTCGCTGTGCGCACGGTTGGGCGCCGACATCGGGGATGTGACCGCGTGCATGGGCGCCGACGACAGGATCGGCGCGTCGTTCCTGCGGCCGGGGCCCGGATGGGGCGGCTCCTGCCTACCGAAAGACACTGCGGCGCTGGTGCATACGGCCCGATCGCGGAATCTGGTACTCGGCGAGGTGGAAGCGGCGCGGACTACCAACGCCGCGCAACCGCGGCGCATCAGCGACGCGCTGCTCGCAGCGCTGCGGGACGGTCTCGACGGCGCCCGGATCACCGCGCTCGGGCTCACCTTCAAGGCGGACACCAGCGACACCAGGGACTCCCCGGCGCTGGCGGTGTGCGCACATCTGGCGGCCCACGGTGCGGTGGTGTGCGGCTACGATCCGCAACTGTCAGCGATAGACGCCCGTGCGCTGGACCGGGTCGGGGTGATCGCCGTCGACGACCCGTACCGCGCCGCCAAGTCCGCGGACGCGATCGTGCTGCTCACCGAGTGGCCCGAGTTCGGCGACCTCGATTGGTCGCAGATCGCCGACCAGGCGCCGGGCGCGGTGGTCGCCGACACCCGCACGATGCTCGACCCCGCGGCGGTCAGGTCCGCCGGGCTCGGCTACCTCGGCAGCGGATGCGCCGACGGATTCTGACGGGTGGCGCCGTGCTCGTCCCCGCCGCCGCTGAGTTGGGTGCCGGTGACCTGGAAATGGACACGACGGGCGATCTCGACCGCGTGGTCGGCGAAGCGCTCGTAGAACCGTCCGAGTAGCACCAGGTCGGCCGCGACGGTCGGACCGTGCGGCCACTGCGGGCTCATCAACCGCGCGAACAACTCACGGTGCAGATCGTTCATCCGTACGTCGCTGTCACAGACCTTGCGCGCCAGATCCGCGTCCCGGCTCCGCACGGTCGCCTGCGCCAGATTCGCCAGTTCCGTTGCTGTGGAAGCCATCTCGGCGAAAAGATCATGGACGTCGGCGGGCACCACGGACTCCGGGTGCCTGCGGCGCGCCGTGCGCGCCACGTTGGAGGCCAGCCCGCCCATCCGGTCGGCGTCCGCGGCGATGTAGAGCGCGGCGACGACGGCGCGCAGGTCCCGCGCGACCGGGGCCTGCAGGGCCAGCATGCTGTACGCGCGCTCGTGGACCGCGTTACCGAGCTGCGTCAGCCGTTTCAGGTCGAACGCGACACGCTCGGCGGCGGCGACGTCGCCTTCGAGCAGTGCGGTGGAGGCACCCTGTGCGAGCGCCGAGGCGCGGCCGCACATCTCGGCCAGATCCTCGATCAGGACCTCGAGGGCCTGATGGAATTCGTCGCGCATGGTGTCCCCAGAAGTCTCGTCGTTGTGGCCCCGTACCCGGGGAACACGATGTCAAACCGAGTAAGTTCAGACACGTCCGAGCACCTCGGCGAACCGATGACGGTTGAACGCACAGCCCGACAATGACGCGGACGAGACCTTCGAAGTCTTGTTGCGGTACATCCGCGACGCCCGGGGTTTCGATTTCACCGGTTACAAGCGCACCTCGCTGATTCGGCGGGTCCGGCACCGGATGGATCAGGCCGGGTTCAGCAGCTACGAGGAGTACCTGGACACGCTGCAGGCCAGCGCCGACGAGTTCGCGGCGCTGTTCAACACGATCTTGATCAACGTCACCAGCTTCTTCCGCGACCCCGACGCGTGGGACTACGTGCGCGACGAGGTGGTGCCCACACTGCTGGCCGAGCGAGGCCCCGCCGACCCGATCCGCGTATGGAGCGCCGGGTGCGCGTCGGGTCAGGAGGCCTTCACGCTGGCGATGATCCTCGCCGAGGCGCGTGTGGCCTCCTACGACGCCAGGGCCGTCGAATCGGTGCCGGTGGATCTTCTGAAAAGTCATTTCGACCAGGTCAACGGGCGGTACGTCTTCCGGAAAGACCTGCGGCGGGCCGTGATCTTCGGCCGCAACGACCTGGTCAAGGACGCACCCATCTCCCGCGTGGACCTGCTGGTGTGCCGCAACACCCTGATGTACCTGAACGCCGACACCCAGCGCAACATGGTGAGCCGGCTGCACTTCGCGCTCGCCCCGCGCGGGGTGCTGTTCCTCGGGCACGCCGAGATGCTGCTCAGCCACACCGACCGGTTCACACCGCTGAACCTGAGACACCGCGTCTTCCGGAGGGTGCCGACGGCCGGCGACAACGGCGAGCGTCACCCCGCCGCGATGATGTTCGAGCGTCACCCCGACACGACCGGGCTGCCCACAATCCGAGATCTCGCCTTCCGCGCCAGTCCGGTGGCGCAGATCGTCCTGGCCGCCGACGACACCGTGGCCATGATCAACCAGCAGGCAGAGACCACGTTCGGGCTGTCGGCCCGCGACATCGGCCGGGTGCTGCGCGACCTCGACGTCTCGTACCGCCCGGTCGAGCTGCGCGCCTACCTCGACCAGGCGAAGTCGGAACGTCGCTCGGCACGCATCCAGGACGTGCAGTGGCAGCGGCCCGGCAGCGATTCGGTCTGGTTCGAGATCCACGTCAACCCGCTGGTGGACGGCGACAACGCGCTGCTCGGCGTCTCGGTGGTGTTCTTCGACGTGACCTCGACCCGCGCGCTGGTGGACAAGATCGTGCAGACCAACCGGCAGCTGGAGACCGCCTACGAAGAACTTCAGTCGACCAACGAGGAACTCGAGACCACCAACGAGGAACTTCAGTCCACCAACGAAGAGCTCGAGACCATGAACGAGGAACTCCAGTCGACCAACGACGAGCTGCACACGATCAACGACACGTTGCGGGAGCGCAGCGTTGAGCTCGACGAGTCGACGGCTTTCGTCGAATCCCTGATCGGGGCCATCCGGCTCGGCCTCGCGGTGGTGGACCGGCAGATGCGGGTGGTGGTGTGGAACCGCGGGTGCGAGGAACTGTGGGGGCTGCGCTCCGATGAGGCCGTCGGAAAAGCGCTGCCCACCTTGGACATCGGGCTGCCCACCGAAGAGCTGAAACCACTCATCGGCGCGGTCTTCGTCGACGGTGACCTCAGCGAGCACACCACCGTGGATGCGGTGAACAGGCGCGGGCGGGCCACCCGGGTTCGGGTGCTGTGCACGGCGTTCCGCTCCGCCGACAATGCGGTCAACGGCGCGCTGCTGCTGATGGAGGCTCAGGGCCAGGCGCCGGCCCCAGGATCAGCCTGACGCGGCCGGTCATCCATCAAACGAAGCGTTCGTGTAAGCGGGTGGCGCCCGTACCGCGACGGGTACCCGAACCACATGAGTTCCGGCGACGAGCTTGACTTCGCGTGGATCCACGCGGCGTTCGTCAGGCTGCGCGCGCTGCCCCCGGACTCGGCCGATCGCGGCAGGCTGCGCGACGAGATCATCCGCCGCTGCCTGCCCGTCGCCGACCGGATCGCACGCCGCTACGACCACCGCGGCGAGACCCACGACGACCTGGTGCAGGTGGCACGGGTGGGCCTGGTGAACTCGGTCAACCGGTTCGATCCGGCGGCCGGCCCAGAGTTCCTGTCGTTCGCGATCCCGACGATGCTGGGCGAGGTCAAACGCTATTTCCGGGACTGCGGTTGGGCGGTCAACGTGCCGCGGCGGCTCAAGGACCTCTATCCCTCGCTGGCGCCGGCGAGCGCCGAGCTGACTCAGCGCCTGGGCCGGTCCCCGAACGCGGCGGAACTGGCAGCCCTGTTGGAGGTCGACCGGATGGAGGTCGCCGAGGCGCTCACCGCCGCCGCGGGATTCAAGACCCGGTCGATCGACGCCGCGTCGACCTCCGGTGAGGACAGCCCGTCGCTCGCCGACCGACTCGGCGATCCCGATCCGGCCCTCGACCTCGTCGACGAATGCGACGAGCTGCGCGCGCAATTGGCGTCACTTCCGCGGCGGGAGTACCGGATCGTCATCATGCGGTTCTTCGAGTCGCTGACCCAGACCGAGATCGCCGAGCGGATGGGGATGTCGCAGATGCACGTGTCAAGGCTCCTGGCCCAGTCGCTGCGCCGCCTGCGCTCCGCAATGGGCGGTGCGGACGACGCAGCGATCGCCTGATCTTCTGTCCTACGCTGTGCGGAGCAGTATCCGGAAAGCGAACATCACTTTCTGCGGCGAGTCCGGCGGGTGGCCGGTGCCGCCGCGCGCACCGGTGCCACCGCCGAGGCCATCACCGAATCGGCGCGGTCCCACACCCGGTGCAGACCCAGCGCGGCCAGCAGTTCGGCACCGAACGACGACGAGGCGTCATCGTCGGTCACCACGCCGGGATCCTGCAGGTCGATGTCGACCTTCTGCAACGCCGCACGCGCATCGCCCCACGCGCCCAACGGCTTGCAGTGCCGCAGCATCTCGTGCAGCAGGATCACCATTTTGATGTCGACATTCTCCAGTGCGCCGCCGGCCACCACGACGGCGTCGAACTCGATCGAGCGCGCGGTGTCGAAGGTGCGGTCCACGGTCAGGGTGCGCCGGCCCGACTTCAGAGTGCCGCCCGCCGGCGCGACGATCGCCGGGATGACACCGGCCTTGTCCAGCGACTTGACGAGTTTGGCGACCCCGGCGAGATCGGAATCCCTGTCGGCGATGATCGCCACCTTGCGCCCCTTCACCGGGCCCCGTGTGGTGACGACCTGCGACAGGGCCGGTGACAGCGTCACCTCGGCCGGTGGATTACCCTTCGGCGCGGGCAGTCCGAGTCCCTGCGCCACCTGCTCGCAGAGTTCGGCGTCGACGTTGGACAGCACCTCCAGCTGCCGTTCCTTGATGGCTTGCTCGTAGCACTTGCCGAGCTCGAAGGTGAACGCCTCGACGACGTGTGCCTGCTCGATCGGGGTCAGCGAGCGGTAGAACATCGCCGCCTGGGTGAAATGGTCGTCGAACGACGTCGGTGCGACCCGCGCCACCCGGCCCTCCACCGGACGGGCGGTCTGCACGTAGCCGCCCTCGTCCGCATCGGCGACCACGGGCTCGCCGCCGTCGATGCTGTTCGGCCGGTACGGCGCCTGCCCGGTGTGGATCGCGCTCTGGTGCATACCGTCGCGCAACATGTCGTTGACCGGGCAGCGGGGCCGGTTGATCGGCAGCTGAGTGAAATTCGGCCCGCCCAGCCTGGTCAGCTGTGTGTCCAGGTACGAGAACAGCCGGGCCTGCATCAGCGGGTCGTTGGTGACCTCGATTCCGGGGACCAGGTTGCCGGTGTGGAAGGCCACCTGCTCGGTCTCGGCGAAATAGTTGGTGGGGTTGCGGTTGAGCGTGAGCTTCCCGATCAGCTGCACCGGGACCAGTTCCTCAGGCACGATCTTGGTCGGGTCGAGCAGGTCGATGCCCTCGAAGGTCTCGGTGCCGTCGTCGGGCATCACCTGCACGCCGAGCTCATACTCCAGTGGCGCGCCCGCCTCGATGCCGTCGGCCATGTCGCGGCGGTGGAAGTCAGGATCGAAACCGGCGGCCAGCTGGGCCTCCTCCCACACCAGTGAGTGCACCCCGGCGACCGGCTTCCAGTGGAGTTTCACCAGGCTGGTCTCGCCCTTGGCGTTGACCAGCCGGAAGGTGTGGACCCCGAAGCCCTCCATGGTGCGGTAGGACCGCGGGATGCCGCGGTCACTCATGTTCCACAGCACGTGGTGGGTGGCCTCGGTGTGCAGGGACACGAAGTCCCAGAACGTGTCGTGCGCCGACTGGGCCTGCGGTATCTCACGATCGGGATGCGGCTTGCCCGCGTGGATCACGTCGGGGAACTTGATGCCGTCCTGGATGAAGAAGACCGGGATGTTGTTGCCGACGAGATCGAACGTGCCTTCGTCGGTGTAGAACTTGACCGCGAAACCCCGGGTGTCGCGCACGGTGTCGGCGGACCCGCGGGAACCCAGCACGGTGGAGAAACGGCAGAAGACGTCGGTCTGCTTACCCTTGGACGCCAGGAACGCCGCTTTGGTGATCGAGGCGGCGTTGCCGTAGGCCTCGAAGACGCCATGGGCCGCAGCGCCTCTGGCGTGCACCACCCGCTCGGGGATCCGTTCGTGGTCGAAATGGGTGATCTTCTCCCGGAGGTGGAAGTCCTCCATCAGCGTGGGGCCGCGGCTGCCCGCCTTCAGCGAGTGATCGGTGTCGGGGATCCGGACGCCCTGCGCGGTGGTGAGGAACCGGCCCGTCTGTGCGCGCGGATCAGGTTGTTCGTCAGTGCTTTTCGACGCACCGGTGGGACTGACCTTGGCAGGGGCGGACTGGTCTCGCTTACGCGGAGCGGGCATGTGGTGCCTCCGTATCGACGGGTGGGGGAGCCCTTCCGACGTACCCGTTGGAGAACGTGTCAAACGCTCGGGATCTCCGGATCGCAGCGCACATCGAGCAGGGTGGGACCCGGCGCCGACAACGCCCAGTCCCACGCGCGGCCGAGGTCGTCTTCCGATTCGACCGTCCTGGCGTCCACGCCCATGGTCTGCGCCACCGCGGCGTAGCTGACGGCGGGCAGGGTCTGGGACGGCTCGAACCTCGGCGTGCCGCTCTCGCGCAGCTCCCAGGTCACCTGGTTGAGGTCACCGTTGCCGAACACGCACACCACGAGGCGCTGGTCGTCCCACTCGTCGCGGTAGCGGGCGATGGTCAGCAGTTCGTTGAGGCCGTTCATCTGCATCGCGCCGTCACCGACCAGCGCGATCGCGGGACGGTCGGGATAGGCGAATTTCGCGCCGATCGCGTACGGCACCGCACACCCCATCGAGGCCAGCGTTCCCGACACCGATCCCCGGACACCGGCGGTGAACTTCACACACTGCGCATACCAGGCCGTCGAGGATCCGGAATCGGCTGTCACGATCGCGTTGTCCGGCAACCGATCCGGCAGCTCCCAGGCGATACGCATCGGATTCACCGGCTGAGCCGGACGCATGCACTCCTGTTCCAGATCAGTCCACCACCGCCGCACGTCCGTTTCGATGCTTTCGCGCCAGTGGGTATGAGGCTTCGGACGTAGATGCTGTTGCAGCCCAGCCAGGGTGACCCGGGCGTCGGCGACGATGTTCAGCTCGGTCGGATACCGCATCCCGATCGAGGTGCCGTCGTCGTCGATCTGGACCGCGCGGGCCTGACCGAACTCTGGGAGGTACTGGGTGTAGGGGAAGTTCGAGCCGACGATCAGCAGGGTGTCGCAGGCGCGCATCATCTTGTGGCTCGGTCGGGACCCGAGCATGCCGATCGGGCCGGTGACGAACGGCAGGTCGTCCGGTAGAACGTCCTTGCCCAGCAAGGCTTTCGCCACTCCGGCGCCGGTGAGTTCGGCGACCCGGACGACCTCCCGCCGTGCCCCGCGTGCGCCCTGGCCGATCAGGATGGCGACCCGTTCGCCGTCGTTGAGGATCTCCGCCGCCCGCCGCACCTGGCCCTCGGCGGGCGTGATGACCCCGAACTCGTCGACGGGATCGCTGGACGGGAGGTGCTTGCCCTGGTGCTCTGGCGGTTCGTACTCCGTGTCCTGAAGATCGGACGGGACGATGACGACCGTCGGCGCGCGCCGGGTCCTCGCTGTCCGGATGGCCCGGTCCAGCGCCATGGGCAGCTGTTCGGACACGTTGACCTCGACGACATAGTCACTGGCCACGTCGGCGAACAGCGCCTGCAGGTCCACCTCCTGCTGGTAGCTGCTGCCCATCGCGCTGCGCGCGGTCTGCCCGATGATCGCGACCACCGGCACATGGTCGAGTTTGGCGTCGTAGAGACCGTTGAGCAGGTGGACCGCGCCCGGTCCGGAGGTCGCCAGGCAGACCCCGACCTCGCCGGAGAACTTGGCGTACCCGACGGCGGCCATCGCGGCCATCTCCTCGTGGCGGGCCTGGACGAACCGGGGATCGTCGTGGGCGCGGCTCAGCGCCGAGATCAGCCCGTTGATGCCGTCACCCGGGTAGCCGAAGACGTGGGTGATGTTCCACTGGCGGAGGCGGTCGAGGATGAAGTCGGACACATCGGTGGGCATACCGGCGGCTACCCGCCGGGCTGTCAGTGAAACCGAGTAGGGTTCCGCGCGTGATCAAGTCTGGCCCGGTCAAATCCGTAAACGCCCGTCTCGCTGCAGAACTGGCCGTAGGGGAGTCGCAGGTCGCCGCGGCGGTGCGCCTGCTCGACGAGGGTGCGACGGTGCCGTTCATCGCCCGCTACCGCAAGGAGGTCACCGGCAGCCTCGACGACGGTCAGCTGCGTGTGCTGGAGGAGCGGTTGGCCTATCTGCGCGAGCTCGACGACCGGCGCAACGCGGTGCTGGCCTCGATCAAGGAGCAGGGCAAACTCACCGATGACCTGACCGCGGCGCTGATGGCCGCCGACACCAAGGCCCGTGTCGAGGACATCTATCTGCCGTTCAAACCGAAGCGGCGGACCAAGGCGCAGATCGCCCGCGAGGCAGGCCTGCAGCCGCTGGCCGAAAGCCTGCTGACCGACCCGGCCCAGGTGCCCGAGGAGGCGGCCGCGGAGTACCTCGGTGAGAGCGTGCCCGACGCCGCCGCGGCACTCGACGGGGCACGCCACATCATCGTCGAGCGCGCCGCCGAGGACGCCGAGCTGGTGGGCGCACTGCGGGAACGCTTCTGGGAGCACGGCGTGCTGAGGACCAGGCCCGCATCCGAGGGATCCGTGAACGCGGAGAAGGCGCAGAAGTTCCGCGACTACTTCGACCACTGCGAGCAGCTCTGGGCGATGCCGTCCCACCGGGTGCTGGCGGTGCTGCGCGGCGAGAAGGAGCAGGTGCTGGCGCTGAGCCTGGACGGCGGGGACGAGGACACCTACCAGGCGATGATCGCCGCCGCGCTGGGCGTCGACCTGACCGCGGCCGCACCGGCCACCCCGTGGCTGGCTGCCACGGTCGGCTTCGCGTGGCGCACCCGGCTGTCGGTGTCGGCGTCGGTGGACGCCCGGGTGCGGCTGCGGCTGCGGGCCGAGCAGGACGCCGTCGCGGTGTTCGCCAAGAACCTCAAGGACCTGCTGTTGGCCGCGCCCGCGGGCAACCGCACCACGATGGGGCTCGATCCCGGCTTCCGGACCGGGGTGAAGGTCGCCGTCGTGGACGGCACCGGCAAGGTGCTCGACACCTGCGCGATCTATCCGCACCAGCCGCAGAAGCAGTGGGACCAGGCCAAGGCGACGCTGGCAGCACTGGTGGTGCGCCACGGCGTCGAGCTGATCGCGGTGGGCAACGGCACCGCGTCCCGCGAAACCGACGCATTGGCAAGTGAACTCATCGCCGACGTTCGGGCAGCGGGGGGCACGGCGCCGGCCAAGGCGATGGTCAGCGAGGCCGGCGCGTCGGTGTACTCGGCGTCGGCCTACGCCGCGCACGAGCTGCCGGATCTCGACGTCACCCTGCGGGGTGCGGTGTCCATCGCCCGGCGCCTGCAGGACCCGCTCGCCGAGCTCGTCAAGATCGAGCCCAAGTCCATCGGGGTGGGGCAGTACCAGCACGACATCACCCCCGGCATCCTGGCCAGAAGCCTTGGCGCGGTGGTCGAGGACGCGGTGAACGCCGTCGGCGTGGACCTCAACACCGCGTCGGTTCCGCTGTTGTCGCGGGTCTCGGGGATCACCGAGTCGCTGGCCGAGGCGATCGTCGCTCACCGCGACAAGGCCGGCCGGTTCCAGAACCGCCGCGCGCTGCTCGACGTTCCCCGGCTGGGGCCCAAGGCTTTCGAGCAGTGCGCCGGCTTCCTGCGGATCCGCGACGGGCAGGACCCGCTGGACGCGTCCGGCGTGCACCCCGAGTCCTATCCGGTGGTGCGGCGCATCCTGGACCGCTCGAACGTCACGCTCGCCGAGATCATCGGCAACGAACGCGCGCTGCGGCAACTGCGGCCCGTCGACTTCGCCGACGACCGGTTCGGCATCCCGACGGTGACCGACATCCTCGCCGAGCTGGAGAAGCCCGGCCGCGACCCTCGTCCGGCGTTCACCACTGCGACGTTCGCCGCCGGAGTGGAGAAGGTCGCCGACCTCAAGGTCGGGATGATCCTGGAGGGCGTGGTGACCAATGTGGCGGCGTTCGGCGCGTTCGTCGACGTGGGTGTGCACCAGGACGGGCTCGTGCACGTCTCGGCGATGGCCGACCGCTTCGTCTCCGACCCGCACGAAGTGGTGCGCTCAGGTCAGGTGGTGCGGGTCAAGGTCGTCGACGTCGACGTCGACCGGCAGCGCATCGGCCTGAGCCTGCGCCTCAACGACGAGGCCAAGCCCGAGCGCGGCCCCCGGCGCGCCGAACGGCCAGGACCTCCGAAGCGGAATCCGCAGCGCACCAACAACTCCGGACGTCGTGAGCAGAGCCGCCCGGCCGGCTCGATGGCGCAGGCGTTACGGGACGCGGGCTTCGGCCGATGACGAAGGCGGCGCGATGGTGCTCGGCGGGGGTCGGGGTCGTCGCGCTGCTGACCTCCTGCACCCGGCACGTGGACAACCCGCAGGCGCGGCCCGCATCGCTGGCCGCGCCGATCACCACGCTTCAGGTCGCCGATCTGCTCAGCCCGAAGGTGTCCGGCGAGGACGGCAATCTGTTCGTGGTCGCCGAGCCGGAGCGCTGCGCCGGGCTGGCCCGCGAGGTGGACCCGCCGTTCCTCGACGCGCCCGGCCCGCTGGCCACCGACGGCGGGCACTGGATGACCGAGGACGGCCGGTTCTACGTCGAGGAGATGGTTGCGGTCTACCGATCGGATTTTGATCCCGCCACGGCGCTGGACACGGTGCGGCAGACCGTAAAACGGTGTGGCGGCACCGCGTTGAGCGTCACGACGATGCGGGACCGCTCCTACGACTTCGAGGTGCGGCCACACCCGTCGACCGCACCGGAGGGCACCGTGCTCTGGTCCCTGCGCGCGTCTGATTGGAACTGCGACAACCTGTTCGTGGCCGCGCACAACGCCGCCGTTGAGATCACCACCTGCGGTGGCGCACCCGGCTATGACGTGCCGGCGCTGGCCGCCGACGCGCTGAAGCGGATCGAGGCGCTGGCCGACACCACCGCGTGATCAGCCGGGCAACTGGGCCCGCGAGGTGTCCTTGAGCGCCACCCCCGAACGCCCGAGCCGCCGGGCACCGGCGACCAGGACGGCCGCGGTGCGGGCGGCGGTGCGGTAGTCCAAACCGTCCGGTGGGTGGATGTTGGAGATGCAGTTGCGGTCGGCGTCGGTGCGGCCCACCCGCGGCTGATGGGTCAGGTAGATCCCAAGACTGTCCGCAACCGACAGGCCCGGACGCTCGCCGATGACCATCAGCAGTGTCGTCACGCCCAGTGCCGCGCCGACGTGGTCGCCGAGCGCGACCCGCGCCTGGGTGGCGATCACCGGCGGCGCCAGCCGGTAGTGGCCGTCGAACTCATCGGCCAGCGCTGTGAGCAGTCCGACGCCGTGCTCGGCCAGCGCGCGCGGGGACAGCCCGTCGGCCAGCACGACGCCGATGTCGGCCCCGGTCTGGGGCAGCGCGTCGACGTCGGCCGGTTGGCGCCCGAGGTCGGGCCGGCGCAGGTATTCGGCACGGTCGGCCGCGCGGCTGCGCACCAGCAGCGGTGCGCCGAGACCGAGAGCCTCTACCTCGGCGGCGAATGCGTCGGTGTCCAACGGCACATGGACGGCGTCGCGGGCCGCCGAGTGGGCGGCCTTGAACTCCAGCACGCGACGCGACGGCAGGGCGTTGCCGGCCCGCCCGAGACCGATACGGGCCCGGGTGGCGCTGCGCAGCGGCGCCCAGACATCCTCGGGGGAAACGTCTTTCGCGGCGCTCATGACCCAGCCGCCAGGGCCAGCAGCGGAGAGGCGGCTGGATCGACCGGCAGCACCCTGCCGTCGTCGTCGGCCATGCCCAGCCGGGCCAGCCACGCCTCGAACTCCGGCGCCGGCCGCAGCTTCAGCGCATTGCGGACATACAGCGCGTCATGGAACGCCAGGCTCTGATAGCCCAGCATCACGTCGTCGGCGCCGGGCACGGTGATGACGAAGGCGGCACCGGCCACACCGAGCAGGGTCAGCAGCGTGTCCATGTCGTCCTGATCCGCTTCGGCATGGTTGGTGTGGCACACGTCCACACCCATCGGCAGCCCGAGCAGCTTGCCGCAGAAGTGGTCCTCCAGCCCCGCCCGGATGATCTGTTTGCCGTCATAGAGATACTCGGGGCCGATGAAACCCACGACGGTGTTCACCAGCAGCGGGTCCAGCGCCCGGGCCACGCCGTAGGCCCTGGTCTCCAGGGTCTGCTGGTCCACCGGGCGGCCGCCGGTGCCCAGGTGCGCTCCCGCCGACAGTGCCGAACCCTGCCCGGTCTCCAGATACATCACGTTGTCGCCGACGGTGCCGCGGCCCAGCGCACGGCCTGCCTCGTTGGCCTCCTGCAGCATCGGCAGCGTGATGCCGAAGCTGGCGTTGGCGCCCTGGGTTCCGGCGATCGACTGGAACACCAGGTCGACCGGGGCACCCCGCTCGATGAGCTCCATCGTGGTGGTCACGTGGGTCAGCACGCAGGACTGCATCGGGATGTCGAACCGCAGCCGGATCTCGTCGAGCAGATGCAGCAGATCCTCGGTGTGCTGTGGCGAGTCGGTGGCCGGGTTGATACCGATGACCGCGTCACCGCAGCCCATCAGCAACCCGTCCAGCGTGGCCGCCGCGATGCCCCGCGGATCGTCGGTCGGGTGGTTGGGTTGCAGCCGCGTCGCCAGCGTGCCCGGCACCCCGATCGAGGTCCGGAACGCGGCGTGCACGGCAGCGCCCGCGGCCACCGCGATCAGATCCTGGTTGCGCATGATCTTCGACACCGCCGCCACCATCTCCGGGGTGAGCCCCGGAGCGACCGCCGCGATGCGTTCGGCGCTGCCGGCCTGACATGCGGTGTCCAGCAACCAGTCTCGTAGGCCGCCGACGGTCAGGTGGGCCACCGGGGCGAACGCCTGCCGGTCGTGGGTGTCGATGATCAGCCGCGTGACGTCGTCGGTCTCGTAGGGCACCACCTGTTCGTCGAGGAAGGTGGCCAACGGTAGATCGGCGAGAATCCATGCCGCAGCGGCTCTTTCGGCATCGGATTCGGCCGCGCACCCGGCGAGCTCGTCGCCGGAGCGGACCGGGGTGGCCTTGGCCATCACCTCGACGAGACCGTCGAACTGGTAGGTGTGCCCGCAAACCTGTTGGCGGTAGGTCACCTGAGCTCGTCCTCGGCGGCGGCCACGGCGGCGAACTCCTCGTCGGGGGAGTTGGCCACCAGATGGTGCCGGCTGTAGAGACCGAAGTACGCCATGAACGCCGCGAAGACCAATAGGCAGCACAACGCGGCGACGCTGTCCACCAGGAACGTCGCGATGACCGCCAGTACCGCGATCACGAGGGCGAAGCCCGTCGTGATCACGCCGCCCGGGGTGCGGTAGGGCCGCGGCATGTCCGGCTCGTTCTTGCGCAGCACGATGTGGCTGACCATCATCAGCACGTAACTCAGCGCGGCTCCGAACACCGCCATGTTCAACAGCAGGGCCCCCTGGCCGATCAGCGACAACAGGAACCCGATCACGCCGGGCACAATCAACGCCAGCGTCGGTGCCTTGCGCGAGTTCGTCACCGACAGGATCTTCGGCAGGTACCCGGCCCGCGACAGCGCGAAGAGCTGGCGCGAGTAGGCATAGATGATCGAGAAGAAGCTGGCGATCAGCCCGGCGAGTCCGATGTAGTTGACGACCTTGGCCCAGGTGCTGTCACCGAGGGCCTCGACGAGCGGGTTCCCCGACTCCGACATCGCGGCCGCGCCGCCGGCGCCCGGTGTGAGGACCAGCACGGTCACGCACGTCACCAGCAGCACCGCCATTCCGGCGATGATTCCCTTGGGGACGTTGCGCTCCGGTTCGGCGGCCTCCTCGGCGGCCAGCGGGACGCCTTCGATGGCCAGGAAGAACCAGATCGCGAAGGGGATCGCCGCCCAGATTCCGAGCAGACCGAAGGGCAACAGGGGCGAGGCGCCGGCAGCGTCGGTGACCGCGATATCGGTCAGGTTGGCGCTGTCGAACCGCGGGATCGCCGCGATGGCGAACACCACGAGGCCGACCAGCGCGATCGCGGTGATCACGAACATGACCTTGAGCGCCTCCCCGACACCGGACAGATGGATGCCGATGAAGATGGCGTACGCGGCGAGGTAGACCCACCACCCGTCGGTGATGCCGAACAGGTTGAGCGATTCGACGTAGGCGCCGATGAACGTCGCGATCGCGGCCGGCGCGATCGCGTACTCGATCAGGATGGCGGTGCCGGTGGCGAACCCGCCCCACGGGCCGAGTGCCCGGCGCGCGAACGTGTACCCGCCGCCGGCGGCCGGCAGCGCCGACGACATCTCGGCCATGCCGAGCACCATCGCCAGGTACATCGCCGCGATGATGACCGCGGCGATGGCCAGACCGCCGAAGCCGCCCTGCCCGAGGCCGAAGTTCCATCCGGAGTAGTCCCCGGACACCACGTAGCTGATGCCCAGCCCGGCCAGCAGGATCCAGCCGGCGGTACCCTTCTGCAATTGCCGCTTCTGCAGATATTCCTGTGACTCGCGGTGCTCCTCGACACCGCGCGTGGCGCGGTGGGCACGACTCTCGCCGCTCATGAACCGAACTCCCTTCGACGTGTGGGGTAGCACACTACTCCCGTGACGTTGCATGCGCGTTGCAATGCGGTTCGAAATTGGTTGCGTCACAACTCTTTTGAACGGAACGAAGGTGCAGAAAGGACCGGCGTGGCCCCCGGTGTGCACATCCTGCGCGCCGCGCGGAACTCGCGGGGCGGCGTTACGCTCCTGCCGGTCTGCCGAACGCCTGGCGAAACCTAAAGGTCTGAGAGTCGACCTTTAGGGGGAGCCTATGGCGTGCGGCGGACCGTGTCCAGTACCGATCGGGCATGAAGCCGACTTTTGTAACACCGGTTCGACGGCGCCCGATAGATCGCACACACCGGTGAACGACGGGAAGGGGACGCCGTGGGCATGGTTCTGGGGCTCTCACTGACTGCCCACGCCGTCGCCTGGGTGCTGGTCGACGACACCGACGGCGCCGTCCTCGATCATGACGATCTCGAGTTCCGGGCCGGCACGGAGACCGCCGGGGCCGCCGCCAGGAGCGCCCGCACGATCGCGACCGCCGGCGGCCATGACGTCGACCGGATCCGGCTGACGTTCAGCGACGACGTGACCCGCGACGGGCACCGGTTGCGTGAGCAGCTCGACGAGCTCCAGATCGCCGACGTCGACACCGTGCCGCTGGCAGACGCGATGCGCGTGATGATCGCCCCCGACACCGCGCCCCGCCTCGCCCTGGCCTACGGGGCTGCCCTCGCCGAGAGGCCCGCCGAGGAGACGGCCGGCCCCCGTCGCGGCCTGAGCCGCCGCAGGATCGCGATGGCCGTCCTCGGCGCGGCCGCGGCCGCGTTGCTGACCGCCCTGAGCTTGACCTCGGGCGCGGTGCCGGAAGTTCAGCAGACAGACGCCGCGGCATCTGATCAGGCCGATACCGGCTGGGTCGCCGTGTCCGCGCCCGCCAGCGGTGTCGCCGGCATGGTCCGCAAGGTGGTCGAGCCGACCGAGCAGGTCGTGACCCCGTCGTGGCGACCCGCGCCCAGGGCATACGTCCCGGTGCCGGCACCGGCCCGGGCCGCCGTTCCCGCCGCGGTGCCGCACCTGCCCGCTCCGGAGGCCCCGCAACAACATCTCACCGGCGAATGGCCGGGCCCCGCCACTGTCGTCACCGTGACGCCGGTGCCGGTGGAGATGACAGATCCGACGAACATGTTCACTGCCCTGCCCTGAGCAGCTAACGTCGACGCCGTGACGGCGGTGACCGAACGCGCCCGGGGCCTGCGCGAGCTGGTGCGCGAACAGGCGGCAGAATCCGAGCGGATCCGCACCATGACGCCGGCGGTCGTGGACGCCATGTGGTCGAGCGGGCTGATGACCGCGTTCAACCCGGTACCGGCCGGCGGGGTGGAACCGACCTTCGCAGAGATGATCGAGACCTGGATCGAAATGGCTTGGCAGGACGGCTCGTTCGGCTGGGTCGGGATCGCCAACCTGCCGTCGTCCTTCGCCGCGGCCGCCTATCTTCCCGACGGCGGATTCGCCGAGGTGTTCACCGCCAACGACAACCGCGTCACGATGGGCGGGCAGTTCTTCCCCAACGGCCAGGGCATCGCGGTCGACGGCGGCTACCGGCTGACCGGATCGTGGAGTTTCGGTTCGGGCACCGGACACGCCGAATACGTCGCGGCCGGTTTCCTGCCGATGGTCGACGGTGAGATGCAGTGGCTCGCCGAAGGCGTGCCGGATATGCGGGTGGCCGTCGTGCCACGCGCGGATGTGCTGTTCAAGGACGGCTGGCACGTCCAGGGTCTCAAGGGCACCGGTTCCTACGACTACGCGATCGAGGACGTGTTCGTCCCGCACGACCGCACGTTCGCGTTGTTCACCCGTGAACCGAAGCGGGGGAGTTCACCGGCGACGCGGATGGGCATGATGCCCGTGACCGCGGCCGGTCACGCGGCCTGGGCACTCGGCGTGGCCAAGAGCATGCTCGACGATGTCACCGAGCTGGCGGCGACCAAGTTCCGGATGAGCGACATGGCGGCGCTCGCCAGCCGGCCGACATTCCAGAAAGCGCTGGCGCACCACGTCGCGGCCTGGCGCGCCGCAAGGCTGCTCGTACTCGACGCGTTCGGTAGCGCCGAATCCGCGGTGGCCGCGGGCGGTGAGCTGACCCCCGCCCTGCGCGCGGACATGCGGGTCGCGGCGGTGTTCGCCACCGACACCTCCCGCGCCTGCGCCGAGTGGGCGCATCTGGCCGCCGGGACCAGTTCGATCCGGGAGGGCAGCCGCCTGGAGCGGGCCTTCCGGGATCTCTACACGGGAACCCAGCACGCCTTCATCAGCGAGAAGGTGGCGATCGACGCCGCCCAGGTGTGGCTCGGCGTCGTCGAGGACCAGTTCGGGCTCTGATCGCGGGGCGCTCGATCAGCTCAGGCGACGATCTCGCGCAGATAGCGCCGGCTCGCCAGCAGGTAGCAACCGATCGCGACCAGGTGCATCAGCGGCACCACACACAGCATCGCCCGGCCCAGTGACATGTCGCCGACTTCGCTCTTCAGCGCGTCGCTGATCATGCCCGTCACGAGCGGGCCCACCGAACCCAGGATTGCGCTGAAGAACAGGAAGATGGCCGAGGCCGTGGCGCGCTGCTCGGCCGGAACCAGCCGCTGGATCGCCGCGATCGACGGTGCCATGTAGGCCGTCCCGACGACGTAGCTCAACGCGATGAAGCACACCGACAGCGTCGTGCTGCCCACGACGAAACCCAGCGTCGAGAACGGGATAAGCGCCGCCGTCATCGCCGCCACCAGCCACAACAGCCAACGGGGATCGATCGCCGACAGCCGGTCGGCGATCTTGCCGACGACCAGCAGCCCGAGGATGCCGGTGACGCCACTGGCCAGGCCGTACTGCAGCCCGACCTCACCCAGTGACATGCCGCGCGCACGCATCAGGAACGCGGGCGCGAACGTCGTCAGCGCGTAACCGGCCACCGAGATCGACGCCGCCCCCGCGACGATCGCCAGATAGCTGGGCTTGCGCAGGATGTCCCACCACTTGACCGGAACCTGCCGCACCGCAACGGCTTCGGTCACAGGCCGCTGCCTGCGCCCGACGACGGCCAGCACCACCGGAACGAACGCAACGCTGATCACGCCCATCACCACGAACGCCGTGCGCCAGCCGAGCGCCTGGGCCAGCAGGCCGCCGCCGATCAGGCTGGCCGCGCTGGCCAGCGGGATGGCCAGGGTGATGACGGCCAGCGGAGCGGCGCGGCGTTCGGGCGCAAAGTTGCGGGCGACGTAGGCGTGCGCGGCGGGGGTGGAACCGGCCTCCCCGATCGCGACGCCCACCCGGGTCAGCGCGAGCTGGAAGCCGGACTGCACGGCGCCGCCGAGCATCGTCATCACCCCCCACAGCGACAGGCACCCGGAGATCACCAGGCCGTACGCGCCCCGGTCGGAGACACGCGCGATCGGGATACCGATGAGCGCGTACACGGCGAGAAAGCCGAAGCCGTTGATCACCCCGATGGCGGTGTCGGACAGCGACAGGTCCTGCCGGATGGGTTCGGCCAGCACTGCCGGCAGGAACCGGTCGGCGTAGTTGAGTGTCCCGACCACCGCGAGGACCGAGACCGCCGCCCACGCCCGGCGCGGTCCGTGTGTGTCGCTGCCTGTTTCGACGGCCGATGGTGCCGACATCAGTTCTCCTCGCTGGACGCGTTACAGACGGAACCAAGAATGTCATGCGCGCGGGCTCGAGGCAGGCAAACCGCGCCCCCCGGATTGGCCGCGTCCACCGCTGGTTATATATGCTAATTATCCCGCCCGGTTACCGACCCGAGAGTGATGCGATGACCTCGATCAAGACCACGCTGTCCGTCGCCGCGGTCGCATGCGGACTGGCCGCCGGCCTCTGGGGTGCGGCTGCCGTCGCCGGCGCGCAACCGGCGCCTCCGCCACCGCCTCCCGTGCTCGGTGAGGTGCCGCCGGCCTGGGCGCCCCCGAAGCCCGCCGAGGTCTGGATCGGCCAGCCGGTGGTCTGGAATTCGGGCTGGGGCGGACGCTGGGGCGTGTGGATCAACGGTGGATGGATCTCGTTGACCTCCAACCCGGTCACCGGTGGTGGCTGACCGGGAGCGGGGCCCCCGAATTGCCTAGCTGCGCTATAGAATCTTCGAGACCCGACCGAACGATGAAGCTGGAGAAACGATGAGCGGACTGATGAGTCGCGTCGCACGGGTGGGTCTGGGATTCCTCGGCGCCGCCGCGGTCAGCGCGAGCCTGGCCGGACCGGCCGTCGCCGATTCCACCGAGGACTATCCGATTCCGCGTCGGATCATCCACACCACATGCGACGTCGAGCAGTACATGGCGGCTGCCCGGGACACCAGCCCGGTGTACTTCGAGCGCTACATGATCGACCGGAGCAACCGGCCGGCCGACGTCCAGCAGGCCGCGTTCGACCGCATCCACTGGTTCTTCTCGCTCGACCCGGTGGGCCGCCGCCAGTACTCCGAGAACACCGCGACCAACGTGTATTACGAGCAGGTCGCCACCCGGTGGGGCAACTGGGCCAAGCTGTTCTTCAACAACAAGGGCGTCGTGGCGCACGCCACCGACGTCTGCATGAACTATCCGCGCGGCGACATGTCCGTGTGGCACTGGCCCGTCGCCCGGTAACCGGGCCAGCCCCGCCCGTCGGAAGCACGAACGTGGGGGTTGTGCACGGATTTTCAGAGAAATGCGTGCACAACACCCACACTCGCGTGGAACTGTTGAGCCCTACTGGCGCGCCTGGTCCAGCACCGGCAGCCGGTCAGGGCAGTAGGTCCGCAGTCCGGCGGCGAGGAACTTCCACGCCTGTTCGGTCGTGGTGTCCTTCTCCAGCTGATTGCGCACGAATTCGGCCGCCTCGAACGCGGTGGCGTCGACACCGGTGGCGATCCGCTTGCAGGTGATCTTGCCGATCCAGGCGTTGTAGTCCTTCTGGCCGTAGATCCCGTACGTGTTCAGCTCGTTGGTGAACGCGGTGTCGGGGTCGGCTGCCGCGGGTATGGCGAAGACCAACGACGCCGGCGCCGCGAACGTCAATCCCGCGGCCACCGCGGCGACACCGATCAGTGCGCGTTTCATACCTTCACTCCTTCAGACGGATCCGATTGCAGCCCACCGGGTCTCGGCCACGGTGCGGGGACGGGACGGGTGCGGACCCGTTGGGGCCACCAGAACCAGGGCCCGAGCAACGCGGCGATCGACGGCGTCATGAACGCACGGATCACCAGTGTGTCGAACAACAGGCCCAGACCGATCGTCGTACCGACCTGACCGATCACGGTCAATTCGCTGACCGCCATCGACATCATCGTCAGCGCGAAGACCAACCCCGCCGCCGTCACCACCGAGCCGCTGCCGCCCATCGCGCGGATGATGCCGGTGCCGATGCCGGCGTGTATCTCTTCTTTGAGGCGGGACACCAACAGCAGGTTGTAGTCCGCGCCCACGGCCAACAGGATGATCACCGCCATGGCCAACACCATCCAGTGCAGCGGCTGGCCGAGGATGTGCTGCCAGAACAGCACCGACAGCCCGAACGACGCGGCCAGCGACAGCACCACGGTGCCGACGATCACCGCAGCCGCCACGATGGCCCGGGTCAGGATCAACATGATGATGAAGATCAGGCCGAGCGCAGAGATGCCGGCGATCAACAGGTCGTAGTTGTTGCCGTCCTGCATGTCCTTGAACGTGGCCGCGGTTCCACCGAGATAGATCTTGGAGCCCTCCAGTGGGGTGCCCTTGACGGCCTCCTTCGCCGCGGTCTTGATCTTGTCGATCTTGGCCACGCCTTCGGGGCTGAGCGGGTCACCCTCATGGGAGATGATGAAGCGCACCGCATGCCCGTCGGGGGACAGGAACTGCTCCAGCCCACGCTGGAAGTCCTTGTTCTCGAAGATCTCCGGCGGCAGATAGAAGGAGTCGTCGTTCATCGAGTCGTCGAACGCCTCACCCATGGCGTCGGCGTCCTCGGACATCGCGGCCATCTGGTCCTGCTGACCCTTCTGGGACTGATACATCGTCAGCATCATCGTCCGCATGGTCTTCATGGTCTCGATCATCTCCGGCATGAGCGCGACCATCTGCGGCATCAGCGTGTCCAGCCGCTTCATGTCCGGCAGGATCTCGCGGAAGTCGTCGGTCATCACGTTGATGCCGTCGAGGGTGTCGAACACCGACCGCAGTGCCCAGCAGACCGGGATGTTGTAGCAGTGCGGTTCCCAGTAGAAGTAGTTGCGGATCGGCCGGAAGAAGTCATCGAAGTTCGCGATGCTGTCGCGGAGGTCCTCGATGTCGGTGAGCATGTTCTCCATCTTGCTGACCATGCTGTGGGTGATGTCGGCCATCTGCGTGGTCAGGTTCGACATCTTCTCCATGGTGGCGATCGTGTTCGCCATCTCGTCGGCCTGCACCAGCATGTCGGCCATGCGGTCTTGCATGTACTTCTCGTTGAGCCGCTGAGTCGTGCCCTGCATGCTCATCTGGAACGGGATCGAGGTGTGCTTGATGGGCTTGCCGTCGGGCCGGGTGATCGCCTGCACCCTGGCGATGCCCTCGACGCGGAAGATCGCCTTGGCGATCTTGTCGATGACGAGGAAGTCCGCCGAGTTCCGCAGATCGTGATCGCTCTCGATCATGAGCAGCTCGGGGTTCATCCGGGCCTGGTCGAAATGCGCGTCGGCGACGGCATAGCCCTGGTTGGCCGGCAGATCCGCCGGCAGGTAGTCGCGGTCGTTGTAGTTGGTCTTGTAGCCGGGCAGCGCCAGCAGGCCGACCAGCGTGATCGCCATCGCCGCCACCAGGATCGGGCCCGGCCAGCGGACGATCGAGGCGCCGATCTTGCGCCAGCCACGGATGCGCATCGCGCGTTTGGGCTCGAGCAGTTTGCCGAACCGGGTGGCGACGCTGATGATCGCGACCATCAGGACGACGCCCGCCATGACGACCACGAACATGCCGATGGCCAGCGGGATACCCATGGTCTGGAAGTAGGGCAGCCGGGTGAAGCTCAGGCAGAACGTGGCGCCGGCGATGGTCAGACCCGACCCCAGCACCACGTGCGCGGTGCCGTGGAACATCGTGTAGTACGCGGTCTCTTTGTCCTCGCCGAGTGTTCGGGCCTCCTGATATCGGCCTATCAGGAAGATCGCGTAGTCCGTCGCCGCGGCGATGGCCAACGTCACCAGCAGGTTGGTGGCGAACGTCGAGAGCCCGATGATCTCGTGGTAGCCCAGGAACGCCACCACGCCGCGGGCCGTGGCCAGCGACAGCACCACCATCACCAGCGTGATCAGCACGGTCACGATGGACCGGTAGACCAGCAGCAGCATGACGATGATGACGGTGAACGTCGCCGCCTCGATGATCCGCATGCTGCGGTCACCGGCGATGTGCTGGTCGGCGGCCAGCGCGGCCGGACCGGTCACGAACGCCCGCACACCCGGCGGCGGCTCCAGGCTGTTGACGATCTGCTGGACCGCCTTCACCGACTCGTTGGCCAGCGCCTCGCCCTGGTTACCCGCGAGCTTGACCTGGACGTAGGCCGACTTGCCGTCGTTGCTCTGCGAACCCGACGCGGTGAGCGGGTCGCTCCAGAAGTCCTGGACCGACTGCACGTGCGTGGTGTCGGCTTCCAGCCGGTCGACGAGCTCGTCGTACCACGCGTGCGCGGCGTCGCCGAGGGGTTCGTCGCCCTCGAACACGATCATCACCGAGCTGTCCGAGTCGCCTTCCTCGAACAGCTCACCGACCTTCTTCATCGAGATCATCGACGGCGCGTCTTGCGGGCTCATCGACACGGCCTGCATCTCGCCGACCTTCTCGAGCTGCGGCACGGTGACGTTGACCACGACGATCAGCGCGATCCAACCGAGGATGATCGGAAGGGCGAACAGCCGGATCATCCGGGGGATGAACGGGCGGTGAGGTCGACGCGCAGCGGGGAACTCGTCGGTGCGGGCGTCGGAAACTGGTGTGCTCATGCGGATTTCACAAAGCAGAAGGTCTGGGCGTTCAAGCCGTCCGTCGTCCTCTCGTCCTTCAACTCGTCGTCGACATAGATCCGGCACGTGATCGTCGAGCCGTCACCCTGGGCGACGATGTTGGGAGCTGCGGATGGTTCGGTGGTCTCCAGCGTGAGCGACCACGGCAGCGGCGCGCCGTCGACGCGCTGCGGCTTGGCGTCGAGGTCGAGGTAGTTCACGTCGGCGTAGGAACCCGAGCCGGTGATCTCATAACGGACGACTTTGGGGTCGAACGGTTCGGGGAGATCGGCGAAGTTGCGCGGCGTCTCGATGATGCCCTCGGACCCGAAGAACGTCCGGATGCGCGCGACGGTGAGGCCTGCGATCACCACCACGACGATGATGAGCAACGGGAGCCACACCTTCTTGGCAATGGCGATCACGACTGCCGGCCCCGACTAGTGGCGCGCATTAGACCCCTGAGATTCGTATCCTGCGATTGAGCAGATCGTAACTTAGCCCGTATAAGTTCTCACCCGGCGCCAGATTAGCTCAAGAAAATGTGGCGCTGCTAACTCGTCGCCGAATCCTGCGAGTCAGGTCACTCGCGGCGGATCGTCGCCTAAGATGCTGAGCGGTCGCACAGTTGGTCGGTGAGGAGCATGTCGGGTGGCAGACGATCTTTACTACGACCTCTACTACGACCCCTACGACCTGAGCATCGTGGCCGACCCAAACCCGACCTACGCGCGGCTGCGCGACGAGGCGCCGCTCTATTACAACGAGCGCTACGACTTCTGGGCGCTGTCGCGCCACGCCGACGTCGAGAAAGCGCTGCTGGACTGGTCGACGTTCTCCAACAGCCGCAGCGACATCCTGGAACTGGTCAAATCCGACTTCGACATGCCCAAGGGCGTGATGATGTTCGAGGACCCGCCCACGCACACCCTGCTGCGCGGGCTGATGTCGCGGGTGTTCACCCCACGCCGGATGGCCGAGATCGAGGACCAGATCCGCCAGTACTGCGTGAACTGCCTCGACCCGTTGGTCGGCGCCGACGGCTTCGACATCATCGCCGAGCTGGCGGCCATGATGCCGATGCGGGTGATCGGGATGCTGCTGGGCATCCCAGAGTCCGAGCAGGTGTCGGTACGCGACGCCAACGACGCGAACCTGCGCACCAAGCCCGGCGCGCCGATGAAGGTCGCCGACCCCGACAAGATCGCCGACGGCCGGATCTACGCCGACTACGTCCAGTGGCGCGCGGCCAACCCGTCCGACGACCTGATGACCGCGCTGCTCAACGTCGAGTTCACCGACGAGACGGGAGTGGAACGCAAGCTCACCCGCAAAGAGGTCCTGCACTACACCCAGGTGGTGGCCGGTGCGGGCAACGAGACGACCGGAAGGCTGATCGGCTGGCTGGCCAAGGTGCTCGCCGAACACCCCGATCAACGCCGCCGCATCCACGAGGACCGCTCACTGCTCGGCCGCACGATCGACGAGACGCTGAGGTTCGAGCCCACGGGTCCGCACGTGGCGCGCTACGTCATCCGCGACTTCGGATACGGCGACGTCACCGTGCCCGCAGGCAGCGCCATCCTGCTGCTGTTCGGTGCCGCCAACCGCGACGAACGCCGATACGAGAATCCGGACACCTTCGACATCGACCGGGAGAACATCAGCCACCTGACGTTCGGCAAGGGGCTGCACTACTGCCTGGGCGCCAACCTGGCCCGCCTGGAAGGCAGGATCGCGCTCGACGAGCTGCTCAACCGCTGGCCCGAGTGGGATGTCGACTACGACTCCGCCCGGCTGGCCCCGACCTCGACCGTCCGCGGCTGGGAGCACCTACGGATTCTGGTCGGCTGAACCGCTTTCGGTGCCGGTACCTGAGTCGTGCTCGGCTGGACCCGTCTCGCCGCCTCCGGCGGCGCCATCCAGCACGCTGACGGCGATCCCGTACGGCAGGAACCGCACCCGTCGCTTCGCATCGGTGTTGTCCTTGTTCGCCCGAAGCGCGTCCAGTTCGGTCGGGTACACCTGCTCGATGTGGGCGCCACCGGAGTCGTCGAGGGTGTAGATGGCCCAGACACCGTCTCCGGTCTCGCCGGTCGTCTCGGGACGCGTCCGCGGCCGGGTGTCGAACAACGTCGACCACCCCGCCCGCTCACCGGGTGTCCCGAGGAATCTCCCGATGCCGTCGAGTGCTTCCCGCAGACCTTCGCCCGCTTCGCGGACGACACGGTCGAAATCCTCGGGGTCGAATCCGAACGGCCCGTTGTTGCTGCTCATGCAGACCAGTGTGCCCCTGACGGCACGTTCAGTCGACTGCCGCATGGATAGGTGGTAGGCAACCATATGCCTTTCACACGAGCTGACGTGCTGTCGGCGGCCCAGCGGTCCCTGGCCGCGGCGGGCGCGCACGACCGGGCCGGGTGGATCGGCCTGTTCACCGCCGACGCCCGGGTCGAAGATCCGGTCGGCTCGAGGCCGCACCGCGGGCACGTCGCGATCGGCCGGTTCTACGACACGTTCATCGGCCCCCGCGACATCAGCTTTCGCCCGGACACCGACATCGTCGTCGGCACCGCGGTGCTGCGCGACCTCGAGCTCGAGATCCAGATGGCACCGACCGTGACCCTGCATGTCCCCACCTACATCCGCTACGACCTGCGTGACGCCGGCGACGAGCTCAAGATCGCCGCGTTGTCGGCCTACTGGGAATTGCCCGCGATGATCGGGCAGTTCGCCCGGGGCGGACTGGTGGCGTTGCCGGCCGGCGGATCGCTGGCCCGGACCATGGTCGCCAATCAGCACCTGGCCGGAACCCTCGGGTTTCTCGGTGGCTTCCGTGGGCTGGGATCGGGCGCGCGGGCGCTGTTCACCACGTTCCTCGACGACGCCCGCAGCGGCAATGAAGTCGGGATGCGGCGGCTCATCGCCGACAGTCCCGTCACCCGCGGTGACGACGAGCCGGTGAGCCCGTCGGAACTGGTCAGACACCTCTCCGGCAGCAACTGGACCAAACTCGTCGTCGCCGGCAACTCCGTCGCGGCGCGCATCGAGCGTGACGGCAGGCCCACCGTGCTCATCGGCGAGACGGCGCGTGCCGGGTGGATCGGCGCCGTGCTGCGCAGGATTCGGTTGTTCGGCGGTCTGGATTGATGCCCTACAACAGTTCGGCCACGTTGTCGCGCCGGACGCTCCGCGCATGAGAACGTAGGCAGCATCATGTCCGACCCTGATACCGCCGACTTCCTGACCTACGAGCAGTTCGGCCGCCGGTTCTTCGAGATCGCCGTCACCGAGGAGCGCGTGGGCGGCGCGATCGGTGAGATCGCCGGCGACGCCTTCGAGATGGGCCCCATCGCCCAAGGCCCGGGCAAGCTGGCCAAGGTCACCGCGAAAGTGCGGATCCAGCAGCCCAGGGTCCGTCGGGAGCTCGGCGAGTTGATCACCTTCGGGATCCGGATCCCCTTGGAGATCGACATGGTGGTCGACCTGCGGATCGACAAACCCAAATTCATCGTGTTCGGTGAGATCTCGCTGCGCGCCACCGCCAAGGCCGCCGACCCGCTGCTGCTGATCCTCGATGTGGAGAAGCCGCGGCCCTCCGACATCTCGATCCACGTCACGTCGAAAACCCTGCGCGCCGAGGTGGTGCGCATCGTCGGCGGCGTGGACGCCGAGATCAAGCGCTTCATCGCGATGCACGTCGCGGGGGAGATCGACAGCCCGGAATCCCAGAAGGCCAAGATCATCGACGTTGCCGAACGTCTCGACGCGGCCTGGACCGGCATCTGAGACCGTGCCCAAGCTCAGCGCCGGCCTGCTTCTCTATCGCGACGTCGACGGGACGCTCGAAGTGCTCCTCGGCCACCCGGGCGGGCCGTTCTGGACCCGTAAAGACGACGGTGCCTGGTCGATCCCCAAGGGCGAGTACACCGACGGGGAAGACCCGTGGACCGTCGCTCAGCGCGAGTTCACCGAGGAGCTCGGCAAGCCCGTGCCGGCCGGTCCCCGGATCGAATTCGAGCCGGTGCGCCAGCCGGGCGGAAAGGTGGTCACCGCGTTCGCGGTACGCGCCGACCTCGACCTCGACGGTACGTTCAGTAACACCTTCACCCTCGAATGGCCCAGAGGCTCAGGCGCATTCAAGGAGCTTCCGGAGATCGACCGGGTGGCCTGGTTCGATCTGGCGACGGCCCGCACCAAGCTGTTGAAGGGGCAGCGCCCGCTGCTCGACCGGCTCGAGGAGGCCGTCGCACGCTGACGCTCACAGCTCCAGCGTGAGACCCGAGCCGTCGGCTGCCCGCGACACACAGGTCAGCATCATCCCGGCGGCCCGCTCCGGATCGGTCAGCAACGTGTCGCGATGGTCGACGTCGCCGGCGAGCACCTTGGTCCGGCACGTGCCGCAGAACCCTTGCTGACATGAGTACGTCGCGTGCACCCCCGCCCGGCGCAACGCGGCGAGCAAGGTCTCGTCGGCACCGACGTCAACCGTCCGACCGGTGGACGCGACCGTCACCGGGAACGGGCGCCCGTCGGTGACCGGCGGCGCGGCGAACCGTTCGAAGTGCAGTTCGACGTCGTCGCGTCCGACCAGCGCGGTGCGGATAGCGGTGAGCATCGGCGCCGGACCGCACGCGTAGACCGCGGTGCCGCCCGGGCAATCCGCGAGCAGCTCCTGCGCACCGGGGAGCCCGAGCCGGTCGTCGGTACGGATCTCGACCGCGTCGCCGTAGGCGGCGACCTCGTCGACGAACGGGAGGCTGTCGAGCGTGCGTCCGGTGTAGACCATCGACCAGTCCACACCCAGGCCGTCGGCCAGGCGCAGCATCGGCAGGATCGGGGTGATCCCGATTCCGCCTGCGACGAAACGGAATCGGCGCGCCGGCGAGCCGTAGCCCGGCACCGTGAGCGGGAACGCGTTGCGCGGCCCGTGCGTACGGACAATCGAGCCGGGCTTCAGCGTGTGGTGCACTTCGAGCGAGCCGCCGCCACCGTCGGGGATGCGCCGGACCGCGATGCGGTACTCCTGCCTGGCGCAGGGGTCGCCGCACAGCGAGTACTGCCGCACCAGACCGCTGGGCAGGTGCACGTCGAGGTGAGCGCCGGGGGACCAAGGCGGCAACTCTGCTCCGGCCAGTGTCAGCTCGACGACGTCCTGATCGTGTGCGACCACGCGGCGGCGGGTGACCGTCAGCGGAAAAGTGTCCGGTCCCGGGGCCGGTGGCGCGATGCGCCGCACCGCCGCCGTCGCTGCGAAAAGCCCGGAGATCGTCGCGTCGGCCAGGCCGAGCATGACGTCGTGCCGGACACGCCCTGATGCGCTCGGCGGGACCCGGCGGAACGCGTCGAACAGCCGCATCACGTGTGCGCGGCGCGTGCGGCTGGAGAAGCCGCCAGGTATGCGACGGCCTGAGCGGTCGAGCCCAGTTGCTCCGGGGAGTAGCCGGGCCGGAAATAGCCGAGCGTGCTGGATCCGAACAGAGTCCGGTACAGCGGAAGCAGTCCGAGCTTCGAGTCGCGCATCCGCATCCGGTTGAACGTCCACCAGTTGGCGTCGACGGTCGGGTCGGTCTTCACCAGATACCAGGCGGTGCGCTGGAAGAAGACGAACAGCATGGTCGCCGCGACGGTCATGGCGCGGATCCGGGCGCGATAGCTGTCGTGGAAGTAGACCGCGACATCGTGGGCGACGCTTCGGTGTTCGACTTCCTCGCTGCCGTGCCAGCGGAACAGGTCGACCAGGGTGGGGTCGGCGCCGTGGTCGTCCCAGGCGCAGTTGAGCGCGAAGTCGCCCATCACCGCGGTGTAGTGCTCTATGGCCGCGATCAACCACAGCCGGTCGCACAGATGGTTCATCCGTCGGGCCTCGTCCACGGAATCGGGCAGCGGGGCCAGCACACCGGTGAACACGTGCTCGATCTGCTGCAGGATCGGCGTGGGATCAACGCCGTGCCCGACAATGAACTGGTGCAGAACTTGGTCGTGCACATCGGCGTGGATCGCCTCCTGGCCGATGAAACCGCGAATGTCGTCGGCCAGCTTCGGATCCTTGACGAGCGGCAACGCCTCGTTGAACGTCTGGACGAACCAACGCTCGCCGGCGGGCAGGACGATGTTGAGCACGCTGACCAGATGCGAGGCGACGGGGTGGCCGGGAATCCAGTGCAGCGGGATGTCGGCCACGTCGAAGTGCACCTTGCGGGCCTGGATCTGCACGGGCCCAGGGTCGATCTCGGTGTCGAAACGGCGCGGTCGCAACATCTGCGGCTCCTGTTAGTCGATGAACTCGTGGAGAGTTTACGACGAATTAGTGGGAACGCAGGTACCGGTTAGGTCGGCGGAACGGGGATCAGGGCTGCGGCGAGGTGTTCGCGATGATCGGCGCGCCTTGTCCGGCCGGCATGTTCGACACCACGCCGGGCGCGGGCGGCGCCATCCCTGCGCCGGGAGCGCCGGCGATCGGCACCATCGGTGTCGGCGTGACAGTGGTGACGCCGTTGGCGCCGACCGTCGGTCCGCCGGTGGGGCCCATGGCCTTGATCTGGTCGGCCGCGGCCTGAGTGCAGTCCAGCATCAGCAGCATCCGGCCCTGGCTGGTCACTTTCTGCTGGCCGACCAGGCAGGCGCTCTGAGGAAGGGCACTACCGGTGGCTCCACCGAAGTAGGCCTTGACGCCCTGGCTCTTCAGGATGGCCAGCGCACGACCGTACTGCTCGCCGACGACGTTGTACGGGCTCGTCTGAGCCGGCTGCGAGATAGCGACACCGGCACCGATCAGCGCGGCTGTTCCGGCGGCGACGAATCCGCCGCTGAGCACAACGAGCTTGTTCACTACAACTCCCTCGGATCGGTATGCGGTGCGAACATATCGCAGCAGTGACGAATGTGAAACCGCTGCAGAAGCCGCGGGTGTTACATCAGTTCGCTGTCAACGCCGGCTCGTCTCCGATCGCACCCGGTCACCATCGACGCCGTTTCCTCACTCACGCGGTTCGGCATTGACGCCGGTTATCCCCAGTCTGGGTTTTATCCACAGGTGGGGCTTTCCGTTGCGCGCTGTGCCTGCGCGGGACGGGATAATCGAACGTATGTTTGATCGGCTGTTTGCGGGGGTGGAGGAGCCCGCGCTGCTTGCTGCGATCGAAGAGTGCGCCCGTGAGGAGGCCCAGGCCGGGGCGCGGAAAGCCGCGGCGATCGCCGAGTTGGTGTATTCCACGGTGGACAGGGATGACGAGCACGACGACTGGGTGTATGACTGCTGGGCCCAGACCGCCTCTGAGCTAGGCGCGGTGCTCAATCTCGGGCACAGGCGGGCCTCGGGGCAGATGCGGATCGCGATGGCGTTGCGCGATCGGTTGCCTGGGCTGGCCGAACGGTATCTGCAGGGCCGGGTCAGCGCCCAGGTGGTGTCCAAGATTTGTTGGCGCACCCGCCTGGTCGAGGATGCGCAGGTGTGGGCGCTGCTCGACGAGCAGTTGGCGACCCACGCCCCGCAGTGGGGGTCGTTGTCGGAAGAGGCGTTGGTGCGGGCCATTGATGCGGTGATCGACCGGTATGACCCGGACGCGCGGATCCGGTCCAAGGAGGTCATCGCGGGCCGCGATTTTCATATCGGGGCCCACGAGGATCCCGATGAGTGGGTGTTGATCTGGGGTCAGATCCTGGGCTGTGATGCCGTGCTGCTGGCGGCCCGGATCGCTGAATTGCTCAAGAACGTGTGTGCGGATGATCCGCGCGACATGGGGGAGCGGCGCTCGTGTGCGGTGGGGGCGATCATCCGAGGCCAGGACCATCTGCCGTGCCGGTGCGGCAAAGCGGACTGCCCCGGCGCTGCGCCGGTGGCTCCGGGCAGCTCGAATGTGGTGATCTCCGTGCTCGCCGATCCCGCCGCCTTGGAGGCCGCCCACGACCTTATAGCCGCCCAAGACCAGCAACAACAGAACCAACCCCAGTCCGAGCCTGAGCCTGCGGAGGAGTCCCAATCCGAGCGTGAGCCGAATCCTGCGGCGTGCGTGAAGGATTCGGGGTTGGCGTTGTTGCCGGGGGTGAAGGTGCTGCCGATCGTGGCGTTGGCCGAGGCGATCCGGGATGGGGCGGCGATCAAACAGCTGTGGTTGCCCGGCCCGGAACCCGAGCCGCACTACCGTCCCTCGGCGAAGCTGGCGGCGTTCGTGCGCGCCCGGGACCTGTTCTGCCGCTTCCCGGGCTGCACGGTGCCGGCCGAACACTGCGACCTCGACCACGTGCTGCCCTGGCCCTACGGGCCCACCCATCCGTCGAACCTGAACTGCAAATGCCGCACCCACCACCTGGCCAAGACGTTTTGGGACGGTTGGCGCGACGAACAACTTCCTGATGGCACGGTGATCTGGACGACCCCGGCCGGGCTGCGCTACACCACGGTGCCCGGCAGCCGGGTGTTGTTCCCCGGCTGGAACACCACCACCGCGAAACTACCGCCGAGGACCTGGCCGCCCCCAGATCCCGGCCGTAGTGCCAGGATGCCCAAACGACGACGCCCCCGCGCCGCCGAGGACGCCGCGCGGATCACGGCCGAACGCGAACACAACGCCGCCCAACGCGCCCTGGAGGAAGAGGCGCACACCGCGGCACAAGTCGCCGCACAAGTCGGCGCGGCCGCCGAACGACATCGACGGCCAGACCCACCACCACCACCTGAGCCCGGCTCTCACCACGGCGACGACCCGCCACCTTTCTAGGCGCGAGGTCCACCGTTCAGCGGGCTTCCGCGGCGGCGCGCATCGCCTCGCAGAGCGCCGCGGCGCGGGGGTCTTCGAAGATGTCCTCCAGCAGCATCTGCCTGCCGTCCGGGCCGGCCAGCGGGACCCGCCAGTTGGCGTACTCGTCGGTGGTTCCAGGCTGATTCTGCGTGCGGACCTCTCCGACCGCATCGGCCAACGACAGCGACAGCAGCCGCGAGGGTGTGCGACCCAGGTAGCGGTGCAGCGCCAGCACGACCTCCTCGACTTCATCGGCCTCGTCGACGTCACCGGATCCGTTGTCGAGCAGGCCCACTCGGCGCAGCTCGGCCATCCACCCCCGCTGATGTTCGCGGTCGCCGGCCAACTCCTCCTCGGCCGGCCGGGTCAGCAACCCCAGCTCGTCACGCAGGCGTACGTGCTCACCGGCGAGATAGCCCGCCGTCGGCGGAAGGTCGTGGGTTGTCACCGCCGACAGGCAGTACTCCCGCCACCGCTCGGCGGGCAGAGGACCACCGTCGCCGTCCCGATCGCTCTCGAACCACAGAATCGACGTGCCGAAAAGCCCGCGGTCGCTCAGATAATCCCGCACCCACGGTTCCACCGTGCCGAGGTCCTCGCCGACGACCACGGCTCCCACCCGTTGCGCCTCCAACGCGACGATCCCGATCATCGCCTCGTGGTCGTACCGCACATAGGTGCCCTCAGTCGGCAACGCGCCCTTCGGAATCCACCACAGCCGGAACAGGCCGATGATGTGGTCGATACGCACGCCGCCCGCATGTCGCAGCACCGCGCTCACCAGGGCGCGGAACGGTTCGTACGCCTGCTCGGCTAGCCGGTCCGGGCGCCACGGCGGCTGCGACCAGTCCTGACCGAGCTGATTGAACTCGTCCGGAGGCGCACCCGCGGTCACCCCGAGCGCCAGCACGTCCTGCAGCGCCCACGCGTCGGCACCGTTGGGATCCACCCCGACCGCCAGGTCGTGCATGATGCCGAGCTTCATACCGGCCTGGAGGGCGCGGTCCTGGGCTGCCGACAACTGCTCGTCGACAATCCACTGCAGCCAACGATGGAAGTCGACCTCGTTGGGATGTTCGTCGACGAACGCAGCGACCGCCGCGCTTCGCGGATGCTGCAACTCCTCGGGCCACTGCCGCCAATCGGCCCCGTATTGGTCGGCCAGCGCACACCAGGTCGCGAAATCGTCGAGGCTGCGCCCCTCGCGTTCCAGAAACGCCTCGTAAGCGATCTCGCGCCCTGCCGACAGCTCGACGAGGTACACCGTCTCCAGCGCTGCCCGCTTGGACGTCCACGCACTGTCCCGGTCGATCTGCTCGGATCTGGCCGCCCGGGTCTGCACCTGTGTCTGTGCCTTGCGAATGCGGCTACGGTGCCGGACATAGGCGAACTCGGGCACCGCCTGTACCCGCAGATACATCGGGTTGACGAACCGGCGCGACGTCGGCAGATATGGCGACGGCTCCATCGGTGCCACCGGCGCCGCTGCGTGCAGCGGGTTCACCAGCACGAAGCCCGCGCGGTGCCGCGCTGCCGACCACACCGCCAGGTCTGTCAAATCCGTCAGATCGCCTACACCCCATGAGTTCCGGGACCGCACACTGTAGAGCTGGGTGGCCAGACCCCAGGTGCGGCCGGAGCCGAGCCGGTCCGCGCAGTTCAGCCTTGCGGGCGCCACGATGACGGTGGTGCTGACATCGGAGTCGGCGACCGCGAGGTGCAGGGTGTGGTAACCCATCGGCAGGTCGGCGGGCAACTCGAAGGTGGCCTCGCCGACCAGTCTGCCGTTCAGATCAAAAGGCGGCCTGTTGTTTTCGAGTTGGCGCAGGCCTGTGCGCACACTGCCGTCTTCGAGCCGCAGCCATAGCCGCGCCGGGTCGCCGTGGGTGACGTGCACCCAGAACGGGGTCGCGACCCCGGTGCGGCCCACGATCGAGGGAGGCAGCGGACGGTCCCAGTGGTCCCGGTCGTGCCGGGCGAGCGCTTCGGCGCGGTCCCGGTCGGTGGCCGCCGCGACACCGAGCGCGTCGAGCACCGCGATCAGCGTCGACGCCGGCACCGGAACGGATCTGCCCGTCCAGTCCGTGTACTCACTGGCCACTCCGTATCGGTGCGCGAGGTCGACCAGCTCCGCGGGCACTCCCCAGTCATCCGCCATGGCGCCAATCTTGCCCTGTGAACGGCGATCGCAAACGTCGAAGACGGCGGCCCAAGGCGACGGAGGTATGGTCGCTGCGTGGCGTCAGCTCGGGTCGCGGTTGCCGCCCTCTTCCTCACCAACGGCGCGCTCTTCGCCAATCTGCTGCCCCGGTATCCGGAGATCAAGACCGACCTGGCGATGTCCAACGCCGTGTACGGCGCAGCCGTCGCCTCGTTCTCGGCCGGTGCGCTGATGGCCGGTCCGGCCGCCGCAGCGCTGATCCGACGGTTCCAGTCGGCCCGCGTGGCGGTCGCCACCACGGTCGCGCTGGGGTTGTTCATCGTGGTCGCCGGGCTGGCCTCCACGCCGTGGGTGTTCGCCGCGGCACTGTTCGCCGCCGGTGCGTGCGACTCGGTGACCGACGTCGCCCAGAATGTTAACGGCCTTCGGCTGCAACGTGATTACGGGCGGTCCATCATCAATTCGCTGCACGCGGTGTGGGCGGTCGGCGCGATCATCGGGGGCCTGATGGGAGCGGCCGCCATCGCGCTCGAGGTCCCGCGCCCGGTCCATCTCGGCGTCGCGGCCGTGGTGTTCTGCGGCGTCGTGCTGGCCGCTTACCCGCATCTGCTGCACGGCCCTGATCACGACAACCATCCGTCGACGCACGACACCGACCGCAGCGGGGTGGGCGCAGCGGTGCTGCTGACGCTGCTGGCACTGGTCGGCATGGCGGTGGCAGGAGCGACGGTCGAGGACGCCGGCAGCTCATGGGCCACGCTGTATCTGCGCGACAGTCTGGGCGCCCCGGGCGCGGTCGCGGTGATGGGCTATGTGGCGCTGGTCGGTTTCATGTTCATCGGACGGATGCTCGGTGACCGGCTGGTCGACCGGTTCGGGGACCGCGCGGTGGCCCGCAGCGGAGGACTTGTCGCAGCGCTCGGTATGGGCACCGCGCTGGCCTTTCCGACGGTGCCCGTCACCGTCGTCGGGTTCGCCGCGGCGGGACTCGGCGTGGCGACGGTGATACCGGCGGCCATGCGCGCCGCCGACGAACTGCCGGGCCTGCGCCCGGGCACCGGGCTGACGGTCCTGACATGGCTCATGCGGGTGGGTTTCCTGGGTGCCCCGTTGATCGTCGGCATCGTCGCCGACGCGACGAGCCTGCGCGTCGGCCTGCTGACCGTCCCCGTCGCGGGGGTGGCCATCGTCCTGCTCGCCGGTGCCCTCGGCGCGCGGCGCCGCGCCTGATCGGCCCGGCACCGCGGCCAGGCGCTGGTACAGTGGCGTACCGGTAACCGATCGAAGGAGCTCGGCATGACCGCGGAGGCATCCACCCGCAACGCTGCAGCCGCCCGACCTGTCGTGGACACCACCAACGGGCCGGTCCGGGGAGTCGACGACGGCCGCGCGATGTCGTGGCGCGCCATTCGCTACGCGGCGGCCCCGGTCGGAGAGCTCCGGTGGCGGGCGCCCCAGCCGCCGATGCGGTGGTCGGAACCTGCGGACGCGGGACGGGTGGGCCCGGTGTGCCCACAGCCGACCGACCCGAAGATCCCGATCGATCTCGGCGCTCCGCAAGGCGAGGACTTCCTGACGCTCAACGTCTGGGCGCCGTCGGGCACCCGCGCCGGCGACGCCAAACCGGTGTTGGTGTGGGTCCATGGTGGCGCTTACATCCTGGGTTCGGCCAGCCAGCCGCTGTACCACGGCCGTGCCCTGGCCACCGGCGGTGACGCGATCGTCGTGACGGTGAACTACCGACTCGGCGCGCTGGGCTTCCTGGAACTGTCCACCCTCGGCGCCGACCGGGAGCGCTTCGCGACCAACCTCGGGTTGCGCGACGTACTGGCCGCACTGGAATGGGTGCGCGACAACATCGCCGCGTTCGGCGGAGACCCGGCACGGGTGACGGTGTTCGGCGAGTCCGCGGGCGGCGGCATCATCACTTCCCTGCTGGCGAGTCCGGCCGCGGCCGGACTGTTCAGCGCGGCGATCTCGCAGAGTTCACCGGTGACCTCCACCTACGATCTGGGGCGCGCGGAGCGGGTCGCCCAACGGTTCATGGAAGTGCTCGGCGCCAGCCGGGAGGACCTGCACCGACTGGCTGACGCACCGATCCACGCCCTGGTCGAGGCGTCACGGGCGGTGTTCGACGAGGTCCCCGCGCGCACCCCGGGCACGCTGGCCTTCGCCCCGACCGTCGACGGCGACCTTCTCCCGGATTACCCGGTCAACGCCGCCAGGAAGGGCCTGACCCACCCGGTGCCGCTGATCATCGGCACCAACAAGAACGAGGCCGCGCTGTTCCGGTACATGAAGTCGCCGCTGATGCCGATCGCGCCGGAATCCATCAAGGCGATGTTCGCCGAGATCGCTGCCGAACAGCCGCACCTGAAGCTGCCCGGCGAGGACGTCCTGAAGGGCACCTACCGCGGGCGCGGCAAGACGCACGGTCTCAGCCTGACCAGCGACCTCGGCTTCCGGATGCCGTCGATCTGGTTCGCGGACGGGCACCGCGCGGTCGCCCCGGTGTACCTGTACCGCTTCGATTTCCACACCCCGCTGCTGCGGCTGCTGCGTCTGCACGCCGCGCACGCCACCGAACTGCCGTTCGTGTGGGGCAATCTGCTTGCCGGCCGCAGGGATCCGACGTTCGCGCTCGGCGGCCGCAAGGCCGGCGCGGCGGTTTCCGAACGGATGCGGGCACGCTGGGTCAATTTCGCCGCGACCGGCGAACCCACCGCACCGGGGGACGCGCCGGCGTGGCGTCCCTACGACGCCGAGGACCGTGCGACGTTGGTGATCGACAAGCAGGACATCGTGGTCGACGACCTCGACGCCGGTGTCCGGCAGGCTTGGGGCGACGACGTCCTGAGCTTCCTGTAGAGCCGTAGACTCACCCCGGAGGTGCACGCCGTGGAGTTCCTGGACTTCCTGCCACCGCAGATGCGCGAACCCGTATTGTTCGCGATCCCGTTCTTCCTGCTGCTGCTCATCATCGAGTGGACGGCGGCACGCAAGCTCGAGCACGCGGTCACAGAGGAGGGGACCCCCGGCGTCGGCGCGTACCACACCCGCGACTCGTGGGCGAGCCTGTCGATGGGGCTGGTCTCGGTCGCCACCATGAGCGCCTGGAAGTTCCTCGCGCTGTTGGGTTATGCCGCGATCTACGCCTACCTGGCGCCGTGGCATCTGCCCGCGACGCAGTGGTACACGTGGGTGATCGCGATCGTGGGCGTCGATCTGCTGTTCTACTTCTATCACCGCATCGCGCACCGGGTCCGGGTGGTGTGGGCGACGCATCAGGCCCACCACTCCAGCGAGTACTTCAATTTCGCGACCGCACTGCGGCAGAAGTGGAACAACAGCGGCGAGATCCTGATGTGGATCCCGTTGCCGTTGTTGGGCGTTCCGCCGTGGATGGTGTTCGTGGCGTTCTCGTTCAACCTGATCTACCAGTTTTGGATCCACACCGAGCGGATCGGAAAGCTCTGGCGCCCTGTCGAATTCATCTTCAACACCCCGTCTCACCATCGGGTGCACCATGGGATGGACCAGCTGTATCTGGACAAGAACTACGGAGGCATCCTGATCATCTGGGATCGCCTCTTCGGCACCTTCCAGCCCGAGGTGTTCCGGCCTCGCTACGGGCTCACCAAACCGGTGGAAACATTCAACATCTGGAAACTCCAGACCCACGAGTACGCGGCGATCGGACGCGACGTGCGTTCGGCACGCGGATGGCGGGCCAAGCTCGGCTACATCTTCGGCCCGCCCGGATGGCAGCCGAACGTGGAGTGCCGAACCGGGACGGAGGCGCATGCCACGCCGTAATGTGCGCGCTGTGCAGACAGTCTTCGACGCCGAGGTGGATCCGGTGCTGGTGGACCGGTCGCTGGCCGGAAGCACCCCGGGTTCGGTGTGGCTTAACATCCCGCGCCCTGAGTTCCCGTCCCCGTCCGGTCCGGTCACCTGCGACCTGGTGGTCATCGGCGGCGGCTACACCGGGCTGTGGAGCGCGCTGCGCGCGGCGCGGCGCCACCCGGACCGCCGAATCGTCCTGGTCGAGGCCGACCGCATCGGCTGGGCCGCATCCGGGCGCAACGGCGGCTTCGTCGACGCCAGCCTGACCCACGGCTACGAGAACGGGAAGTCGCGCTGGCCCAACGAGATCGACACGCTCGAGGAGATGGGGCGGGAGAACCTCGACGGCATGCAGGACGACATCACCCGGCTGGGACTCGATGTCGAGTGGGAGCGCACCGGCATGCTCACGGTGGCGACCGAGCCGCATCAGGTGGAGTGGCTGGCCGACGCGGCCGCCGACGGCCAGGGCCGGTTCCTGGACGCGTCCCAGGTGCGCGCCGAGGTGAACTCACCGACTTATCGGGCCGGGCTGCTCAGTCCGGACAGCTGCGCGATCGTCCACCCGGCGAAGCTGGCCTTGGAACTGGCCCGCGCCTGCCAGGACGCCGGGGTGGAGGTCTTCGAGCACACCGCCGCCACCCGGATCGACTCCGGGGGTGCCGCGCTGCGCATCCACACCGACGGGCCGACGATCACCTGCCGCCAGGCGGTGCTGGCCACCAACGTGTTCCCGAGCCTGCTGCGCCGCAACAAGCACTACACGGTGCCGGTGTACGACTACGTGCTGGCCACCGAACCGCTCACCGACGCGCAACTGGACCGTATCGGCTGGCGCGGACGGCAGGGGATCGGCGACAGCGCCAACCAGTTCCACTACTACCGTCTGACCCGGGACAATCGGATCGTCTGGGGCGGGTACGACGCTGTCTACCACTTCGGCCGGAAAGTGAAGCCGGCCTACGAGGACCGCGGGCAGACCTATCGCAGGTTGGCCGCGCATTTCTTCATCACGTTCCCGCAGCTCGACGACGTCCGGTTCACCCACCGCTGGGCGGGCGCGATCGACACCAACACCAGGTTCTGTGCGCACTGGGGACTGGCCCGCGAGGGTCGCGTCGCCTATGTCAACGGTTTCACCGGGCTGGGCGTCGGCGCCACCCGGTTCGCCGCCGACGTCTGCCTGGACCTGCTGGACGGGACGCCAACCCGTCGCACCGAGCTCGAAATGGTGCGTCGCAAGCCGCTGCCGTTCCCGCCGGAGCCGTTGGCCAGCGTGGGCATTCAGGCCACCCGCTGGTCGCTGGACCGGGCCGATCACACCGGCGGCCGGCGCAACCTGCTGCTGCGCGCACTCGACGCCGCCGGCCTGGGATTCGACTCCTGAACCGTTTGTAACGGACCTTTATCTGACCGCGATGAGGTGGTTACATCACATCACGGGTAGGGCGGAGGGGCTGTGTCTGTTCGGTCGTCATCTCGAGTGCTGCAGTTGCTGTTCGCGGTCTTCGCACCCGCCATCGCGTTGGCGTTGCAGGCGGCGCCCGCCCACGCCCAACCGCCCGTGGTGGTGTTTCCGGGAATGGAGATCCATCAGGACACCGTGCTGTGCACGCTCGGCTACGTCGACCCGCAGACCCGAATCGGCTACACCGCGGGCCACTGCCGCGCCTCCGGCACCGTCTCCGACAAGTTCGGCACCATGATCGGCACCCAGGGCACCTTCCGCGACAACACTCCCAACGGCATGACAGTCGACACCAACCATCAGATCACCGACTGGGAGGTCATCCACCTGGCCCCGCACGTCGCGGTCAACAACGTGCTCCCCGGCGGCAAGGTGCTGGTGACCGATCCCGCGGTGCTGCCCGTGCGTGGCATGCCGGTGTGCCACTTCGGCGTCGTCACCGGCGAGAGCTGCGGCACCATCGAGTCGGTGAACAACGGCTGGTTCACCATGACCAACGGCGTGGTGAGCCGCAAGGGCGACTCCGGCGGGCCGGTGTACACGCCGACCCCGGATGGGCGCACCGTCCTGATCGGCCTGTTCAACAGCACCTGGGGAACGCTGCCCGCGGCGGTGTCGTGGCAGGTCGCCCGCCAGCAGGCCGACAGCGACACCATCTCCGCAGCATCGGCGGTCGTCGCGCCGCAGCCCTGACGGTTCCGGCCTGCGCGCCGCAGTGCCGAAATTAGAACATGTTCTAGCCTGTGGGCGCGGCTGGCGATATCCTCTCAAGCGATGCTCGACCAGACACCTGTCCAGATCGCCTGGGTGACCGACGACCTCGCCGCCACCGAGACGGCGCTGACCTCGTTGTTGGGCGCGCGCAGGTGGGTACGCATGCCGGGCGTGCACTTCGGCCCGCACACCTGCACCTACCGCGGACAACCGGCCGATCACGTCGCCGACATCTCGCTCAGCTACGCCGGTGACACCCAGCTCGAGGTGATCGCCCCGGTGCGCGGACCGAGCATCTACCGGGACTTTCTGGACCGGTGCGGAGCCGGACTGCACCACGTGTGCCGCGAGTTCGATTCGGCGGGGTTCGACGCCGCGACCGCGCAGGCAGACATCGTCATGGCCGGCACGATGGCCGGCGGCATGCGGTTCGCGTACGCCAGTGCCGCGGACGCCGGTGTGCCGTTCATCGAATTCGCCGACATACCAGCAGAAATCCGCGCGTTCTTCGAGCACGTGAAACAGGAGCAGAAGTGAGCATCCAGAACATCCCGGACACGGTCCACGCCGGCGACGTCACGTCCTGGTCCGACGAGGCCGACGTCGTCGTGCTCGGCTTCGGCATCGCCGGCGGGTGCGCGGCCGTCAGCGCCGCGGCGGCCGGGGCGCGGGTTCTGGTTTTGGAGAAGGCGGCCGCCGCCGGCGGGACCACATCGATGGCCGGCGGCCACTTCTACCTGGGAGGCGGCACCGCCGTGCAGCAGGCCACCGGCCACGAGGATTCGGCCGAGGAGATGTACAAGTACCTGGTGTCGCAATCGCGCGACCCGGAACACGACAAGATCCGCGCGTACTGCGAGGCCAGCGTGGAGCACTTCAATTGGCTTGAGGCGCTTGGCTTTGAGTTCGAGCGCAGCTATTACCCCGGCAAGGTCGTGGTGCCACCGGGCACCGAGGGGCTGTCCTACACCGGCAACGAGAAGGTGTGGCCGTTCTGCGAGCAGGCCAAGCCTGCACCGCGCGGGCATTCGGTGCCGGTGCCGGGGGAGTTGGGCGGTGCGGCGATGGTGATCGACCTGCTGCTCAAGCGCGCCGCCGAACTGGGCGTGCAGATCCGCTACGAGACCGGCGCGACGGCGCTCATCACCGACGACACCGGCGCGGTCGTGGGGGTGCGGTGGAAGCACTTCTCCGAATCGGGTGAGGTGAAGGCGAAATCGGTGGTCATCGCCGCCGGCGGTTTTGCGATGAACGCCGAGATGGTGGCCGAGTACACGCCGGCGTTGGGTCAGGAACGCAAGACCAAGCACCACGGCACGGTGGCGCCGTACATCCTGGGCAACCCCAACGACGACGGCCTCGGGATCAAGCTCGGGCTCTCGGCCGGCGGGGTGGCCGCCAACCTCGATCAGCTGTTCATCACCGCGGCGGCCTACCCGCCGGAGATCCTGCTCACCGGCGTCATCGTGAACAAGGACGGTAAGCGCTTCGTGGCCGAGGACTCCTACCATTCGCGCACGTCGGCTTTCGTGCTCGAGCAACCGGAGCAGACCGCGTATCTGGTGGTCGACGAGGACCATATGCAGATGCCGGAGATGCCGCTGATCAAGTTCATCGACGGCTACGAGACGATCGCCGAGATCGAGTCCGCGCTGGGCATTCCGGAGGGCAATCTGGCGGCGACGCTGGAGCGCTACAACGCCAACGCCGCCGAGGGGGTCGACCCGGATTTCCACAAGCAGCCCGAATACGTGGCCCCGCAGGACCACGGGCCGTGGGCGGTGTTCGATCTGTCCCTGGGCCGGGCGATGTACTCCGGGTTCACGATGGGCGGGCTGAAGGTGTCGATCGACGGCGAGGTGCTGCGCGAGGACGGCGGCGCGGTCGCCGGCCTGTACGCCGCGGGGGCGTGCGCGTGCAACATCGCCCAGGACGGCAAAGGGTATGCGAGCGGGACGCAGCTGGGCGAAGGGTCGTTCTTCGGGAGGCGGGCGGGAGAACACGCGGCGAGGCGTTAACCCGGGGTCGTCTCCAGTTCGCTGAGTTCCCACCGACCGTCGCCGACGAGCTTGAGCTCCCTGGTGTGGTGCTGTTCGACCGTGCTGCGGTGGCTGACGCTGACGAGGATGGTGTCCGGCAGCCGGTCCCGCACCAGCTGGTAGAGCATCAACTCCAGACCCTCGTCCAGCGCTGAGGTCGACTCGTCCAGGAACACCGCCTCGGGCCGGGTCAGCAGGATGCGCGCGAACGCCACACGCTGCTGCTCGCCGGGAGAGAGCACCTTCGCCCAGTCCTGCACTTCGTCCAGCCGATCGACCAGATGCGGCAGCGCGACGGTGGTCAGCACGTCACGCAGCTGCGCGTCGGTGATGTCGTCGGTGCTGTTCGGATAGGCGACGACGGTGCGGAGATCACCGAGCGGCACGTAGGGCAGCTGCGAGAGGAACATCGTGGCGCCCTCGCCGCCGGGTCGCCGCAGCGTCCCAGAGCAGAACGGCCAGAGCTGGGCCAGGCTGCGCAGCAGCGTAGTCTTGCCGCTGCCCGACGGTCCGGTGATCACCAGGCTGTCGCCCGGGTGCAGGGTGACGTCGAGCGGTTCGACCAGCTCCCGCCCGTCCGGTGTGCGCACCGAGACGCCCTTCATCTCGACGCGGCCGCCGTCGCAGTCCTCGCAGCCCAGCGTCGGCAGTTCACGGCCCTCCTCGTTGGCGACGACGAGGCCGTGCAGGCGGATGATGGCCGCGCGGTAGCCGGCGAAGTTGTCGTAGGCGTTGCGGAAGAACGACAGCCCGGACAGGATCTCCCGGAACGCGCTCGCGGTCTGCGACAGCTGCCCCAAGGTGATCTCTCCGCTGTAGAAGCGGGGGAACTGCACGATGTAGGGGATGAGCTCCTGGGCCTGGGTGATGCCGAGGTTCCAGCCGAGGAACTTGGCCATCCGGTTGACGTAGCGCTTGTAGTTGTCGACGATCGGCGCGAAGCGGCGTCGCAGCCCGGTGCGTTCGGCGAGCTCGCCACGGTAGAAAGCCACCGCCTCGGCGGCGTCCCGCCACCGCCTCGGCGGCGTCCCGCAGCCGCACCAAGGCATACCGGAACGCGGCGTTGAACTTCTCGTTGAGGAACGCCAGCGTGATGATCGGCCGGCCGATCCAGAACGCCACCACGGTGGCGAACAAGATGTAGACGATGCCGATCACAAACATCGCACGCGGCAACTCGACGCCGACCAGCGGCAAGGTCACCGGACCCGAGAGGTTCCACAGGATCGTGGTGAACGAGATCATCGCCGCGATCGAGGCGACCGCACCGAACAACAGCGTGGACTGTGAGGTGTTGTTTGGGGTGTTGGGCAGCGATCCGACGCCGGTGGTGAAGATGTCGATGTCCATCTGGATGCGCTGATCCGGGTTGTCGATGGTGTCGTCGATGAACCGTGCGCGGTAGTAGGCCTTGCCGTCGAGCCAGTCGCCGGTCAGCTGGTCGGTCAGCCAGGTCCGCCACCGCAGCATGAACCGCTGGGTGGCGATCAGGTCCAGCATGATGAGGGCGACGTTGAGCACGGCGAGCACGGCGAACACCGTCATCGAGAGCCAGAATCCGTCGGCGCCGGATTCCCTGACCGCCTCGTTGTCGGAGCCCAGGCCGGCGGCGATGACCTGGAAGCTGGTCATCATGTCGTTGCCCTGGAAGCTGAACAGGACCGAGAGCCGCACACTGAGGATCACCAGCAGCAGGATCCCGGCCAGCCACAGCCAGACGACGACACTCTCGGGTCCGGTGAAGTAGCCGCGGGTGACACGCCAGAACTGGCTGCCCCACGTGGTGAACCGCACGATCAGGAACAGGACGACCATTGTGGCCACCGCCGCGTACGCCCAGCCCTGGGCGATCCACCACAGCGATGTCCACAGCTCATTGCCCCAATCCAAGGTCGGGGTGAACGTTTCCATGCGGGCAAGGTACCGCGCCGACCCCGAGGGGGCGTATCGGCGTGGCTATGCCGGATCTGTGAGTCGCTCGAGCCGCCACTGGCCGTCGCCGACCAGCGCCAACCGCCTGTGATGAAACGGCGCCACCGAGTCGCGGTGGCTCACGCTGACCACGATCGTGTCGGGCAACTGGGTGCGCAGCACCCGGTAGAGCGTCTGCTCCAGACCCTCGTCCATCGCCGAGGTGGACTCGTCGAGGAACACCGTCCTCGGTTTCGCGACCAGGATGCGGGCGAACGCGATGCGTTGCTGCTCGCCGACCGACAGCACCTTGGCCCAGTCCTGCTCGTCGTTGAGCCGGATGACCAGGTTGGGCAGCGCGACATCGAGCAGGGCCTGCTGGATCACCGTGTCGTCGAATGTGCCCGACGGCTGTGGGTAGGACACCACCGTGCGCAGGTCGCCCACCGGGAAGTACGGCAGCTGCGGGACGAACATCGCCTCGTCGCGGCCGTCGGGCAACAGCACCCGGCCCGACGCGTACGGCCACATTCCGGCCAGGCTCTGCACGAGGACCGACTTGCCGATCCCGGACGGCCCGGTGATCACCAGCGCCTCACCGGTCCGCACCTGCAGGTCGAGGGTGCGTACCAGCGGGGTGCCGTCCGGTTTGCGCACCTCGACGCCTTCCACCGCCAGCGCGCCGTCGTCGGAGTGCGCCGTGCTGACCGCCGTGAACGTGCCCGCCCTGGTGTTCTGGTCGACCAGTCCGTCGAGCCGGATGATCGCCGCCCGATAGCTCGCGAACTGGTCGTAGGCGTTCCGGAAGAACGACAGGGAATCGTGGATCGCGCCGAACGCGTTCGACGACTGCCACACGTCGCCGAACGTGATGCGGCCCGCGAACAGGCCCTGCGCCTGCACGAGCCACGGCAGCGGGTTGATGGTCTGGCTCACCGACACGTTCCAGCCGAAGTAGAGCATCATGCGGTTCAGCCAGCGACGGTAGTTGGCCATCACCGCGTCCAGCCGACCCTTGAGCACCGACTGTTCGGCCGGCTCGCCGCGGTACAGCGCGATCGCGGCGCCGGCGTCGCGCACCCGCACCAGCGCGTAGCGGAAGCCCGCGTTGCGCAGTTCGTTGATGTAGCTGAGCCGGATCAGCGGGCGTCCGATGGCGAACGCGATGATCGTGGCCACCAGCACGTAGATGACGACGATCCAGAACAGCGCGCGCGGCAGCGTCAGCCCGCCGAGCGTGACCGGTTCGGACAGTCGCCACAGGATCGGGCCGAACGACAGCACCGACAGCACGGCCTCCACGGCGCCGAACAGCAGGGTGTTGCCGGAGTTGTAGATCGGATTGTTCGGCGTGCCCCCGACGCCGGCCGTGAACACGTCGATGTCCTGCTGGATCCGCTGGTCCGGGTTGTCGATGGGCCGGCCGGCGAACTGTGCGCGGTAGTAGGCGAGGTCGCCGAGCCAGTCGTCGATGAAGCGCCGGCTCAGCCAGATCCGCCACCGCATCATGAACCGCTGGGTGAGGTACATGTCGGCCAGCAGCCGGACCACGAAGCACACCGCCAGCACGGCAAAGACCCGCATCGATGCCCAGAAGCCGGCGACACCGCTGTTCATGCCGCCCTGGAACGCCACCTGCAGCGAGGTGAACAGGTCGTTGACGTAGTAGGTCAGCAGCACGTTCAACCGGACCGACACGACGACCGACAGCAGCAGCAGCGCGAACATCAGCCAGACCACCGCGCTGCGCCGTCCGGTGAAGTAGCCGCCCGTGACGCGCCAGAACTGACGCCCCCACTGGGTGAAATGGGCCAGCAGGGCCAGGATCACCAGCAGCGACACCGCGGTCAGCGCAAACGTGGTGCCGATCCACGACAGCGAATGCAAGAACTCGCGGCCCCAGTCGAGGGTCGGGCGGAACGTCTGGGTGTCAACGGTGTCCACCGCCCGGCGACCCCCCTCCGCATGCGATCCGGCTTGCGGCGAAGTTACCGCAGGTGCTCGCGCCCAGGGGAGACCCGCCGGGCAGGCTGGCGGAGGTCACGGCGGAATCATGCGCGCGAGGCCAAGTACCGTGATCCTGTGGCACGCACCTCCTCCAAGAAGGACTCCCCGAAGACCGGTCGGCTGTCGGGCCGTTTCTGGAAGCTGCTCGGCGCCAGCACCGACAAGGACCAGTCCCGGTCGATGGCTCAGGTGCACAAGGCGACCGAGTTCGACGCCAAGGCCGCCGACCTCGACGACGACCAGCTGCGCAAGGCCGCCAGACTGCTCGAGTTGGACGACCTCGCCGACTCCGCGGACATCCCGCAGTTCCTGGCGATCGCCCGCGAGGCGTCCGAACGCACCACCGGGCTGCGTCCCTTCGACGTGCAGTTGCTCGGGGCCCTGCGGATGCTGGCCGGCGACGTCGTCGAGATGGCCACCGGCGAGGGCAAGACGCTGTCCGGCGCGATCGCCGCGGCCGGCTACGCGCTGGCCGGGCGTAGCGTGCACGTGATCACGATCAACGACTACCTGGCTCGCCGCGACGCCGAATGGATGGGTCCCCTGATCGAGGCGATGGGCCTGAGCATCGGCTGGATCACCGCCGAATCCACCGCCGCCGAGCGCCGGGCCGCCTATCGGTGTGACATCACCTACGCGTCGGTCAACGAGGTCGGGTTCGACGTGTTGCGCGATCAGCTCGTCACCGATGTCGAGGACCTCGTCTCCCCGAACCCCGACGTGGCGCTGATCGACGAAGCCGACTCGGTGCTCGTCGACGAGGCGCTGGTACCGCTGGTGCTGGCGGGCACCAGCCATCGCGAGACCCCGCGGGTGGAACTGATCCGCCTGGTCGGTGAGCTGGACGAGAACACCGACTACGCCACCGACAACGACAGCCGCAACGTGCATCTGACCGAGGCCGGCGCACGGAAGATCGAGGCGGCCCTCGGCGGCATCGATCTGTACTCCGAGGAGCACGTCGCCACCACGCTGACCGAGGTGAATGTCGCGCTGCACGCCCACGTGCTGCTGCAGCGCGACGTGCACTACATCGTCCGCGACGATGCGGTGCACCTGATCAACTCGTCCCGCGGCCGCATCGCGACCCTGCAGCGCTGGCCCGACGGGTTGCAGGCCGCGGTCGAGGCCAAGGAGGGCATCGAGACCACCGAGACCGGCGAGGTGCTCGACACCATCACGGTGCAGGCGCTGATCAACCGGTATCCGCGGGTCTGCGGGATGACCGGCACCGCGCTGGCCGCCGGTGAGCAGCTGCGCCAGTTCTACAAGCTGGGCGTCTCACCGATCCCGCCCAACAAACCCAACATCCGCGAGGACGAGACCGACCGGGTGTACGTCACGATCGCGGCGAAGAACGACGCCGTCGTCGAGCACATCGCCGAGATCCACCAGACCGGGCAGCCGGTGCTGGTCGGCACCCGCGACGTCGCCGAGTCCGAGGACCTGCACGAGCGTCTGGTCAAGGCCGGGGTTCCTGCGGTGGTGCTGAACGCCAAGAACGACGCCGAGGAGGCGGCCGTGATCGCCGAGGCCGGCAAGCTCGGCGCGGTGACGGTGTCCACGCAGATGGCCGGGCGCGGCACCGACATCCGGCTCGGCGGTTCAGGCGAGGAGGACCACGATCGGGTCGCCGAGCTGGGCGGCCTGCATGTGATCGGCACCGGCCGGCACCACACCGAGCGGCTGGACAACCAGCTGCGCGGGCGGGCGGGCCGGCAGGGCGATCCCGGCACCTCGGTGTTCTTCTCCAGCTGGGAGGACGACCTGGTGGTGTCGCATCTCGACGACAACAAGCTGCCGCTGGAGTGCGACGAGAACGGCCGCGTCCTGAGCCCGAAGGCGGCGACGCTGCTTGAGCACGCCCAGCGGGTCGCCGAGGGCCGGCTGCTCGACGTGCACGCCAACACGTGGCGCTACAACCAGCTCATCGCCCAGCAGCGGGCCATCCTGGTCGAGCGCCGAGACAACCTGCTGCGCACCACAACCGCGCGCGACGAGATCGCCGAGCTGTCCCCGCAGCGCTACCAGGAGATCAAGACCAGGCTGGGCGAGGATGCCGACGCGCAGCTGGAGAAGAGCTGCCGGCTGATCATGCTCTACCACCTCGACCGGGCCTGGGCCGACCACCTGGCGTTTCTTGCTGACATCCGGGAGAGCATCCACCTGCGCGCGCTGGGCCGGCAGAACCCGCTCGACGAGTTCCACCGGATGGCAGTCGACGCGTTCGCGTCGCTGGCCGCCGACGCGATCGAGGCCGCGCAGCAGACCTTCGAGACCGCGCCGTCGATCGAGGACGAGCCCGGAGTCGACCTGTCCAAGCTGGCCCGGCCGACGTCGACGTGGACCTACATGGTTCACGACAATCCGCTGGCCGACGACACCCTGTCGGCCCTGAGCCTGCCCGGGGTGTTCCGCTAGGTTTACCTGCATGGACCACGCTCCCGTGCGTGACCGGGTGTTGACGGTGCCCAACGCTTTGTCGGTGATCCGGCTGGTGCTGGTCCCGGTGTTCCTGTGGCTGCTGATGGTCGAGGCGACCGGGTGGGCGGTCGCGGTGCTGATGTTCAGCGGAGTGTCCGACTGGGCCGACGGCAAGATCGCCAGGCTCTTCGACAACCAGTCGTCCCGGCTCGGCGAGCTGCTGGATCCGCTGGTCGACCGGATCTACATGATCGTCGTTCCGGTCGCCATGGCGTTGGCCGGAGTCATCCCGTGGTGGGTGGTGGCGCTGCTGCTCGGGAGAGATCTGGTGCTGGCCGGCACGCTGCCGGTGCTGCGCAGCCGCGGATTGTCAGCGCTGCCGGTCACCTACATCGGCAAGGCCGCCACGTTCGCGCTGATGTCCGGGCTGCCGCTGGTGCTGCTCGGCCAGTTCGACGCCCAGTGGAGCAGGGTGGTTCTCGCGATCGGGTGGGGGTTCCTGATCTGGGGTCTGGCGATGTACCTGTGGTCGGGGGTGCTGTACCTGATTCAGGTCGGGATGGTCCTGAAGGTGATGCCACGGCCATGAGCACGCTGGGGGGATTCGACTCGTCCGGACGGAACACGCACGAAGCGGGCGGGCCGACGCGCATTCCGGTGCCGTCGCTGCTGCGCTCGCTGCTCACCGAGCACCTCGACCCCGGCTACGCCGCGGCCGCGCAGTCCGGCGCGCCGCGCCGGCGGTCTTCCGACGCGCTGTGGCAGGTGCTCGCCGCCGTGCTGGTCGCCGCGGTGTTCGCGCTGGCCTGGGCGCAGGCCAGGGACACCGCACCCGGCGTGCGCGAGACCCAGCAGGTACTGGCGGGCAGCGTGCGCTCCGCGGAGGCCGCCACCGACGCGGTCGCGGCGCAGCGCGACGAGCTGACCCGCCAGGTGAACGCCGAACGGCGCAGCCGGCTGGAGGGGGACGCCACCGGACGCCGGCTGCTCGGTGAACTCGACGAGGCCAATGTCGCCGCCGCGGCCGTACCGGTGATCGGGCCGGGATTGACCCTCACGGTGACCGACCCGGGTATGTCGCCCAACCTCACCGATGTCTCCAAACAGCGCGTGGCGGGCAGCAGGCAGGTGATCCTGGACCGGGACCTGCAGCTGGTCGTGAACTCGCTGTGGGTCAGCGGGGCCGAAGCCATCTCGGTCGGCGGCGTGCGTATCGGGCCAAATGTGACGGTCCGCCAGGCCGGGGGCGGGATCCTCGTCGACAATCAGCCGGTCTCGAGTCCGTATGAGATCCTCGCGGTGGGGCCACCGAACGCCATGGCGGACAGCTTCGACCGCAGCGCGGGCCTGCAGCGGCTACGGCTGCTGGAGACGTCCTACGGGGTGGTGGTCAACGTCTCCCAGGGCGACGGTCTGGTGCTGCCGGCCGGCTCGGTCCGCGACATCAACTTCGCTGAACAGATGGGGTCCTAGTTGATCGGAATCGTCGCTCTGGTCGTCGGAATCGTGCTCGGTGTGGTGTTCCATCCCGACGTCCCCGAGTTCGTCCAGCCGTACCTGCCGATCGCGGTGGTCGCCGCGCTCGACGCGGTGTTCGGCGGGCTCCGGGCCTACCTGGAGGGCATCTTCGATTCGAAGGTGTTCGTGGTGTCCTTCGTGTTCAACGTGCTCGTGGCCGCGCTGATCGTCTACGTCGGTGACCAGCTCGGCGTCGGCACCCAGCTCACGACCGCGATCATCGTCGTCCTCGGGATCCGGATCTTCGGCAATGCCGCGGCACTGCGGCGCAGGTTGTTCGGTGCCTGACGATGACTGAGCACGGCCGCCACGAATTCCCGCCCGGTGCCGAGCCGCGGTCGGGCAGGAGCGGACGCCCGCAGCGCGTCTTCGGGGTCCTGGCCGTCCTGTTGTGCCTGCTGCTCGGCGTCGGGATCGCCACCCAGGTGCAGCAGACCGATTCCGGCGACTCGCTGGAGACCGCCCGACCGGCCGACCTGGTGGTGCTGCTGGACTCGCTGCAGCAGCGAGAAGCCGCGCTGAACACCGAGGTCGCCGATCTACAGCAGACGCTGAACGAACTGCAGACCTCCGGCAGTGACGACCAGGCCGCGATCGAGAACGCCCGGTCCCGGCTGGCGGCGCTGTCGATCCTGATCGGCACCGTCGCCGCGACCGGTCCGGGTGTGACGTTGACCATCACCGACCCCGCGCGCGGCGTGGCCGCCGAGACGATGCTCGACGTGATCAACGAATTGCGCGCGGCCGGCGCGGAGGCGATGGAGATCCGCGGCGAGCACAACGGCCAGCAAGTCACGGTCCGGGTCGGGGTCGGCACCTGGGTGGTCGGCAGTGCTGGGTCGCTGATCGTCGACTCCACCACGATGGGCCCCGTGTACTCGGTGATCGCGATCGGGGATCCGCCCACCCTGGCCGCTGCGATGAACATCCCGGGCGGCGCGATGGACAGCGTCGAACGCGTCGGAGGCACGATGGTGGTACAACAGTCCGGCCGGGTGGACGTGACCGCCTTGCGGCAACCGAAACCGCGCCAATACGCTCAGCCCGTCAAATGACCTTCCCGACCAAGGAGCCCCGTGAGCGAGATCCCCGCCGACCTGTCCTACACCGCTGAACACGAGTGGGTGCAGCAGACCGGCGACGACACGGTGCGTGTCGGCATCACCGACTACGCACAGTCCGCCCTGGGCGATGTGGTGTTCGTGCAGCTGCCCGACGTGGGCACAGAGGTGACGGCCGGCGAGTCGTTCGGTGAGGTGGAGTCGACGAAATCGGTGTCGGATCTCTACGCCCCGATCACCGCGAAAGTCGTTGCGGTCAACGGTGACCTGGAGAGCAACCCGCAGCTGGTCAACTCGGATCCGTACGGCGGGGGCTGGCTGGTTGAACTGCAGGCCGAGGCCGGCACCCTGCAGGGTGACCTGGCAGGTCTGCTCGACGCGGAGGGCTACCGCGCCCACGCGACGGACTGAGGTCTTGTTAGGGTCGTTCAGACAGGCTGGGACGCGACGTGCGGATCCAGCAGTGGTGGACACAATGCGGTCGTATGCGCGGTACGGTCGACACCAGCGGCGCATCGGCCGGGGGTCTGGCCGGATACCGCCACGGCAGCCAGTGAGGAGCAGCGGGTGACGGACAAGGACTTCAATACCGGGGCCGATTCTGACGAAGTCACCGTGGAGACCACATCGGTGTTCCGCGCCGACTTCCTCAACGAGCTCGACGCTCCGCCCGCCGCAGGCGGCGACAGCGCGGTCTCGGGAGTAGAAGGCCTGCCGGCCGGTTCGGCGCTGCTGGTCGTCAAGCGCGGCCCGAACGCCGGGTCGCGGTTCCTGCTCGACCAGCCCACCACGTCGGCGGGCCGCCATCCCGACAGCGACATCTTCCTCGACGACGTCACCGTCAGCCGCCGGCACGCGGAGTTCCGGCTGGAGGGTGGCGAGTTCCAGGTCGTCGACGTCGGCAGCCTCAACGGCACCTACGTCAACCGGGAGCCGGTCGACTCGGCCGTGCTGGTCAACGGTGACGAGGTGCAGATCGGTAAGTTCCGTCTGGTGTTCCTGACCGGACCGAAGGGCGCCGACGGCGGCGCATCCGAATGAGTGACTGCGCCCGGTAAGCACCGATGACGCAACCCGACACACCGGCACTGCGCGGGATGTCGATCGGCGTTGTGCTGGATCTGCTCCGCGACGAGTTTCCCGATGTCACGATTTCCAAGATCCGTTTCCTGGAGTCGGAGGGTCTTGTCACGCCCGAGCGGACCGCGTCCGGGTACCGGCGCTTCACCGCCTACGACTGCGCGCGGCTGCGCTTCATCCTGACCGCGCAGCGGGACCAGTACCTGCCGCTGAAGGTCATCAAGGCCCAGCTCGACGCGCAACCCGACGGGGAACTGCCCCGGCCCGGATCCGCATATGCGACACCGCGTCTGGTGCCGGTGGGTCAGGAGACGACGGAGACCGCCGTGGCAGCCGGCCCCGCCCTGGTGCGCCTGAGCCGCGAGGATCTGCTGGAGCGCTCCGGCGTGGGCGAGGAACTGCTGGGCGCACTGCTCAAGGCCGGCATCATCACCCCGATCTTCAAGGGTGGCGGCACCTCGTTCTTCGACGAGCACTCCGTGGTGATCGCCCAGTGCGCGCGCGCCCTGGCCGATTACGGTGTCGAGCCGCGTCATCTGCGCGCGTTCCGTTCGGCCGCCGACCGGCAGTCGGACCTGATCGCTCAGATCGCCGGCCCGGTGGGCAAGGGCGGCAAGGCCGGAGCCCGGGACCGCGCCGACGACCTGGCCCGCGAGGTGGCTGCCCTGGCGATCACGTTGCACACGTCACTGATCAAGTCGGCGGTACGCGACGTTCTGGATCGCTGAGGACTAGACTCGAGCCACGAGTTCGTCGGCGTGCGGAGGGTAGGCACACATGGGTGAGGTTCGTGTGATCGGCATTCGCGTTGAGCCGCCTCAGAACCAGCCTGTCCTGCTGTTGCGGGAGTCCAACGGTGACCGGTATCTGCCGATCTGGATCGGGCAGTCCGAGGCGGCTGCGATCGCCCTCGAACAGCAGGGCGTCGAGCCGCTGCGGCCGATGACGCATGACTTGTTCCGCGATGTGATTGCCGCGCTTGGGCATTCGCTCAAAGAGGTGCGCATCGTGGATCTGCAGGAAGGCACCTTCTACGCGGACCTGATCTTCGACCGTGACATCAAGGTCTCAGCGCGTCCGTCTGATTCGGTGGCGATCGCGCTGCGCGTCGGCGTGCCGATCTATGTCGAGGAGGCCGTGCTGGCCGAGGCGGGGCTGCTGATTCCCGACGAGACCGACGAGGAGTCCGGCGGCGGGGTGCGCGAGGACGAGGTGGAGAAGTTCAAGGAATTCCTCGACAGCGTGTCACCCGACGATTTCAAGGCGACCTGACCGCAGCGCTGATCTTGGTCACGGATGCGTCTCGTCGCGTTCGACACGCGGGCCGGGTTTTCTGAAACGCCGAAACAGGACGCCATACTTGGTCCCGACGGGCAGTCATCCAACGCCGTCAAGCGTATGCTCGAACGAGGTTCGGGCAGGGTGTAAGCAGGGGTTGAGTGCGCCCACGCAGGTCAGAGTTCGATCGGCGAGAGGATTCGCAAGTGGGAGACACGCCACGCCAGGAGCAACTGGACCTGACCACCGGCTCTGTGCAGGCGGACGATCTTCCCCGCGTCACCGGCGAGCCGGTCCAGGCCGGTCTGTTTCCTGACGACTCCGTGCCCGACGAGCTCGTCGGCTACCGCGGGCCCAGCGCCTGCCAGATCGCCGGCATCACCTATCGTCAGCTCGACTACTGGGCCCGTACCTCGCTGGTGGTGCCCTCGATCCGCGGCGCCGCCGGGTCGGGCAGCCAGCGGCTGTACTCCTTCAAGGACATCCTGGTCCTCAAGATCGTCAAGCGGCTGCTCGACACCGGTATCTCGTTGCACAACATCCGCGTCGCGGTCGATCATCTGCGTCAGCGCGGTGTCCAGGATCTGGCAAACATCACGCTGTTCTCCGACGGCACCACGGTGTACGAGTGCACATCGGCAGAAGAAGTGGTCGACCTGCTTCAAGGCGGCCAGGGCGTGTTCGGCATCGCGGTGTCCGGCGCGATGCGTGAGCTGACCGGCGCCATCGCCGACTTCCCCGGCGAGCGCGCCGACGGCGGCGAGTCGATCTCGGCGCCGGAGGACGAGTTGGCGTCCAGGCGTAAGCACCGGGATCGGAAAATAGGCTGAGCGGGTAGACTCGCTCGCGCATCGCCGTCGCGCGGGAGAGTCCCGTGGCCGCCAGCCACGGGCGCCGAAGGAGCAACACCTCTCCGTCAACCTCTCAGGCACCCTGGACCGCGTGAAGCCCCGATGCCTCTGGAAAGCGGTTCGCCGTCCACGCCGGCCGGTGCACCCGCCCATGGGGAAAGGCCGAGCGGCCGAATCTCTCAGGCAGCCCGGTCCGGGTCGACGACAGAGGGGGAGGAGCCGCCGTCGTTCGCGCCCCCGGGAGAACTGCACACGTGTCTGACCAGCCCCGCACCCTTTCGTTCGTCGACCGCCACGTCGGACCCGACGCCCCCGCCCTCGACACGCTGCTGAACACCATCGGGGTCAGCTCCCTGGACGAACTCGCGGCCAAGGCGCTGCCCGCCGGGATCCTGGACTCTCTGACGGCGGCCGGTATCGCGCCCGGGCTGGAGCATCTACCGCCGGCGGCCACGGAGGCCGAGGCGCTGGCCGAACTGCGGGCGATGGCCGATTCGAACACCGTCGCGGTGTCGATGATCGGGCAGGGCTACTACGACACGCTGACCCCGCCGGTGCTGCTGCGCAACATCATGGAGAACCCGGCCTGGTACACCGCGTACACGCCGTACCAGCCCGAGATCAGCCAGGGCCGGCTGGAGGCGCTGCTGAACTTCCAGACGATGGTCACCGACCTGACCGGGCTCGAAGTCGCCAACGCATCGATGCTCGACGAGGCGACCGCCGCCGCGGAGGCGATGACGCTGATGCACCGCGCGGTGCGCGGCCCGGCCCAACGCCTGGCCGTCGATGTCGACATCTATCCGCAGACCGCGGCGGTGCTGGCGACCCGCGCCCAACCGCTGGGCATCGAGATCGTCACGGCCGACCTGCGTCAGGGCCTGCCCGAGGGAGAATTCTTCGGCGTGATCACCCAGCTGCCGGGCGCCGGCGGTGCCGTCAACGACTGGTCCGCGCTGGTCGAGCAGGCCCACGAGCGCGGCGCGCTGGTGGCCATCGGGGCGGACCTGCTGGCTCTGACCCTGATCGCCCCGCCTGGTGAGATCGGCGCGGATGTCGCGTTCGGTACCACCCAGCGCTTCGGCGTGCCGATGGGCTTCGGCGGCCCGCATGCCGGATACCTGGCGGTGCATTCCAAGCAGGCCCGCCAGCTGCCCGGCCGGCTGGTCGGGGTGTCGGTCGACGCTGACGGTTCACCGGCCTACCGGCTCGCGTTGCAGACCCGCGAACAGCACATCCGCCGCGACAAGGCCACCAGCAACATCTGTACCGCGCAGGTGCTGCTGGCCGTCATGGCGGCGATGTACGCGAGCTATCACGGCGCGGACGGGCTGCGCGCGATCGCGCAGCGCGTGCACGACAAGGCAAGGACGCTGGCGGCGGGCCTGACCGCCGCGGGCGTCGAGGTGGTGCACGGGTCGTTTTTCGACACCGTGCTGGCCCGCGTGCCGGGACGCGCGGGCGCGGTCCGCTCCGCCGCCAAGGAGCGCGGCATCAACGTCTGGCTCGTCGACGACGACCACATCTCGGTGGCGTGTGACGAGGCGACCACCGACGGCCACATCGCCGATGTGCTCGGCGCGTTCTCGGCCGAGGTGACCGCGGGGGAGTACGCCGGACCATCGATCACGACGCGGACCTCGGAGTTCCTGACCCATCCGGCGTTCACCCGGTATCGCACCGAGACCGAGATGATGCGGTATCTGCGGTCTTTGGCCGACAAGGACATCGCGCTGGACCGCAGCATGATCCCGCTCGGCTCCTGCACGATGAAGCTCAATGCGGCCGCCGAGATGGAGTCGATCACCTGGCCGGAGTTCGGCCGCCAGCACCCGTTCGCCCCCGCCGCCGATACTCCGGGGCTGCGCCGGCTGATCGCGGACCTACAGGCATGGCTGACCGCCATCACCGGGTACGACGAGGTCTCGCTGCAGCCGAACGCCGGATCGCAGGGCGAGTACGCGGGCCTGCTCGCGATCCAGGCCTACCACTGCGCTCGCGGGGACACCGAGCGCACCGTGTGCCTGATCCCGTCCAGCGCGCACGGTACCAACGCGGCGTCCGCGGCGATGGTCGGCATGAAGGTCGTCGTGGTGGCCTGCCGCCCCAACGGCGATGTCGACCTCGACGACCTGCGCGCCAAGGTCGCCGAGCACGCCGACCGACTGTCGGCGCTGATGATCACCTATCCGTCGACCCACGGGGTGTACGAGCACGACATCGCCGAGATCTGCGCCGCGGTGCACGACGCCGGCGGGCAGGTGTATGTCGACGGCGCCAACCTGAATGCGCTGGTAGGACTGGCCCGCCCTGGCCGGTTCGGGGGCGACGTCAGCCACTTGAACCTGCACAAGACTTTCTGCATCCCGCACGGCGGGGGAGGCCCCGGCGTCGGCCCGGTCGCGGTGCGCGCGCATCTGGCGCAGTACCTGCCCGGCCATCCGCTGGCCGAGGAACTGTCCGACGAGCACACCGTGTCGGCGGCGCCGTACGGGTCGGCCTCGATCTTGCCGATCACCTGGGCCTATATCCGGATGATGGGCGCCGAGGGTTTGCGGTCGGCGACGCTGGTGGCGATCGCGTTGGCCAACTACATCGCCCGCAGGCTCGACGAGTACTACCCGGTGCTCTACACGGGCGAGAACGGCATGGTCGCCCATGAGTGCATCCTCGATCTGCGCTCGATCACCAAAGCCACCGGAGTCACCGTCGACGACGTCGCAAAGAGGTTGGCCGACTACGGCTTCCACGCCCCCACGATGAGCTTCCCCGTCGCGGGCACCCTGATGGTCGAGCCGACCGAGAGCGAGTCGCTTGCCGAGATCGACGCCTTCTGTGAGGCGATGATCGCGATCCGCGGCGAGATCGACAAGGTCGGGTCCGGAACGTGGTCGGTGGACGACAACCCGTTGCGCGGTGCGCCGCACACCGCGCAGTGTCTGCTCGTCGGCGATTGGAACCACCCGTACAGCCGCGAGCAGGCGGCCTATCCGTTGGGCACGTCGTTCCGGCCGAAGGTGTGGCCACCGGTGCGCCGCATCGACGGCGCCTACGGCGACCGCAACCTGGTGTGCTCCTGCCCGCCGGTGGAGGCGTTCGCCTGACCGGCACCGGCGGGCGATAGGGTGACCGGCATGACGGGAGCCCCTGGGGAGACTGCAGGCCAGCCGAAGTTGTTCATCTTCCCGCACGCCGGCGGTTCGGCGCAGTACTACGTACCGTTCGCCAAGACCTTCACCACCGACATCAAGCGGGTCGCGGTGCAGTATCCCGGCCAGCGTGGCAAGCAGGACTTCGCGTCGTTCACCAGCCTGCCCGCGCTGGCCGACGAGGTGTGCAAGATGGTCTCCCCGGACAAAGAAGGCGGCGTCCACGGACCTCCCATCGCCTTCTTCGGGCACAGCATGGGAGGTTTGCTGGCGTTCGAGGTGGCCCGCCGCTTCGAGGAGGCCGGACGGCCGATCACCGCGCTCTTCGTCTCGGCGGTCGCCGCACCCGGCCGAGTGGGTTACGAAGACATTCCCGACGACGACGAGGGTCTGCTGGCCGCGGTCAGCTCGATGACGGGCGCCAACCCGGAGTTCATGAAGAACCCGGAGTTCGCGGCGGCGATCCTGCCGACGCTGCGTGGCCTCAAGGCGATCGCCAACTACACCTGCCCGCCGGAGGTGAGGCTCTCGGCGCCGATCCACGCGTTCTTCGGCGATGACGACGAGATCGCCACGGCAGAGAAGGTGAAGCCGTGGAGTGAGCGGACCACCGCCGAGTTCACCGCGCGGGAACTGCCCGGGCACCACTTTTACCTCAATGATCACCTCGACGACGTGGTGCCCGACATCGAAGCCAAGCTCTGGGCGCAGATATCCCCATAGCGCACACGCTGTGGTTTTCACCACAGGAGTCACACGAATCGCTCGCCCGCAGCCGCGCGACGCACCCCCGTGCGGAGCCCGTCGGCGCACCCGTCTGCCACCGGTACGGGCCCACAACTTACCGGCGAGTCAGATATTTAATTGACGCGAGCGTGCGATCTCGGCAAACGCCTTACGCGCGCGTCAAGACGATCCGAGCACTGTTTTCGTCGACGCCGTCGGCGTAACCGCGTACCCGCACGTCACACCCATGGAGCAACCCGGATACCTGGTGTCAAGTGGGCTGTTTCTACGCCTGGCAAAACTGTGAGCACGCTGTACATCGGGCGGGAAGTGCTTCCCTATGCACAAAACGGGCGAAAAATGCCGGAATCCGCCAACTTCCCTCTGGCAAGCATGTCGTGGTCTAATCCATGGTCGGATTGCTCAACAAAATTGACGGGTCAGTGTTAGCCTTCCGGCGAGCGGGGGAATGTGCGGCCAAGAGCTGCGAAGGGGTCATCCATCCACGGCGATGAAGCCGGGGCGCGGAAGATAATGAAAGGACGTCGCCATGCCGTTGCTTGAGTCGACCATTCCCGGCCTGCTCGCCGAGCGTGCGCGCCTGCAACCCGATGACGTGGCCTACACGTTCATCGATTATGACGTCGACCCGGCGGGCTTCGCCGAATCGCTGACGTGGTCTGAGGTTCACCACCGGGTTCAGGTAGTCGCCGAGGAGCTGCTCCGCCACGGTTCCAAGGGTGATCGGGCCGCGATCCTCGCGCCCCAGGGCCTGGAGTACATCATCGCCTTCTACGGCGCGATGGCCGCCGGTTTCATCGCCGTGCCGCTGCCGGTGCCGGCCATGGGCCAGCTCGACGAGCGCGTGAACGGCGCGCTGCGGGACTGCCAGCCGGTGGCCGTGCTCACCACCTCGGCCGTCGTCGGCGACATCATGACCTATGTCGGCGGGCTTCCGGGCGGGACGCCCCCGGCCGTGATCGAGGTGGACGCACTCGACTTCGATTCGCCACGCACGGTCGAGGTGAACGTCGGGCCCCTGCCCAAGACCGCCTACCTGCAGTACACCTCGGGCTCGACGCGGTCGCCGGCCGGCGTGATCATGACCCACCGGAACGTGATCGCGAACCTCGAGCAGATCTTCACCGACTACATGTCGCACCGTGGCGGCGTGCCGCCACAGGACACGACGATGGTGTCGTGGCTGCCCTTCTATCACGACATGGGCCTGATCCAGGGTGTGTTCGCCACGCTGCTGTGCCCGCCGGACGGCCCGGACGGCACCTGGGGCCGGCCCGCGGTGCTGATGAGCCCGGTGGCCTTCCTGCAGAAGCCGGCGCGCTGGATCCAGCAGCTCGCGATCAACCCCCACTCGTGGTCGGCGGCGCCGAACTTCGCCTTCGAGCTGTCGGTGCGACGCACCTCCGACGCCGACATGGAGGGCCTGGACCTGGGCGACGTGCTGGGCATCATCAGCGGCAGCGAGCGCATCCACTCGGCGACCATCCGCCGCTTCAACGAGCGCTTCGCACAGTTCAACATGCCGGACACCACCGTACGGCCGTCCTACGGGCTGGCCGAGGCCACCCTGTATGTGATCTCGGCGCCGACCGGGCACACCCCGGCGACGGTGCGATTCGACTACGAGAAGCTCTCCGCCGGCCATGCCGAGCGCTGCGGCTCGGAGTCGGGCACCGAACTGGTGAGCTACGGCACGCCGCGCTCGTCCACCGTGCGGATCGTTGATCCCGAGACCCGCACCGAGAATCCGGACGGCAAGATCGGCGAGATCTGGGTGCACGGCGAGCAGGTCGCGTCGGGCTACTGGCGCAACCCGCAGCAGACCGAGCGCACCTTCGGTGGCGAGATCGTCAACCCGTCCGAGGGCACCCCGGTGGGCCCGTGGCTCAAGACCGGCGACCTCGGCGTGATGTCCGAGGGCGAGATGTTCATCATCGGCCGGATCAAGGACCTGCTGATCGTCGACGGGCGCAACCACTACCCGGACGACATCGAGGCCACCATCCAGGAGATCACCGGCGGCCGGGTCGCGGCGATCTCGGTGCTCGACGACACCAGCGAGCAGCTCGTCGCCATCGCCGAGCTGAAGAAGAAGGGCAGTTCCGAAGCCGAGGCCCTGGACAAGCTGCGGGCCGTCAAGCGAGAGGTCGCCTCGGCGATCAAACGCTCACACAGCGTGCGCGTGGCCGACCTGGTGCTGGTGGCACCCGGTTCCATCCCCATCACTACTAGCGGAAAGATTCGGCGCTCGGCCTGTGTCGACAGGTATCGACAGGACGAGTTCAGCCGGTTGGACGTCACTACATGACCTCTGCTTTCGACGAGGACGCAATCCGGCACTGGTTGGTCGACTATCTGGTCACCAACATCGGTTGCAGTCCCGACGAGATCGATTTCAATGCCCCTCTGAACGACCTGGCCGTCGGCTCCAGCGACGCCGTCGTGCTGACCGGCGAACTCTCCGAGTTGCTGGGCCGCACGGTCTCGCCGGTGGAGTTCTGGCAGTACCCGACGATCAACGCGTTGGCGAAGTTCCTCACCGGCGGTGAGGTCGAGCCCGCTGCCGAGGCGCCCGTGGTACGCGAGTACAGCACGGTCGACGAGCCGATCGCGGTGATCGGGCTGGGCTGCCGGTTCCCGGGTGGCGCCGATCTCGAGGGCAACATCGCCGGCCCGGACGCGTACTGGCAGTTCCTGATGGACGGCCGGTCGTCGGTGCGTCAGGTGCCCGAGGACCGCTGGGCGTCGTTCCAGATCAACACCCCGGAGGCGGCCGCCGCGCTGGCCGGCACCACCCGGTGGGGAGCGTTCCTGCGCGACCTAGATGCCTTCGACGCCGAGTTCTTCGAGATCTCGCCCAGCGAGGCCGACAAGATGGACCCCCAGCAGCGGCTGCTGCTCGAGGTCACCCAGGAGGCGCTGGAGAACGCCGGTATCCCGGCCCACACGCTGCGGCATTCACAGACCGGCGTGTTCGCCGCGGCGTGCCTCGGCGAGTACGGCTATCTGTCCACTGTCGATCTCGGTGACGTCGACTCATGGTCGGGCACCGGCGGGGCGTTGAGCATCATCGCCAACCGGGTGTCGTACTACTTCGATCTGCGCGGCCCGTCGGTCACCATCGACACGGCATGCTCGTCATCCCTGGTCACCATCCACCTGGCCTGCCAGAGCCTGCGCTCGGGCGACTCGAACATGGCGCTGGCCGCGGGAGTGAACCTGCTGCTGTCCCCGGCGGTCACCCGCAGCTTCGACCAGCTCGAGGCGATGTCCAAGTCGGGCCAGTGTCACGCGTTCGACGCCAGCGCCGACGGTTTCGTGCGCGGCGAGGGCTGCGGGGTGGCGGTGCTCAAGCGGCTGTCCGACGCGCAACGCGACGGCGACCGCATCCTGGCCGTCATCCGCGGCTCGGCCGTGAATCAGGACGGCCGCTCCAACGGGCTGATGGCGCCCAACCCGGCCGCGCAGATGGCCGTGCTGCGGTCGGCGTACTCGGCTGCGGGCATCGAGCCCCGTGAGGTCGACTACGTCGAGACCCACGGCACCGGCACGCTGCTGGGCGATCCGATCGAAGCCCGGGCGCTGGGCACGGTGCTGGGCCGCGGTCGACCCGCCGACGCGCCGCTGCTGCTGGGCGCGGTGAAGTCGAACCTGGGCCATCTGGAAGCCGCGGCGGGTATCGCCGGGTTCGCCAAGGCGGTGCTGGCGTTGCAGCACCACACGATTCCGGCCAACCTCGGCTACCAGCAGCCCAACCCGCACATCCCGTTCGACAATCTGCGACTGAAGGTCGTCGCCGAGCACACCGAATGGCCTGCCCAGCCGGGGCGGCCGCGGCGGGCGGGGATCTCGTCGTTCGGGTTCGGCGGCACCAACGCCCACGTCGTGATCGAGCAGCCGCCGGTGTCCGCGCCGGCGCCCGCCGGAGAATCCGGCGCTGTCACCACGCTGGTGGTGTCCGGACGCTCACCGGAGCGGATCGCATCGCAGGCGGCGATGCTGGCCGAGTGGATGGCCGGCGAGGGCGCCGACGTGCCGCTGGCCGAGGTCGCGCACACCCTCAACCATCACCGCACCCAGCACAACAAATTCGCCACGGTCGCCGCACGCGACCGCGACCAGGCCATCGCGGGCCTGCAGGCGCTGGCCGCCGGGCAGAGTGCGCCCGGTGTGGTGTCCGCCCCGACAGCCGCACGCAAGCCGGGCACGGTGTTCGTGTATTCCGGGCAGGGTTCGCAGTGGCCGGGTATGGCCCGCGGGCTGTTGGCCGAGGAACCGGCCTTCGCTTCGGCTCTGGCCGAGATCGAACCGGTCTTCGTCGAGCAGGTGGGCTTCTCGCTGCACGACATCATCGCCAACGGGGACACCGTCAGCGGCGACGCGCAGGTACAGCCGGTGCTGATGGGGCTGCAGCTGGCCCTGACCGAGCTGTGGCGTTCCTATGGCGTGCATCCCGACGCGGTCATCGGCCATTCCATGGGCGAGGTCACCGCCGCTGTCGTGGCCGGCGCGCTGAGCCTTTCGGACGGACTGAAGGTGATCGCGGCCCGTTCGTCGATCATGTCCCGGCTGGCCGGCCAAGGCGCCGTCGCGCTGATCGAGCTCGATCCGGAGGCCGCCACGGCGTTCGTGGCGGACTATCCCAGCGTCGAGATCGCCGGCTATGTGTCGCCGCGCCAGACCGTGGTGGCCGGCCTGCCCGACCAGGTCGACGCCGTCATCGCCGCCGTCACCGCCCAGGACCGGTTCGCCCGCCGCGTCAACATGGAGGTGGCCTCGCATACCGCGCTGATGGACCCGGTGCTGCCGGATCTACGCGAGGCGCTGGCCGGGCTAACCCCGCGGACGCCGAACCTGCCGTTCCTGTCGACGGTCACTGAGCCGGACGGCGAACCGACCCTCGATGCCGACTACTGGGTGGCCAACGTGCGCCGGCCGGTCAAGTTCAGCCAGGCCATCGAGGCCGCCGCGGCCGAGATCGGCACGTTCATCGAGGTCAGCGCCAACCCGATCCTGACCTATGCGGTCGACGACACGCTGGCGTCGGCGAGCCACGTCAGCCTGGGCACGCTGGCCCGCGACACCGACGACACGCTGACGTTCCACACCGCACTGAACGCGACGTCCACCACCCACGCGCCGGAGACGCCGCACCGCGGCGAGCCGCACGTGCCGCTGCCGACCACGCCGTGGCACCACACCCGCCACTGGGCCATCCGCAAGCAAGCACCCTCGGGTGCGTCGGCGCCGAGCCCGGACACGGTGCTCGGGTCACACACCGCCGTCGCGGGCCCCCAGCCGGGACACCTGTGGCAGGCCCGGCTGGCGCCGCAGGCGCGGCCGTACCCGAACTCGCACAAGTTCGCCGGGGTCGAGATCGTTCCGCTGTCGGTGCTGCTGCAGACGCTGTCGCTGGCCGCATCCCGCACCGGCGCATCCGCGGTGACCGACGTCCGGTTCGACTTCCCGATCACCGTCGACGGGGCGCGCCTGGTGCAGGTGTTCAGCGACGGTGACACGATCACGATCTCGTCGGCGCCCGCCGGCGGCGACGAGGACGCGCCGCAGCGCTGGATCCGGCATGTGAGCGCACGGCTCGCCCACCGGGTCACCGACGGCTCCGCGCCGGCCGTGCCGTCCTCGGCCTACGATCCGGCAGCCCTGACCGAACTCCACAACGCGTGGGGTATCGAGGGCCTGGCCTACCCGTGGACCGCCGCGTCGCACGAGAGCGCGTCGGGCGAGCTGCGCACCGTGGTCGAGCTGGCCTCCGGAGCGCCGGCGGGCCTGCTCGACGCCGCGGTCAATCTCGGCCGGCTCGTCGACTCCTCGACGCCGGGCCTGATGGTGCCGTCCGCTGCCGACAGTGTCCGGTGGGAAGGGGCGAAAGCCGTCACCCGCGCCGTCGTCACGGCGCACAACCGTGGGCGCGACGGCGACGACCTGGTCGTCGACCTCACCCTCAGCGGCGAGGACGGCACGCGCTACGCCCGGATCTCCGGGCTGCGCTACACGCCCGTCGAGATCGGCTCGGTCACCGCGTCGGCCGCCGCGGATCCGCAGCGCGTCGCACACCGGCTCGACTGGCAGCCGTGGACGCCGGACGACGAGGCCCGCACCGACACCGGTCCGGTCGCGGTGGTCGGTGCCGGCGAGACCGCGCGGGCGGTGCGTGACGCGGTCACCGCCGCCGGGCATGCCGAGGCCGACGTGGCCGACGCCCGCTTCGTGGTCTACGTCGCCGAGCCGGGCCCGGTCGACGGCGATCAGGCCGACAGCGATCAGGACGCCGCGGTGCGGTTGACCACCGAGGTGGCAGAGCTGGTCGGCACGCTCGCCGACCGCGAGCCGCGCCATCCGGCAACGCTGTGGATCGTCACCCGCGGGGTGTACGAGTCCGCATCCCCGGCAGCTCTGCGACAGAGCCCGCTGTGGGGTCTGGCCGGGGTGGTCGGTGCCGAGCAACCCCAGCTGTGGGGCGGCCTGGTCGACCTGCCCGCCGAGCAGCCGTCGGCCGAGTCGTTCGCGGCGGTGCTGCCGACCCCGGTCAAGTCGGTGGCGATCCTGCGGGACGGAGCGCTGCGCACGTCGGCGCTGGCCGAGATCGGCGACGCCCCCGTCCGGGACACCCTGCGGTGCCGGCCGGACGCGGCGTACCTGATCACCGGCGGTATGGGGGTGTTGGGCCTGCTGATGGCCGACTGGCTGGCCGACCGCGGCGCACGACGCGTGGTGCTGGCCGGCCGTACCGCGATGCCGCCTCGCCGCAGCTGGGACGACGCCACCGACGACGCCATGCGCCAGAAGATCAGCGCGATCCGTGCACTGGAGCAGCGAGGCGTGGCGGTCGACACCGTGGCCCTCGACATCGCGTCCGCCGACGCGGTGACCGCGATGCTCCAGCGGCGCGACGCGGACGGCGCGCCGCCGATCCGCGGCGTCATCCACGCCGCGGGCATGACCGAGGCCCAGCTGCTCACCGAGATCGAGGCTGACCGCGTGCACCGCACAGTGTGGCCGAAGATCGCCGGTGCGACGGTGCTCGACGAGATCTTCCCGGTCGGCAGCCTGGACTTCCTGTACCTGGCCGCCTCGGCCGGTGCGGTGTTCGGCATCCCCGGGCAGGGCGCCTACGCGGCGGGCAACGCGTACCTCGACGCGCTGGCGCGGTCACGGCACAGCCAGGGCGACAACACCGTCAGCCTGGACTGGGTGGCCTGGCAGGGGCTCGGCTTCGGCAGCGAGGCCCAGGTGGTGATCTCCGAGCTGGAGCGCGTCGGATCACGCCCCGTGATGCCTGCCGAGGCGTTCGCGGCGTGGGACTTCGTCACCCGCTTCGACATCGCCCAGGCCGTGATGGCGCCGATGCAGTCCGCAGAGGATGCCGCGGCGGTCACCTCCGACACGCACCGGGCCGCGCCGACCCGCGACTGGGCGGCGATGACCCCCGAGGAGCTGCGGTCCGAACTGGAGGAGGGGCTGCGCGGCATCCTGGCCACCGAGCTGCGGCTGCCCGAGAGCGACGTCCACACCGATCGGCCCTTCGCCGAGATGGGTCTGAACTCGGTGATGGCCATGTCGATCCGCCGCGAGGTGGAGCGTCTGGTCGGGTTGGAGTTGTCGGCGACGATGCTGTTCAACCACCCGACGATCGATTCGTTCGCCGGCTACCTGGCCGCTCAGCTGGCCCCCGACACCGGCGGTGACGACGATGTGAACGACGAGTCGGGCGACAGCTTGCTCGACTCGCTGTTCGACAGCGTTGAGAACTGATTTCCCTGATTGCCCCGATGCACGAGACCATGTCGGGAGACGATTGAAAGGATGTAGGAGATGGCGTTGTCTGAAGCCACGATCCCAGCGGTCCTCGCCGACCGCGCGCAGCAGCAGCCCGACGACATCGCGTACACCTTCGTCGACTACGAAGTTGACCCGGCAGGTGTCTCCGAAAGCCTGACATGGTCGGAGGTGCACGAGCGCGCGCTGATCGTCGCCGAGAAGCTGGCCAAGCTCGGTTCGCCGGGGGACAGGGCGGTCATCCTGGCTCCGCAGAGCCTGGAGTACATCATCGGATTCCTCGGCGCGATCGCGGCCGGGTTCATCGCGGTGCCGCTGTCGATGCCGCAGACCCGCCACCACGACGAGCGCGTGACGGGCGCCATGAAGGACTCCACCCCGGTGGTGGTGTTGACCACCTCGGCGGTGGTCGACGAGGTCCGCAAGTACGGCCAGGCCGACCCGAAGCAGCGGCCGCCGAAGTTCCTCGAGGTCGACACGTTGGACTTCGACTCTGCGGCCAAGGCGGCCCCGCCGGCCGCGTTGCCCAAGACGGCCTATTTGCAGTACACGTCCGGCTCCACCCGGCAGCCCGCCGGCGTGGTGGTCACCCACAAGAACGTGCTGGCCAATCTTGAGCAGCTGCTCGCCGACTACTACGAGGCCTATCCCGACGGAGTGCCGGCGGACACCACGATCGTGTCGTGGCTGCCCTTCTACCACGACATGGGGCTGATCGTCGGAGTGTTCATCCCGATGATGCTGGGCCGCCCGGCGGTGCTGATGAGCCCGGTGGCCTTCATGCAGAGACCGGCCCGCTGGATGCAGCAGCTGGGTTCGCACCCCAGCGCGTTCACCGCCGCACCGAACTTCGCGTTCGAGCTCGCCGTGAAGCGCACCAAGGACGAGGACCTCGCCGGTAAGGACCTCAGCTCCGTCGTGGTCATGATCAACGGCGCCGAGCGCGTGCACGGCGCGACGGTGCGGCGGTTCAACGAGCGCTTCGCCGCATTCGGCCTGCCCGGCTCGGCGATGCGGCCGTCCTACGGCCTGGCCGAGGCCACCGTGTACGTGGTGGCGTCCGCGGGCGGCCGACCGCCGACCGCGGTGCGCTTCGACTTTGAGAAGCTCGCCGCCGGGCACGCCGAGCGCTGCGACGATGAGAACGGCGCCGAACTGATCGGATGCGGTGTGCCGCGGTCGACGACGGTGCGCGTGGTCGATCCCGACGCCCAGACCGAGAACCCCGCCGGCAAGATCGGCGAGGTCTGGCTGCACGGCGAGCACGTGGCGGCCGGCTACTGGCACAACCCGAAGCTGAGCGAGCTGTTCGCCGCGCAGCTCGCCGAGCCGAGCACCGGTACCCCCAAGGGCCCGTGGTTGCGCACCGGCGACCTCGGCGTGATGTTCGACGATGAGCTGTACATCATCGGGCGCATCAAGGACCTGCTGATCGTCGACGGGCGCAACCACTACCCGGACGACATCGAGGCCACCGTCGCCGAGTTCACCGGCGGCCGGGTCGCGGCGATCTCGGTGCCGGACGAGGCCACCGAGAAGCTGGTGGTGATCGCGGAGCTGAAGAAGCAGCTCGACGAATCGGTGCTGGAGTCCGTCAAGCAGCAGGTGACATCGGCGATCTCGATGACGCACAGCGTTCGGCTGTCCGACTTCGCATTGGTGGCGCCGGGTTCACTGCCGCTGACCACCAGCGGGAAGGTGCGCCGCGCGTCCTGCGTCGAGCTGTACCGCTCCGAGAAGTTCAGCCGTCTGGACGCCACTACATGACGTCTGCCTTCGACGAGGCTGCTGTACGTCGCTGGTTGATCGACTATTTGGTCACGAACAACGGTTGCAGTCTCGAGCACATCGAACGCGGTGCCTCGATGCACGATCTCGGGGTGGGGTCCCGCGATGCGGTGGTGCTCACCGGTGTCCTCTCCGAATTCCTGGGCCGCACCGTGTCCCCGGTCGACTTCTGGCAGTACCCGACGGTGGACGCGCTCGCCAAGTTCCTGACCGGCGGTGAGGTCGAGCCCGTCGACCCGGGCCGCGGAACGGACCGCCCGGCGTCGATGAACGAGCCGATCGCGGTGATCGGGCTGGGGTTGCGGCTGCCCGGCGGTGACGACGTCGACGGCAACATCGCCGGCCCCGACGCGTACTGGCGGTTCCTGATGGAGGGCCGCTCATCGGTGCGGGAGGTGCCGGAGGACCGCTGGTCGTGGTTCGACGACGGCACCCCCGAGGGCGCCGCCGCGCTGGCCGGCACCACCCGGTGGGGCGCGTTCCTGCGCGACCTGGACGCCTTCGACGCCGAGTTCTTCGAGATCATCCCCCGTGAGGCGACCCGGATGGACCCGCAGCAGCGGCTGCTGCTCGAGGTCACCCAGGAGGCGCTGGAGAACGCCGGTATCGCGGCCGATGCGCTGGCCGAGACGGCCACCGGTGTCTTCGCCGGGGCGAGCGCCGCCGATTACGCCCAGCTCGGGTCGACGGACCTGAGTGGCATCGACGCCTGGTACAGCACCGGCGGGGCGTTGAGCATCATCGCCAACCGGGTGTCGTACTACTTCGATCTGCGCGGCCCGTCGGTCACGGTGGACACCGCGTGTTCGTCGTCTCTGGTGGCGATCCACCTGGCCTGCCAGAGCCTGCGCTCGGGCGACTCGGAACTGGCGCTGGCTGCGGGTGTGAACCTGCTGCTGTCCCCGGCGCCGACCCGCAGCTTCGACCAGGCCGAGGCGATGTCGCCGACGGGTCGGTGTCACGCGTTCGACGCCGCCGCCGACGGTTTCGTGCGCGGCGAGGGCTGCGGGGTGGCGGTGCTCAAGCGGCTGTCCGACGCGCTGCGCGACGGCGACCGCGTGCTCGCGGTCATCCGCGGATCGGCGATCAACCAGGACGGTCGCTCCAACGGGCTGATGGCGCCGAACCCGTCGGCGCAGATGGCGGTGCTGCGCGCCGCCTACGCGGCGGCCGGAGTGGATCCCCGCGAGGTCGACTACGTGGAGGCGCACGGCACCGGCACGCTGCTGGGCGATCCGATCGAGGCCCGGGCGCTGGGCACCGTGCTGGGCAAGGGACGTCCAGCCGACGCGCCGTTGCTGCTGGGGGCGGTGAAGTCGAACCTGGGCCATCTGGAGGCCGCGGCGGGTATCGCCGGGTTCGCCAAGGCGGTGCTGGCGTTGCAGCACCACACGATTCCGGCCAACCTGGGCTACCAGCAGCCCAACCCGCACATCCCGTTCGAGAAGTTGCGGCTCAAGGTCGTCGCCGAGCACACCGAGTGGGCCGCGGCGGGGCGGCCGCGGCGGGCGGGGATCTCGTCGTTCGGGTTCGGCGGCACCAACGCCCACGTCGTGATCGAGCAGCCGCCGGTGCTGCCGCCGGCGCCCGCCGACGAGCCGGAAGCCGTCACGACGCTGGTGGTGTCCGGACGCTCACCGGAGCGGATCGCATCGCAGGCGGCGACACTGGCCGAGTGGATGGCCGGCGAGGGCGCCGACGTGCCGGTGGCCGAGGTCGCGCACACGCTCAACCATCACCGCACCCAGCACGCCAAGTTCGCCACGGTGGCCGCACGCGACCGCGACCAGGCCATCGGCGGCCTGCTGGCGCTGGCAGCGGGCCAGTCGGCGCCCGGCGTCGTCGGTGCGGCCGACGGGAATCCGAAGCCGGGCACGGTGTTCGTGTATTCCGGGCAGGGTTCGCAGTGGCCGGGTATGGCCCGCGGGCTGTTGGCCGAGGAACCGGCCTTCGCTTCGGCTCTGGCCGAGATTGAACCGGTCTTCGTCGAGCAGGTGGGCTTCTCGCTACACGACATCATCGCCAACGGGGACACCGTCAGCGGCGACGCGCAGGTACAGCCGGTGCTAATGGGGCTGCAGCTGGCCCTGACCGAGCTGTGGCGCTCCTATGGCGTGCATCCCGACGCGGTCATCGGCCATTCCATGGGTGAGGTCACCGCCGCCGTCGTGGCCGGCGCGCTGAGCCTTTCGGACGGACTGAAGGTGATCGCCGCCCGTTCGTCGATCATGTCCCGGCTGGCCGGCCAAGGCGCCGTCGCCCTGCTGAACCTGGCCGCCGACGAGACCGCGGCGCGCATCGTCGCCGCCCATCCCAGCGTCGAGATCGCCGGGTACCTGTCGCCGCGCCAGACCGTGGTGGCCGGCCTGCCCGACCAGGTCGACGCCGTCATCGCCGCCGTCACCGCCCAGAACACGTTCGCCCGCCGCGTCAACATGGTGGTCGCGTCGCACACCGCGCTGATGGACCCGGTGCTGCCCGAGATCCGGGAGGCACTGGCCGGCATCGAGCCCAACATCCCGGCACTGCCGTTCCTGTCGACGGTCACCGAGGCGGGGGATGCGCCGACGCTGGACGCAGACTACTGGGTGGCCAACGTGCGCCAACCGGTCAAGTTCAGCCAGGCCATCGAGGCCGCCGCCGCCGGCCACGGGACGTTCATCGAGATCAGCCCGCACTCGACGCTGGGGCAGGCGATCGCCGACACGTTGGCCGACGTTCCGGATCACCGCACGATCGGCACGCTGGCCCGCGACACCGACGACGCGGTGACGTTCCGCGCGAACGTGAACGCCACCCACACGTCGCGGCCCCCGCACACCGCCCATCGCGCCGAACCGCACGTCGTGCTGCCCACGACACCGTGGCTGCGCGGCCGGCACTGGGTGGACGTGCGTCCGCTGCGCCGCGGCGGTGCGGCGCGTGGCGGTGCGTTGCCGGCGGACAGCGCGGTGCCGCCGGAGTGGTTCTGCGAACTCACCTGGCCGGCCAAAGTTCTTGCCGCACAACCTGATTCCGCATCCGCCGGGGACGCAAGCTGGGTGGTCGTCGGCGACGACGCGCTGGCCTCTGAGATGGGCCGGCTGCTCGGCCGTCCCGTCGCCACCGGCGACGGCACCGACCTCGCCGGTGCCACGCACGTGGTGTATGCGCCGACGGGCGGGGACGAGCTGGGCTACGACATCTTCGAGACCGGCCGCACGATCGCGTCGACCGCGACGACCGCGGCCGGTTCGGGGGCGGCTCCGCAGTTGTTCCTGTTGACGCGCAACGCCCAGCCGGTCGAGGTGGGGGACCGCGCCAACCCCGCCCAGGCCGTGCTGTGGGGTCTGGGCCGCACGCTGGCGCTGGAGCACCCCGAGATCTGGGGCGGGGCCATCGACATCGACGAGTCGGTGCCCGCCGTGGTCGCGGCGAGGTGGGTGCTGGCCGAGGCGCACGCCGATGACGGGGAGGACCAGGTGGTCTACCGGGCCGGCACCCGTCGGGTGGCCCGGCTGATGCACGCGCTGCCTCCGGCCTCGGCCGGCGCCGAGACCCTCGACGCCGACGGCGCACATCTGGTGATCGGCGCGACCGGCAACATCGGTCCCGGCCTGATCGAGCAGCTCGTCGCGATGGGCGCGAAGACCGTCGTCGCGGTGTCGCGCAACCCGGGCAACCGGCTCGACGAGCTGACCGCGCGGCTGGCCGAATCGGGCGCCACGCTGGTCACCGCCGCCGCAGACGCCTCGGACGAGACGTCGCTGCGCGCGGTGTTCGACCGGTTCGGCGCCGACCTGCCGCCGCTCAAGGGCATCTACCTCGCGGCGATGAGCGGCGGTCCGGTCACGCTGGCCGAGATGAGCCGCGACGACGTCGTGGCGATGTTCCGGCCCAAGATGGACGCCGTCGCCCTGCTGCACAAGCTCTCGCTCGGGCATCCGGTTGAGCAGTTCGTGCTGTTCTCGTCGATCTCCGGTGTGCTCGGGTCGCGCTGGCTGGCCCACTACGCGGCCACGACGACGTTCCTGGACACGTTCGCGTTCGCCCGCCGCGCCGCCGGTCTGCCGGCGTGCGCGATCAACTGGGGCCTGTGGAAGTCGCTGGCCGACGTGCAGACCGGGTTCGAGCGGCAGGCCACCGGGGAGTCCGGGCTGGAACCGATGGACGACGCGGTGGCGATCACCGCGTTGCGTTCCTTCGTGGGACCGCAGGCGCCGGCCCGCGCGACCGTGGTGGCCGCGGACTGGCCGCGGCTGGCCGCCGCTTATCACACCCGGGCGCAGCTGCACATTCTCGACGACCTGCTCGCCGAGGAGACCTCTACGGGCCAGGTTTTGCCGGCGGGGGACACCCGATTTCGCCAGGAGCTGAAAGACTGTGAGCCGCAGCGGCGCCTGGAGGTGCTCACCGACCACGTGTTGGCGCAGGTCGCGGCCGCAATGGGCCTTGCCTCGACCCACACGCTGGACCCGACGGTCGGGTTCTTCCAGTTCGGAATGGATTCGCTGATGAGCGTAACGTTGCAGCGTTCGCTGAGCGAAAGCCTAGGTGAGGCGCTGCCCGCGTCCGTGGTCTTCGACTATCCGACCGTCGAAGCGCTCACCGATTATCTGGCAACGGTGCTTCCTGAGATAATCGAGACCGCCGGTACCGAGGGTGGGGACCACGCCAATGACGGCGTGGGAGGCGAAGGGGTCGATGAGGACGCCTACGACGACCTTGCCGAGGACGAATTGCTGGCGAGACTTTCGGAAAGATTGAGTTGAGTGGAATGACCCAAGCGTCCTCAAAGCCGTCCGCGTCACCTGATCGCCGCGCGATCATCACCGAGGCCCTGCGCAAGATCGACGACCTGACCGCGCGGCTGGCGGCGGCGGAGAAGACCGAGACCGAACCGATCGCCGTGGTCGGCATCGGCTGCCGGCTGCCCGGCGGCGTCGACAACGCCGACGACTTCTGGAAGTTGTTGTGCGACGGCGAGAGTGGCGTCATCCGGGTGCCCGCCGACCGGTGGGATGCCGACGAGTTCTACTCGCCGGACTACAGCGTGCCGGGCACGATCGTCAACCGCGAGGGCGGCTTCCTGACGTCGTGGCAGCCGGATGAGTTCGACGCCGAGTTCTTCTCGATCGCACCGCGCGAGGCCGCGGCGATGGATCCGCAGCAGCGCCTGCTCCTCGAGCTCGCGTGGGAGGCGCTGGAGGACGCCGGCATCAATCCGCGCACGCTGCGCGGGTCATCGACCGGTGTGTTCATCGGGATGACCACCAACGACTACTACCACTCGATCGTCGGCAAGCTGGCGCCCGAGGACATCGACCCCTACATCCCGTTCGGCAACGCCCCGAACTTTGCTGCGGGCCGGCTGTCGTATTTCCTCGGGGTGCGCGGCCCAGCGGTGGTGAGCGACACCGCGTGCTCGTCGTCGCTGGTGTCGATCCATCTGGCGTGCCAGAGTCTGCGCCGCGGTGAGAGCGACCACGCGCTGGCCGCCGGGGTGAACCTGATTCTGTCCCCGGAGAACAACATCGCCTGCTCGCGCTGGGGCATGCTGGCACCGGACGGCAAGTGCAAGACGTTCGACGCCGACGCCGACGGTTACGTCCGCAGCGAGGGCGCCGGGGTGGTGGTGCTCAAGCGCCTCACCGATGCGCTGCGCGACGGGGACCGGGTGCTGGCCGTGGTCCGCGGATCCGCCGTCAACCAGGATGGTGCGAGCAGCGGCCAGACCGTGCCCAACGGCCCCGCCCAGCAGGAACTGATGCGCAAGGCGCTGCAGACCTCCCGGCTGGAGCCGTCGGACATCGACTACGTCGAGGCACACGGCACCGGCACCTCACTGGGCGACCCGATCGAACTCGACGCACTCGCGGCCGTGTACGGCGACCGCAAGGACTCGGCGCCGCTGGTGCTCGGCTCGGTAAAGACCAACCTCGGCCATCTGGAGTCGGCGGCCGGCGTCACCGGGTTCATCAAGACCGTGCTGAGCGTGCACCATGGCTCCATCCCCAAGCAGCTGCACTTCAACACGCTGACCCCGCAGGCCGGTGAGGGCGCGCAGAAGTTCCGGATCGCGTCGGAGCACCTCCAGTGGCCTGCCCTGCAGCGCCCGCGCCGCGCCGCGGTGTCGTCGTTCGGCGTCAGCGGCACCAACGCCCACATCGTGATCGAGCAGGCCCCGGAGGTCACCGAACCGGTTGCCGCACAACCGGAACCGTCCGTGAGCACGCTCGTCGTCACCGGTAAGACGCCGGCCCGCGTCGCGTCGCTGGCCGGACGGCTGGCCGACTGGCTGCAGTCACCGGAGTCCGCCGGGATCGGTCTGGCCGACGTCGCGGCCACCGTGAATCACCGCCGTGCCCAGCACGCCAGGTTCGCCACCGTCACCGCCGCCGACCGCGACCAGGCCGTCGCCGGGCTGCGCGCGCTGGCCGAGGGCTACCCGGCCCCCGGCGTGGTGCCGGTCCACGACGGCCCGTGCGGTTCGGGGACGGTGTTCGTCTACTCCGGGCAGGGATCGCAGTGGGCCGGCATGGGCCGGCGGCTGCTCGCCGAGGAGCCGGCGTTCGCCGCCGCCGTCGACGAACTGGAGCCCGATTTCGCCGCCCAGGCCGGGTTCTCGCTGCGCGACGTGCTGACCAGCGGGGAGACCGTGGTCGGCATCGACCGCATCCAGCCGGTGCTGGTCGGGGTGCAGCTGGCGCTGACCAAGCTGTGGCAGTCCTACGGCGTCACGCCCGACGCGGTGATCGGCCATTCGATGGGAGAGGTCACCGCCGCGGTGGTGTCCGGCGCGCTGCGCCCGGCCGACGGCCTGAAGGTGATCGCGACCCGGTCGCGGCTGATGAAGCGGCTGTCGGGACAGGGGGCGATGGCGCTGCTCGAGCTCGACGCCCAGGCCGCCGAGAAGCTGATCGCCGGATATTCCGGCCTGACCGTGGCGGTGTACGCCTCGCCGAACCAGACCGTGATCGCGGGCCCGCCCGACCAGGTCGATGCCGCGATCGCCGAGGTCGACAAGCTCGACAAGCTGGCCCGCCGCGTGGAGGTCGACGTCGCGTCGCACCACCCGATCATCGACCCGATCCTCGACGACCTGCGCGCCGAGCTGGCCGATCTGCAGCCCAGGCAGCCCAGCATCCCGGTGATCGTCACCACCGACGAACGCCCGACCGACGGCACCAACGTGTTCGACGCCGGGCACTGGGTGGCCAACCTGCGCAACCCGGTGCGGTTCGCCCGCGCGGTGGCCACCGCCGGCGCCGACAAGGCCGTGTTCGTCGAGGTGAGCCCGCACCCGCTGCTCAGCCATGCGATCAAGGACACGCTCGCGGGCACGCACCACCACAGCATCGCCACGCTGCAGCGTGACACCAACGACACGGTCACCTTCCACACCAACCTCAACGCCACCCACACGGTGCGCCCACCGAAGACACCGCAGCGCGCGACCCGCGTGCAGCTTCCGACCACCCCGTGGCACCACGCCCATCACTGGATTCACACCGCTGCCGCGGAATCGGTGCGGCACAAGCACAACGGAGCCGACGTCGCGCCGGCCGAGGGGGAACAGCACGCGTGGCTCCACCGGCTGAGCTGGCCGGTTCGTGACCTGCCCGCCGGCGGGCCCGACGTCGGGTGGCTGGTGCTGGCCGACGACGCCGACACCGACCTGGCCGACCTGCTGGGTGCGGGCTCGCGGACGCTGCCGTTGTCGGTGCTCGACGACGCGGACGCCGTGCGGGCGGCGCTGCCCGGCGTCGAGCACGTCGTGTACGCACCGCCGGTCGCGGCGCGGCGCTTCGACGCCGCGCCGAGCTATACGACATTCCACCAGTTGCGCCGGCTCGTGGTCGCGTTGTCCGAAACGGCCGAAGCACCAAGACTTTTCGTCGTGACCCGGAATGCCCAGCCGGTTGCCGACGGCGAGCGGGCGAACCCGGCGCACGCCGTGCTGTGGGGGCAGGGCCGCACTCTGGCCCTGGAGCACCCGGAGTTCTGGGGCGGCCTCATCGACGTCGACGAGGCCCTGCCGGCCGAGCTGCTCGCGCAGTATTTGCGCGCCGAGGCCACGGCGCTGTCGTCGACCGACTCCGACCGCGACGATCAGGCTGTCTACCGCGGCGCGGAGCGTCGTGTTCCGCGACTGGTCCCGCACCCGCTGCCGGCCGTGTCGCTGACCCGACTGGAGAGCGGCACCAGCCATCTGGTCGTCGGCGCCACCGGCAACGTGGGGCCGTACCTGATCCGTCAGCTCGCCGACATGGGCGCCTCGACGGTGGTGGCGGTGTCCCGTCGGGGCGGGTCGCAGCTCGCCCAGCTGGCCGAGGAGCTGTCCGCCCGCGGGACCACGCTGGTCGAGGTCGCCGCCGACGCGTCCGACGAGTCGTCGATGGCCGCGGTGTTCGACCGCTTCGGCGCGGACCTTCCCCCGCTGGACGGCGTGTACCTGGCTTCGCTGGCCGGTGGTGAGGCGCTGCTGGCCGACATGACCGACGACGACCTGCGCCCGATGTTCGCGGCGAAGGTCGACGCCGCGGCGGTGCTGCACAAACTGTCGCTGCGCACCCCGGTGCGCCGCTTCGTGCTGTTCTCCTCGATCACGGGCCTGCTGGGGTCGCGGGCGGTCGGCCACTACACGGCGGCCAACGCGTTCGCCGACGCCTTCGCCCATGCGCGGCGGGCCCTCGGGCTGCCGGCGACCGTCGTCGACTGGGGCTTGTGGAAGTCGTGGTCGGACGCCCAGCCCCAGATGAAGGCCGCCGGGCTGGAACCGATGCCCAACGACGTGGCGATCAAGATGCTGCCCGCGGTGCTCAGCCCGGACGCCGCGGTGCAGACCGTGGTGGCCGGCGCCGACTGGGCGCGGCTGGCCGACGCGTACCGGATGCGCGCCTCGGTGAAGGTGCTCGACCACCTGGTGTCCGGGCCGGGCGACGACGCCGACCTCAGCGCCGTGGCGGCGCCCGCCTGGGGCACCGTGCTCGGCGAGCCGGTCGAGGGCACCTCGCATGACCGCCTGTGGCGCGCCAGGGTTCTGCCCGGCCAGCGCTCGTACCCGGTCGCGCACCGTGTCCGCGGTGTCGAGGTGGTGCCGGTTTCGGTTCTGCTGCAGACGCTTTCGGCCGCAGCGGCGCAGCTCGCGGGCCCAGGCTCAAGTGGCGGTCCGACCGTCGCGGTCGGCGATGTGCGGTTCGAGTACCCGATCGTCGCCGATCAGCCCAAGGTCATCCACGTGGTGGCCGACGGCAACGCGCTGACGGTGTGGTCCAGCGCGGGGCCCGACAGCCCGGAACAGCGCTGGACCCGGCACGCGAGTGCCGAGCTGGCCGACGCGCCGGCCGGACAGCTGCGCGGTGACCAGGGCGCGAGCGGCACGGCGTTCGATGACGCGGCGATCGCCGAGATGCAGAGCGCACTGGGCGTGGAGGGGCAGCCGTTCGAGTGGACGGTCTCGGACTGCACCGCCACCCCCGCCGGGGCGCGCGCCGACGTCACGCTGCCCGACCGGACCGAATCGCCGGCGGCCGCCCTGGTGGACGCCGCGGTGCACGTGGCCCGCCTGGCCGACGCCGACACCGCGCAGCTGCTGCTGCCCGCCGGCGCCGAGACTCTCGCGGTCGCCGCATCGGTGGGCACCAACGGCGTCGTCGAGGCTTACCGGCGCTCCGGTGATGGAGACACTCTGGTGGTCGACGTCGCGGTCAGGAGCGCCGACGGCACCGTGTGGGTGGACATCCGCGGCCTGTCGTACACCCCGGTGGAGTCCGCACCCGCCCCGGCGGCCGGCGAGCACGACGCGGGCGCAGCCGAATTCGTCGACTGGTCGGCCATGAACCGGCAGCAGACCATCGCCGAACTGCGCACCAGGCTGCGCTCCATCCTGGCGCGCGAGCTCGGGATGCCGGAGAACGCGGTCGATGTCGACATGCCGTTCCCGGAGCTGGGCCTGGACTCGATGATGGCGATGAACCTGCTGCGCGACGCCAAGGCACTGGTCCGCGTGGATCTGTCGGCGACGATGCTGTGGAACCACCCGTCGATCTCGCAGATGTCGGACTTCGTCGCCGACCTGCTCGCACCGCTTCAGAGCGCGGCCGACGAACCCGAACCCGAAGAACCCGAGGACGATCCAGACTCGTTCAGCGTGCTTGACGAGCTGTTCTCTTCCGTCGAGTCGGCGAACGCCGGCAGTGAGGGATCCATCTGATGAAGACCACGTTCGACCGGATCGCGGCTATGTCGGCCGAACAGCGCGGCAAGCTGGCCGAGCAGTTCGAGAAGGCCTCCCGGGTGGCCGGGGCGGAGCCGATCGCGGTGGTCGGTATCGGCTGCCGGTTCCCCGGCGGCGTGACCGGCCCCGACAGCTACTGGGAGCTGCTGGAGAACGGTGTGGACGCCGTCACCGAGGTGCCGAAGGACCGGTGGGACGGCGACGCGTTCTACGACCCGGACCCGATGGCGCCGGGCCGCATGCCTACCAAGTGGGGCGCCTACCTCGACGACGTTGCCGGTTTCGACGCCGAGTTCTTCGGCATCACGCCCCGCGAGGCTGCCGCGATGGACCCGCAGCAGCGGGTGCTGCTCGAAGTGGCCTGGGAGGCGCTGGAGAACGCCGGCCTGGCGCCGGACACCGTCGGCGAGACGCGCACCGCCGTGATGATGGGCGTCTACTACACCGAGTATCAGAACTCGTCGGCGGGCAACCCGGACACCATCGACGCGTACTCGGCGACGGGCAACGCGCACAGCGTCACCGTCGGCCGGATCGCCTACCTGCTGGGGCTCAAGGGCCCCGCCGTAGCGGTCGACACCGCGTGCTCGTCGTCGCTGGTGTCGATCCACCTGGCCTGCCAGAGCCTGCGGATGCGGGAGAGCGACCTGGCGCTGGCCGGTGGGGTCAGCCTGAATCTGCGTCCGGAAACCCAACTGGCCCTTGCCAAGTGGGGCATGCTGTCCCCGCACGGCAAGTGCCACGCCTTCGATTCGCGTGCCGACGGCTTCGTCCGCGGAGAAGGCGCCGGCGTGGTCGTGCTCAAGCGGCTGACCGACGCGGTGCGTGACGGTGACCGTGTGGTCGGTGTGGTGCGCGGTTCGGCGGTCAACCAGGACGGCCGCTCCAACGGCCTGACCGCGCCGAACGCCCCGTCGCAGCGCGACGTGATCACCCGGGCGCTGAAATCCGCCGACGTGACCGCCGCGTCCGTGAACTACATCGAAACCCACGGCACCGGAACGGGTCTGGGCGATCCGATCGAGTTCGACGCGCTGGCCGCGGTGTACGGCAAGGGCGATGTGCCGTGCGCGCTCGGCGCCGTCAAGACCAATATGGGCCACCTCGAGGCGGCCGCCGGCGTGGCCGGCTTCATCAAGACCGTGCTGACGCTGCAGCACGGCAAGATCGCGCCGAACCTGAACTTCGAGAAGTGGAACCCCCAGATCGACCCGAAGCCGACGCGGCTGTTCGTGCCGACGGAAGCGGGGGAGTGGCCCAAGAGCGAGCATCCCCGCCGCGCCGCAGTGTCCTCGTTCGGCATGGGCGGGACCAACGCCCACATCGTGCTGGAGCAGGGCCCCGAGCCCGTATCGGCCGCCGACGCGGCGCAGGGAGTGGTCACGCTGGTGGTCTCCGGCAAGACTCCCGCCCGGCTGGCCGCCTCCGCCGGATCGCTGGCCGACTGGCTGGAGGGGGACGGCGCGACCGCGCCGCTGGTCGACGTCGCCTACACCGTCAACCACCACCGCAGCCGCCACCAGACCATCGCCACCGTGTGCGCCCGGACCCACGCCGAGGCGGTCACCGGCCTGCGCGCGCTGGCCGACGGGCGCCCCGCGCCGGGCGTGATCGGCGCCCACGACGCCCGCAGCGGCGCGGGCAAGGGCGTGGTGTTCCTGTACTCCGGTCAGGGCGCGCAGTGGGCCGGCATGGGCAAGGCCCTGCTGGCCGAGGAGCCCGCGTTCGCCAAGGCCGTCGACGAACTCGAACCGGCGTTCGTCGACAAGGTCGGGTTCTCGCTGCGCCAGACGCTGGAGACCGGTGAGCCGGTCGTCGGCATCGACCGCATCCAGCCCGTTCTGGTCGGAATGCAGCTGGCGCTGACCGAGTTGTGGCGGTCCTACGGCGTGGAACCCGACGCGGTGATCGGCCACTCGATGGGTGAGGCCACCGCCGCGGTGGTCGCCGGGGTGCTCACCCCGGCCGAGGGTTTCGACGTCATCGCCACCCGGACCCGGCTGATGAAGCGGTTGTCCGGGCAGGGCGCGATGGCGCTGCTCGAGCTCGACGCCGAGGCCACCGAGAAGCTGATCGCCGACCGGCCCGACGTGACGATCGCGGTGTACGCGTCGCCGAAGCAGACGGTCATCGCCGGCCCGCCCAAGCAGGTCGACGAACTCGTCGCCGCGGTCGACGCGCAGGGCAAGCTGGCCCGGCGCGTCGAGGTGGACGTCGCATCCCACCATCCGACGATCGACCCGGTGCTGCCCGAACTGCGGGAGGCGCTGGCCTACCTGAAGCCCGCGGCGCCGAAGATCCCGCTGGTCTCCACCGTCGCGTACACCGGTGCCGCGCCGATGTACTCGGCCGACTATTGGGCGGCCAACCTGCGCAACCCGGTGCGGTTCTCCCAGGCCGTGCACGAGGCCAGCGCCGACCACAGCAACTTCATCGAGATCAGCCCGCATCCGCTGCTGACGCATGCGATTTCGGACACCCTCGCCGCGCAGTCCACCAGCCGCAAGTACCACGTGGGGGCGACCGTGAACCGGGACCAGCCCGAGACGCTGGCCTTCCACGCGCAGCTGGCCGCGGTGCGTCCGCCGGCGGTGAAGGAGCCCGAGGGCGCCGCCGGCGCGCTGGTGGACGTGCCGCCGACCGCGTGGCAGCATGCGCCGTACTGGATGGCGGATCGCTCTGCGACGCAGGGCTTTTCGGGTGCGCACCCGCTGCTGGGGTTGCACGTGGAGCTGCCGGCGGGCTCCGGTCATGTGTGGCAGTCCGACGTGGGTCTGCAGGCACATCCCTGGCTGGCCGACCACATCGTGCACGGGCTGGCGGTGATGCCGGGCGCCGGTTTCGCCGAGATCGCGCTGGCCGCCGGACGCGAGGCGCTGGGCCTGCCGACGACCGGGGTCGAGGTGGCCGTCGAGGTCGAGCAGATGCTGCCGCTCGACGAGCACACCAGGCTGACCACCCAGCTCGCCGGAGGTGAGGACGGCGCGCTGCGCGTCGAGATCCACTCGCGTTCCGATGCGGGCACCTGGACCCGGCACGCGGTGGGCTCGGTGAAAGCCGCCCAAGACGACGCGGTCCCGGCCAAGGTGGTGCCCGCCGCCGACGGCACGCCGGTGTCGCCGTCGGAGTTCTACGCCGCGGTGCGCCGCACCGGCGCGCACCACGCGCACGCGTTCGCCGCGCTGACCCGCATCGTGCGGTCGTCCGGCAAGGCCGACACCGAGATCGTGCTGCCCGACGAGGCCACCCCGCACCGCGGCATCGCGTTGCATCCGGTGATGCTCGACGCGGCGCTGCAGGGCCTGGCCGCCGCGATGAGCGACGAGACCCTGTCGGAATCCACCGATGTCACCTATCTGCCGGTCGGTTTCGGGTCGATCCGGGTGTACGGGCAGATCGGCAGGCGGGCCAAGTGCCGCGCCGAACTGGTCGGCGTGGTCGAGGACAGCGGCGACGCGATGGGCCGCGTCACCCTCACCGACGACACCGGTACCGTGCTGGCCCAGGTCAACGACGTGCACCTGAAGCGCATCCAGCGCCGCACCGTGCCACTTCCGTTGTCGCAGAAGACATTCGACTCGCGCTGGGTCGAATCCGCAGCCCCGGCCGGCAGCCCGGTCAGCGGAAGCTGGCTGGCGCTGGCCGACGGCGAGGCCGGGAAGGCCGGCGCACAGGAGTTCGCGAGCCGGTTCGGCGCCGACACCCGCCGGGTGATCACCGCCGACCTCGGCGACGAAGCCGCGGTGCGTGAGGCGTTCGCGACCGCGACGGCCGATCCCGACCTCCCGCCCGCCGGGGTGGTCGTGTTCACGACGAACCCGGCCTTCGACGGCGGCGACGCCGCCGGCGGCCTGGAGCACGCCCGGGACGTCATCTGGGGTGTAGCGGGCACCGTGCGCGCGATCGTCGGCAGCTGGCACGGCAAGGCGCCGCGGCTGTGGCTGGTGACCCAAGGCGGTTTGGTCGTCTCCGACGACGAAGGCGGCCAGGTCGTCACACCCGAAGACGCTCAAGGCAATCCGGGCGCGAACAGCCTCAAGGGCCTGGCCCGGGTGCTGGCCTACGAGCATCCGGACCTCAAGACCACGCTGCTCGACACGGGCGGCGACGACGCGGCGCTGGTCACCGAGATCGAAACGAACGGCGCAGACGATGTGATCGCCTGGCGCGGCGGCACCCGGTTCGTCGAGCGGCTCTCCCGCGCCACCCTGCCCGCCACCCCGGGACAGCTCGTGGTGCGCTCCGACGGCGCCTACGTCGTCACCGGCGCGCTCGGCGGTGTCGGCATGTCCGTGGTGCGCTGGCTCGTCGACAACGGCGCCGGCCGGCTGGTGCTCAACGGCCGCAGCGGGCCGTCCGACGAGGTGCAGTCGGCGCTCGACGAACTGTCGGGGCGCGCCGAGATCGCCGTCGTCACCGGAGACATCGCCGTCCCGGGCGTCGCCGAGCGACTGGTCGCCGCCGCCGAAGAGACCGGAAAGCCGCTGCGCGGCGTGATCCACTCGGCCGCTGTGCTGGAGGACGAGATCTTCGTCGGCCTCACCCGCGAGAGCCTGGACAAGATCTGGGCCCCGAAGGCGGCCGGTGCGCTGCGCCTGCACGAGGTCACCGCCGACAAGGACCTCGACTGGTGGGTGGGCTTCTCCTCGATCGTGTCGCTGCTGGGATCCCCCGGCCAGGCCGCGTACGCGTGCGCGAACGCATGGCTGGACGGGCTGGTCGCGTGGCGCCGTGCGGCGGGGCTGCCGGGGATCGCGATCAACTGGGGCCAGTGGGCCGACGTGGGTCTGGCCAGCACGCTGCGGTTCTCGGTGCTCGACCCGATCACCCCGGCCGAAGGCGTCGACGCGCTCGGCGGCGTGATGGCCGCCGGGTTCTCGCGGGTGGGCATCGCCCGGCTGCGGCTGGACCGCGCCGCGGCGGCGTTCCCGGAGATCCACCAGATCGGCTTCTTCGCCGACCTGGTGGGTGAGCTGCAGACCGACGACGTCGACGAGGACTGGGGCGGCGCCGAGGCGCTCAAGGCGCTGGACGCCGCCGAGGTCAACCGGGTCGTGGTGGCGCGGCTGCGTCGCCGTATCTCGGCGATCATGGGCTACTCCGACGACAGCGCGGTCGACGTCGCGCAGCCGCTGACCGAGCTGGGTCTGGATTCGCTGATGGCGGTCCGGATGCGCAACACCATCCGCGGCGACTTCGGGGTGGAGCCTCCGGTGGCCCTGCTGCTGCAGGGCGCTACGCTGTCCGATCTCGCGCTCGATCTGATCCGTCAGCTCGGGCTCGAGGAGCAGGAGTCTGCCGAGCGCCCGAACGCCCTGCGCGAACGGGCACAACAGCGGGCCGCAGCGCGGCAACGAGCCGCATCGCGGCGGAAAGTGGGACCACGATCGTGACCAGCGGTGCCTTGAACAACGCCGACGAACATGACCGAGAGTTGCCTGACAATGCGATCGCGGTCATCGGCATGGCCGGCAAGTTCCCGGGCGCGGGGTCGGTGTCGGAGTTCTGGCGCAACCTGCGGGGCGGAGTCGAGTCGATCGTCGACCTCTCCGAGGACGAGCTGCTCGCCAACGGTGTGACCGAGAAGGCGCTGTCCAACCGCGGCTACGTGCGGCGGGCCGGGCTGATGCCGGGCATCGAGGAGTTCGATGCCGACTTCTTCGGCTTCACGCCGTACGCGGCGCGGATGCTCGATCCGCAGCACCGGCTGTTCCTGCAGGCGGTGTTCCACGCGCTGGAAGACGCCGGCTACGACCCGAAGGAGCTGGAGTCCACCGTCGGCGTGTTCGGCACCAGCAGCTCGAGCGGCTACCTGCTGCACAACCTGATGTCGAACTTCGACCCGATGATGGTGATCGGGCAGGGCGCCAGCTTCGAGATGGTCAACCTGTCGCTGCAGAACGACAAGGACCACCTGGCCACCCGGGTGGCCCACCAGTTCGACTTCCGCGGCCCGGCGCTGTCGGTGGCCGCGGCGTGTTCGTCGTCGCTGGTGGCGGTGCACCTGGCCTGTCAGTCCATCCTCAACGGCGAGTGCGACATCGCGCTGGCAGGCGGTTCCTCGCTGCGCATCCCGCACTACGTCGGCTACTGGTACGAGCAGGGCGCGATGGTCTCGCCGACCGGACAGTGCCGCCCGTTCGACGTGCGGTCCGACGGCACGATCTTCGCCAGCGGCGTCGGTGTGGTGGTGCTCAAGGCCCTGGCCGACGCCGTCGAGGACGGCGACCACATCCACGCGGTGATCCGCGGTTCGGCGCTGAACAACGACGGTTCGACCAAGATGACCTACGCCGCGCCGAACGCGCTGGGCCAGGCCGAGGTCATCGCCGAGGCGCACGCGATCGCCGGGGTGGACGCGTCGACGATCACCTACGTGGAGACCCACGGCACGGGCACCCCGCTGGGTGACCCGATCGAGATCGAGGGGCTGCGCCAGGCGTTCGATCTGGCCGAGGAAACCCGTAGCGCGCCTTGCTATCTGGGCTCGGTGAAGTCCAACATCGGCCACCTGGAGACCGCCGCGGGCATCGCGGGCCTGATCAAGGCGATTCTGTGCCTGGAGCACAAGGCGATCCCGGCCACGCTGCACTACACCAGTCCGAACCCCGAGTTGCACATCGACCGCGGACCGTTCCGCATCCGCAGCCAGGACGGGCCGTGGGAATCCGACGGCATCCGCCGCGCGGGTGTGAGCTCGTTCGGTGTCGGCGGCACCAACGCCCACGTCATCCTCGAAGAGGCGCCGTACACCCCGGCGCCGGCGCCCGCGCCGTCCCGGCCGCAGGTGCTGGTGCTGTCGGCGCGCACCGAAGAGGCCCTCGACCAGTCGCGGGCGGCGCTGGCGGCTCACCTTGCCGCGTCGGACGGGGCCGGTGACGAGGTCAGCCTGCCCGACGCCGCGTACACGCTGAACCGCCGGCGCAAGGAGCCGCGGCGGCTCGCCGCCGTGGTGCACGACGCGGCCGATGCCGCGACGGTGCTGTCGGCCTCTCACGCAGACGGGGCGACCGACAACGTGTTCGTCGGCCAGGCGGTGTCCGACGCCGACGGCTCGGCTGAGCGGGTCGCGTTCCTGTTCCCGGGGCAGGGCGCCCAGCACGTCGGCATGGCCCGCGGGCTGTACGACAGCGAGCCGGTGTTCGCCCGCCACTTCGACGAGTGCGCGAGCGCGTTCAGCGACGAGATGGGTTACGACCTGCGCGCGGAGATCTTCGACGGGGTGGGCCGCAACCTGGAGCACACCGACCGGGCCCAGCCGGCGCTGTTCACCGTCGAGTACGCGCTGGCCAGGCTGGTGCAGTCCTACGGTGTCGAACCGGCGATCATGGCCGGGCACAGCATCGGCGAGTACCCGGCGGCCACCATCGCCGGCGTGTTCGACCTCGACACCGCGGTCAAGGTGGTGTCCAAGCGCGCCAAGCTGATGCACGCCGCCCCGCGCGGGGTGATGGTCGCGGTGCCGCTGAGCCCTGCGGCGGTCGCCGAACACCTGACGCCGGACGTCGACGTCGCGACAATCAACGATCCGGGCAGCTGCGTGGTGGCCGGCAGCGAGGACGCGATCCGGACCTTCCAGGCCGCGCTGGCCGAGAAGGGCGTCGCGGCCCGGCGGGTGCGCACCTCGCACGCGTTCCACTCCCGGCTGATGGATCCCGTCGTCGCCGAGTTCGGCGCCTTCCTGTCCGGGGTGACGCTGCGCGAACCCCAGATCCCGTTGCTGTCCAACATCACCGGGACCACGATGACGGCGGCCGAGGCCACCAACCCGGCGACCTGGGCCCGCCAGATCCGGGCCACCGTCCGCTTCGCCGACGAGCTCGACGCGCTGCTGACCGCGCCGGACCGCGTGCTGGTCGAGGCGGGCCCCGGCGGCACGCTGACGTCGTCGGCCGGGCGCCACCCGAAGTGGGGTGAGCGCCACCGCGCCGTGCGGCTGATGCGGCACCAGGCGCAGAACCGCAACGACCACGACACGTTCCTGCTCGCGCTGGGCCAGCTGTGGGCGGCCGACGTCGAGGTGGACTTCGACCAGGGCACCGAGGCACAGCACACGCTGGTCACGCTTCCCGGTTATCCGTTCGCCAAGCAGCGTCACTGGGTGGAGCACAACGCCAACGCCGCGTGGCTGGCCGGCGGAGCCGGCGGCAACGGGATGGCCGGCGCGGCGGCCTCGGCCGGTGCGGCCCCCGCGGCGGCCGGCGGCGGGTCGACGGTGGAAGCCAAGCTGCAACGCATCTGGGGGCAGTGCCTGGGCCTGTCGAACATCGACCGCAACGCGAACTTCTTCGAGATCGGCGGCGACTCGCTGATCGCGATCAGCGTCGCGATGACCGCGGGCCACGAGGGCCTGGACCTGACGCCGCAGGATCTCTACGAGAACCAGACGGTGTCGTCGCTGGCCAAGGTGCTCACCGCGCGCTACGCCGAGGGCGGCCTGGCCCGCCAGACGCTCGACGATGCGGTGCACCCGCCGGTCCCGCCGAACGTGGCGTACTTCCTCGAGCACGGCCTGCGCGACATCGGGCGCTGGCGCATCCCGGTGATCCTCGGGCTGCGCCCCGACGTCGGCGAGGACGACGTACGCGCGGTGCTGACCGCGGTCACCGACGCCCACGACGCGCTGCGCGTGCACCTGGTGGAGCGGGCCGGCACCTGGGATCAGCGCATCGCCGAGCCGGCCGAGTTCACCGAGCTGGTGACCCGGCAGCTGCCCGACGGGGTGACCCAGGGCAGCCCGCAGGAGCGGGAGGCGGTGCTGGCGTTCCTCGACGAGCAGGTGCGCGAGCACCAGGTGGTGGTGCCGCTGACCGCGACGTTCATCCGCGGCGCGGCCGGCAGTGCGTCGTATCTGGCGCTGAGCCTGCACGGCATCGCCGGCGATGACGTGTCACGCGATGTGCTGCTCACCGACATCTTCACCGCGTTCAGCCAGCGGATGGCCGGCGAGGAGATCGCGCTGGCGCCCGTCCCGGCGTCGTGGCGGGAATGGTCGCAGCGCTGCGCGGGGCTGGCCAGCCATCCGGCGGTGCTCGACAGCCGTGACTACTGGTTCGAGACCGTGCGCAGGTCCACGCTCAGCGTGGCCGGGCCGGAACCGGGTGAGCGTCCCGGCGCCGACGACGTGGCCCGGATGTCGACCGCGCTGTCGGCGACCGAGACCGGCGAGATCGACGACGCCCGGCGGCGGCTGCGGCTGCCGGTCGAGGAGATCCTGCTGGCCGCCCTCGGCCGCGCGGTCGCCGCGACGGTCGGAGAGGGCGCGGTGACCGTCGATCTCGGCGGCCGCGGCCGCTCGGTGCTCAAGCCGGACGTCGACCTGCAGCGCACGGTGGGTTGGTTCACCACCGTCCACCCGGTGGTGTTGTCGGCGTCCACGCACAGTTCGGCCACCCAGTCCCTCGACGAGGTGCGGGAGACGCTCAAGGCGGTTCCGCACTACGGCATCGGCTACGGCCTGCTGCGCTACCTGTACGCGCCGACCGCGCGCGTGCTGGGTGCCGACCGTCCCGCCGACATCCTGTTCTCGCATGTCGGCACCATCCCGGACGTGCCGGCCGAGCAGCCCGACGACGCCCCGGTGCGGTTCGACTCGGACACGGCCATGCCGATCCGCGACGCGCTGCCCGGGCTCGGGCACGCGCTGGAGCTGCGGGTCTACCGCACCGGCGGAGTGCTGCACCTGGATTGGTGGTATGACAGCCGCCGGCTCGGGACCACCGATGTGGAATCCTTTGCCCGGCAGTACTCGACGGCGCTCCTGGAGGTCACCCGGGATGCGCTCGCCGAGGAGGAGAGCGACGCGGCCGGCGACGAGCTGGCGCTGGTCGATCTGTCGTGAGCGGTTTTCAGGAGAGCGCATGACCAGGTCCGACAAGGCGGTGGTCGTCGCCGGCATCAAGAAGTCCTTCGGCTCCGTCCAGGCGCTGCGCGACGTCAGCTTCGACGTCGAGCGGGGCGAGGTGCTCGGTCTGCTCGGCCCCAACGGGGCCGGCAAGACCACCACCGTGAATATTCTGTCCACGTTGATCAAGCCGGACAGCGGACGCGCGCTCATCGCCGGCCACGACGTCGTCAGCGACCCCTCCGGCGTGCGGCGGGCGTTGATGCTGACCGGCCAGCACGCCGCGCTGGACGATTTGCTGACAGGTCGCGAGAACCTGCTGATGTTCGGGCGGCTGCAGGGTCTGACCAAGAAGGTGGCCAAGCAGCGGGCCCAGGAACTGCTGGAGCAGTTCGACCTGGTGCATGCCGGTGACCGGCCCGTCGGCAACTACTCGGGCGGCATGAAGCGCCGCATCGACATCGCCTGCGGGCTGGTGGTGCGCCCGGAGGTGGTGTTCCTCGACGAGCCGACCACCGGCCTGGATCCCCGCAGCCGGCAGGCGATCTGGGAACTGGTCACCGACTTCAAAGAGGCCGGGATCGCCACGCTGCTGACCACGCAGTACCTCGAGGAGGCCGACCTCCTCAGCGACCGCATCATCGTCATCGACAAGGGCACCGTGATCGCCGAGGGCACCGCCGACCAGCTCAAGGAGCGCACCGGGGGCACCTACTGCGAGATCGTGCCCCGCCAGCTCGGCGACATTCCCGAGGTCGCCCGCATCCTCGGTCCGTTGCTGCCCGCCGCGAACCGCGCCGCGATCAGCGACTCCTCGGACCGGATCTCGATGCCGGCGCCGGACGGACCCAACACGCTGATGCAGGCGCTGCACCTGCTCAGCGAACACCACATCGAGCTGATGGACATCGCGCTGCGCCGGCCGTCCCTCGACGAGGTGTTCCTGGCGCTGACCGGGGACAGCACCCGCGGCCGGGACGGCCAGTCCGACGACCTCGTGGCCGCGGACGCGTCCGCGTGATCGACCAGTCCGCCATCCCGACGGCTGCCCGGCCGCCGGTCTCCGCGGTTCAGCAATGGTGGGTGCTCACCGTCCGGATGATCACTCCGACGCTGCGCAACGGGGAGCTGGCCACCCAGATCGTCGGCTCGATCGTGTTCACCATCGGCTACTACCTGCCGCTCAAACAGATGATGGGCGCGGTGCAGCCGCTGAGCAGCTACGCGCAGTACCTGACGCCGCTGATCGTGCTGCAGGCGATCTGGTTCGCCGCGATCTCGGCGGCGTTCCGCTCGGCGACCGACTCCGTCCAGGGCATCAACCGCCGCTTCCGGGCGATGCCGATCCCGGCGATCACCCCGCTGGCCTCCCGGATGACCGCCAGCATGTACCGCTGCTGTGTGGCGCTGGTGGTCTCGGTGGCGTGCGGCCATGTGATCGGCTTCCGGTTCGACAACGGCGTGCCGGGCCTCGTCGGCTTCGTCGCGCTGGTGCTGCTGATCGGCGCCGCGCTGGCGCTGATCGGCGACCTGATCGGCATCGCTACCCAGAACCCGGAGGCGACCGCGCCCATGATGCTGATCCCGCAGCTGACGCTCGGGCTGGCGTCGGTGGGTCTGCAGCCGGTCGAACGGTTCCCGGACTGGATCCAGGGCTTCGTCCGCAATCAGCCGCTGTCGCAGTGGGTCTACGCGCTGCAGGCCCTGGCCGGTGACAGCTCCGGTGCCGCGCCGGAGGCGAACTGGTCGGTGCTGTTCCCGGCGGTCGCGTGGGCGGTCGGCTGCATCGTCGTGGCGCTCACCCTGCACCTGTGGGTGACCAGGAAACGGCGGTCGGAATGACGCTGGAATCCTCGGAGCCCCTGGTGACCGCCCCGTACCGTCCCGGTGGCAGGCACCGCCGGGAGAAGATCTGGGAGAACTCGCCGAAGCGGCTGCTGCCGCAGGTAGGTGTGCTGACCTGGCGCATCCTGCGCCGCTGGAGCCGCGACCCGGCGACGCTCGTGCAGTCCTTCGTGATGCCCGCGGCGTTCCTGGTGGCCCTGGACATCGTGCTGGGCGACGTGCTCGAAGAGGTCACCGGGCACAGCGGCCTCTACGGCCAGGTGCCGCTGGTCGCCCTGGTCGGCGGAATGACGGGGGCGATCATCGGCGCGGTCGGCATCATGCGCGAGCGGGAAGTCGGGTTGCTGTCGCGCTTCTGGGTCGTCCCCGTGCACCGGGCCGCGGGCCTGCTGTCGCGGCTGGCCGCCGACTTCGTCCGCATCGTGGTGATCACGCTGGTGGTGATGTGCGTCGGCCTGGCTCTCGGGTTCCGGTTCGAACAGGGCGTCCTCGCCGCGATCCTGTGGGTGTTCATGCCCGCGCTGTTCGGGGTCGCGTTGTCGGCGGCGGTGCTGACGCTGGCGCTGTTCTCGTCGAACACGATCGTGCCGCAGGCCACCGAGATCGTCATCGCGATGCTGATGTTCTTCTCGATCGGGTTCGTGCCCCTGGACCAGTACCCGGAATGGCTGCAACCGATCGTCGAGCACCAACCGGTCAGCTATACGATCGAGGCCATGCGGGGCCTGTCCCTGGAGGGCCCGATCGCCGAGCCCGTGCTGTTCTCGGTGTTGTGGGCGGCCGGGATCGCCGCCGTGTGCGCGGTGCCCCTGGCGATCGGATACCGCAAGGCCAGCAAGCGTGGCTGACGGGCCCGTGAGACCCACCGAGACCGATACCTTGACCCCGGGAGTCTGACACTGATGTTTCCTTCATCGGGTATCCGCAAGCTCGCGCGCAGCGAGGAGATGTTCGCCGAGACGCACAACTTCATCGGCCTGGCGGCGCACGTGAAAGGCCCGATGGACGCCGACGCGCTGTCGGACGCGTTCGATCTGCTGCTGCAGGCCCATCCGGTGCTCGGCGGGCATCTGGAGCAGCTGCCCGACGGCAAGTGGGAGATCGTGCTCGACGACCTGATGCACCCCGGCATCGAAGTGGTCGAACTGTCCGGCGACGCGCCCGCGCCGCCGCTGCTGTTCGACCAGACCGTGTCGCTGGTGCATCTGCGCCTGACCGTCCGCGACGGCGTCGCTCAGCCGACGCTGTACATCCACCACAGCCTGGCCGACGGCCACCACCAGTTCAGCCTCGTCGAGGAACTGTTCTCCACCTACACCGACCTCGTCACCACCGGCACCGCCAAACCGATCCAGGTGCACCCGGCGCCGGAACCGCTGGAGGTGATCCTGGCCAACCGCGGCGTGGAGAAGCGCACCCGCTCCGGCCTGGAACGGCTGCTGGCCGCGATGTTCGTCTACGACCTGCCGCCGTCGCGGCGCGCCCCGTCGGAGGTCAATCCGGTTCTGCCGCAACTGGTCCCGATGGCGTACTGCACGCTCTCCGAACAGGACACCGAGAAGATCATCGCGTTCTGCCGGGCCAACAAGCTGGGCCTGAACAGCCTGCTGTCGGCGGCCGTGCTGATGGCCGAGTGGAATGTGCGCAACACCCCGAACATCCCGGTGCCGTACGTGTACCCGGTGGACCTGCGCTACCTGTTGTCACCGCCGGTGTCGGCCACCGAGAGCACCAACCCGGTGGGCATCGCGACCTATCTGGCCGAGATCGAGGCGGGCACCGACATCGCCGAGCTGGCCCGCGACATCAACGACACGTACAAGAAGGACATCGCCGAAGGCGTGATCCAGCAGAGCTTTCTGCACTTCAGCCCGCAATACGTGGGCAACCCGCCCGGCCTGCCCGACGTCGTCATGTTCACCGACAACGGCATCGTGCCCCCGCTGCGCACCCCGCCGGACATGGAGGTGGCCGCCAGCCACGGCGAGTTCTACTTCGCCGTGGGCGCGGGCATCGAGATCTACACCAGCAAGATCTTCAACGGGCAGTTGATGATCGAATACCACTCGCACGGCCCCGACCGTGAGAAGTCCGTCGCGGCGATCGAGACGCAGCTTCGGGGCGTCGTGGCCAAGCGCTCCGGTGCCGGCTGACCGGTCAGGCCTGCCGGGTAGGGTCCCCGTACGCGTAGCGGTGGTACTGCAGTGCGTTTCGCAGCGGCGGCAGCGCCCGCACCGCACGCTTGGCCGCCTGCAGCCCCTTACCCGTCTTGGCGTAGGTCTCGGCGTCGAAAAACGTTGTGGCGGCGAGCAAGCGGATGTCGGGCAGCTTGCCGAGGATGTCTTGCGGGTCGTTGACCGCCCAGTACAGCACCGAACCGGAGGTGCGCACCAGCGACTGCGTCTTCTGCGATTTGATGGCCAGCCAGTTGAAGAAGTCGATCTGCAGTTCGCCGACGCCGAAGCGGTCGATGAAGCGGCGCAGCAGCGCGATGCCCTCGTCCTCGGTCAGGTACATGCTGATGCCCTCGGCGATCAGCAGCGTGGGCCGGTCGGCCGGGATCTCGTCGAGCCAGTTCGGCTCGGTCGCCGGGGTCGCGATGAGCTGGTAGTTGGGCCGGCTGGGGTAGATCTGCTCGCGCAGCGCGATCACCTCGGGGAAATCCACGTCGTACCAACGGACGTCGGGTCCGGGGTCGACGCGGAACACGCGGCAGTCCAGGCCGCAGCCGAGGTGTACGACGGTGCACTCGGGGTGGGCGGTGATGAACTCGCGGACCCAGCGGTCGTAGAGCGCGGTGCGGACCGTGAACAGCGGAGCCCACTTCGGGGTGATCTCCAGTTCACGCCAATCGAAGTCGAGCTTGTCGATCGCGGCCTTGGCGAACCGGTCGCCCAGGATGGGGCGGTCGAAGTCGGCGTCGAGGGCCTTCAGGTACAGGGTCGACAGCATGGTCTTCGCCGGGCCAGTGAGGTCGACCGGAACTTTGTTGCTCACGTGTGTGAGGCTATTCGCAAAGGGCCCGGCGTGGCACGTCGGGTCGACGATGATGACGAGAGGATGGGCCGACCGTGACTCAATCGGGTCCGCCGCGGGTGCTGATGCTCTACTACAGCTACACGGGACAGTCCAAGAAGGTTCTCGACGCCGCCGCCGACGTGTTCCGCGACCGGGGATACGAGGTGACCGAGGCGCCGATCGAATTCACCGACCCGCGCTACGCGCAGCGATTCTCCCGGTTCCCGATGCACCGGGTGTGGCCGGAGTTCTTCGGCATGCTGCCTGCGCAGACGCTGCAGCGCACCGGCGACATCCGCACCCCCGACGCGGTGCGGCGCAACGACTACGACCTGATCTGCATCGGTTCGCCGACCTGGTGGGACACGGTGTCGATGCCGCTGCGATCGTTCCTGAAGTCACACGAGGCGCGGAATCTGCTGGACGGCAAGCGGTTCGCGGTGTTCGTGGTGTGCCGGCGCAAGTGGCGCAAGAACCTCGCAGGGGTGCGAAAGCTCGCCGAGAGCAAGGGCGGCCGCTACGTCGACGGCATCCACTTCACCTACCCGGGCGGGGAACTGCCGTCGATGCTGTCGCTGACGAGTTATCTGGGGTCGGGGGAGTACAAGGACCGCTACCTGGGTGTGAAACTGCCCCCCACCAACATCAACGACGAGCATCTGGAGGAGTCGCGGCGCTTCGCGGCCCGTGTCGCCGACAAGGCGTTCGGCAAGCAAGCGCGGGGGAACTGAGGCCGTGCCCCGTTCCTTCGACGTGACGACCGAGGCTGCCGCCGGGGTCGCCGACGTGCTGGCGGCGTTCGCCGAACGCGACTACTGGCTGGCCCGGCTGGCCGCCTACGGCGGCGACTCGATGCACCTGGATGCGCTGGACGCCGATGCCGGCGGCACCGTGGTGGTGCGCACCACCCAGGATCTGCGCCAGGACATGCTGCCCGGCGCGATCGCGCGGATGCTGCCCGGTGACACCAAGATCATGCGGACCGAGACGTGGCGGCCGGCCGTCGACGGGCGCGCGCAGGGCGACTTCACCATCACCGCACGCGGGGTGCCCAGTTCGGGCTCGGGCACGATGGTGCTCGCGCCGGTCGCGGCGGGATCGAGCCTGCGGGTCAGCGGCACCCTCGAGGTCCGGATCCCGGTGGTCGGCGGACGCATCGAACGCTACGTCGCCGACCTGATCGGCAGGGAGGTGCCGCAGATGCAGCTGTTCACCGCCGAGTGGATCCACGGGAGGGCCTGAGCGTGCCGGAACCGATTCCGACCACGGCCGAGGCGCTGGCCCGGCTGGACATGCCGTTGGTCGAGGCGATGATGACCCAGCGGGCGATCCGCCGGGTGCTGCCGGATCCGGTCGACGACGAGATCGTGCTGAAGTGCCTGGAGCTGGCGCTGCGGGCGCCCACCGGCGCCAACGGGCAGAATTGGGAATTCGTCGTGGTCAAGGATCCCAAGATCAAGCGCAAGCTGCAGCGCCGCTACCGGCTGGCGTGGCGGGTGTTCCACCGCACCTCGATCCGCGACATCGCATCCTATGACGAGGAGATGGCCAAGAGCGTGCGGGCCATCGAATGGCAGCTCGAGCACTTCCATGAGATTCCGGTGCTGGTCATCGCGTGCCTGCGGCTGTCCGCCCGCGACGGCAAGGTGCCGTATGTGCCGATGCCGCATGCGGCGGCGTCGGCGTTCTTCGGCTCGATCTACCCCAGCGTGCAGAATTTGTTGCTGGCAGCGCGGTCGATGGGGCTGGGCGCGTCGCTGATCACGTTGCCGCTGTGGAGTCTGACGTCGGCGCGCCGGGTACTGAAATTGCCTACGGAAGTAACGCCGTGCGCCGTGGTCCCGCTGGGTTGGCCCCGGGGCCGATACGGTCCTACCACGCGTAGACCCGTCGACGAAGTTGTCCATCTGGACCGCTACGGCAATCGGGCCTGGTTCGGGCCGAATCGGACGAAAACGCACTGAACGTATTGACGTAGCCGTCACGATTTGCGGTTCGACACGCGGTGTTTGCACTTTGCTAGACAATGCGGTTGCTGGTCGGTTACGTTCCTTGCCGTTGGGGGACAGCATTTTCACAGACTTCGAAGGGGGCGTCATGCCTGCTGCCGTTAAGCCGTACATCACGGCGGGCGTGGCGCTGGTGGGGGCCAGCGTCATTTCCGTCACTCCGATCGCACCGCAGGTGATCGCCGAACGCGCGACCGATCGGTACGTCGCTCTGACCGCGGCGGCGAGCAACATCTGCGACAGCGAGCCCACGTCGGCGCTGTGCACCGACACGGGGGCCTCGGATGTCGCGGTGACCAACAGTGCGGTGTTCGGCGACTCCTCGCTGCTCTACATCCCGGGCAATCTGTTCAACGCGTTGTTGAGCATCCCGGCATGGGAGATCCAGGCGATGGACCGGCTGGCCGACGCGATGATCGGCACCGGCAGCTGGCAGGTGTGGGGGCCCACCAACGTGTTCGGCTTCGACGAGTGGGATCCGCCGAAGCTCAAGGCGTTCATCGACGTGCTGATGCCGTTCCAGCCGTTCTCGTCGGTGCTCGGTGAGCAGATGAGCGTGTGGGCGCAGGCCAACCTGCCGATGAACTCCGGCTGCGCCGGCACGCCCGGGGCATGCCCCGACATGAGCATGCTGCTCGCCGGCATGTTCAAGGTCCCGGTGTCGCAGCTGTACGAGGGTTACACGTTCCCCGAAGCGGGTGAGCAGGGCTCGACCAACCCGTTCGACGGCTCGATCGTGCCGTGGGCCGGCACCACCGTGAAGCTGGAACCGTGGGGTCCGTTCAAGAACTCCTGGGAGTGGCTGACCACCCCGCCGAAGCCGGTGGCCAGCGTGCCGCTGTCCGATTTCATCCGGGTGCCCCTCAAGCTCGCCAAGTCCCTGTTCGACGCTTTCAACCCGTTCGTCCAGAACAGCAGCATCTTCAATCCGCGCAACGGGCTGCTGGCCGTGGTGGCCAAGGCGCTGGCGCCGCTGTTCTGCAAGAGCTGCGATCTGGACAACCTGTACGACAACCCGTGGCTGGGCGAGAATTACGAGCCGCATCCGCCGCTTCCGGAAGACGTGACAGGCGATGCGGCCCAGTCGGACGGTGACTCCGACGAGTCGGGCTCCGGCGCCGATCCCGCGCTGCAGCCGCAGGGGGCCACTCCGGAGCCGGACGAGCAGCAGACCGATCCCGAGTCCGCGGCCGTCACCAGCCTGCTGAAGAAGTTCCAGGCCGCAGGCGCCGAGGATTCGGCTGCCGGGGACGCCGGCGAGGAGCCCGCGGAGGGTGCCGGCGAGGAACCGGCCGAGGAGCCCGCGGAGGAGCCGGCCGAAGAACCGGTCGACGAGGCCGAGGGCGCCGACGACTCCGACGAAGGCGCCGGCAAGCACCGCCTCGACGAGGGGGACGACTCAGCGTCGGTGCAGTCCATCAAGGACAAGGTGGAGGCCGAGAAGGACGCCCCCGAAGACACCGACACCAAGGACACCAAGGACGCCGGCGACTCGGGTTCTGAGGATTAACCGCGGGGACGACTAACCGCGGCGCGCTGCGGCTTTCCGCAGCGCGGGCAGCAGCAGTGCGCGCGGGGTGAAACGCCCGCCGAGTCCGGTCAGTTTCGGCATCAGCCCGGGCACGACGAGGCGCTTGCCCTCGCGCATCGCCGCGATACCGGCTTCGGCGACGTCCTCGACCGAGACCGCAACCTTGCCGCCCGGCGGTCGTTCGCCGGCGATCTCCCACCATTCGGTCGGGACCGGTCCGGGGCACAGCGCGGAGCAGGACACGCCGGTGCCGTGCAGACCTTCGTGCACGGCCTCGGAGAACGTCTGCACGTAGGCCTTGGTCGCCGAGTACACCGCGGCGCCGGGGAGCGGTTGAAAACCGGCGATCGAGCCGATGTTGAGTACCGCTCCACTACCGCGCCGGATCATCTCGGGCAGCGCGGCGTGGGTGAGCTCGGTCAGCGCGAGGACGTTGACGATCACCTGGTCGCGTTCCCGCTCCGGGGGGAGGTGCTGGAGCAGCCCGTTGGTGCCGAACCCCGCGCTGTTCACCAGCCCCGCCACCGACCCGGCGCGCAGCCGCTCCACCGCCTCGGCGCGGCCGGATTCGGCGTTCAGATCCAGCGGTAACAACTCCACCGAAATCGAACGGACACTTCGCAATTCGTCGGCCAGCGCGTCGAGCCGGTCACGTCGTCGCGCGATCAGCGTGAGGTGGTGGCCCCGCCGGGCCAACCCACGGGCGATGTGTTCGCCGATTCCCGACGAAGCGCCGGTGATCACGACGGTGGTGCCTGGACTGGGCTGGGCAAGGCTCATGGGCGGCGATAGTACCCAGGCCGCCGTATACGCTGAGCGCGATGCTGGAGGTAATCGACAAGGGATCGGTCAGCGAATCTCACCCGGTCCCACTGCTGTTCGTCCACGGGGCCTGGCACGCGGCGTGGTGCTGGGACGAGCACTTCCTGGACTTCTTCGCCGGACGGGGCTACCGGGCGCTCGCGGTGAGCCTGCGCGGGCACGGCGGCAGCGGCACCGACAAGAAGCTCAAGGATCTGACCTTCGAGGATTTCATCGCCGACATCACCGCCGCCGCGGACACGTTGCCGACGCGTCCGGTCATCGTCGGACATTCGATGGGCGGGGTGCTGGTCCAGAAATACCTGGAGAGCCGCGACGCGCCGGCCGCGGTGTTGATGGCGTCCATGCCCCCGACAGGTTCGCTGCGGTCCGGGCTGCGGTGGATCAAAAGTCACCCGTGGCATTTCGCCAAGCTGACGGTGACCGGAAGATCACTGCCCTATGTCAGCACACCCGCGCTGGCCAGAGAGCGGTTCTTCTCCCCGAACACGCCGGAATCCGTCGTGTGCCACTACGCGGGACGCCTGCAGGAGGAGAGCGCCCGGATGGGGCTCGACGGTCTGGTGAAGCGGCCACGTCCGGACCGGGTGCACGCCCCGGTGCTCGTTCTCGGCGCCGCCGAGGACGGCGCGGTGACCCGGGACGAAGTGCGGGCGACCGCCGCGGCGTACGGTACCGACGCGCACTTCTTCCCGGCGATGGGGCACAACATGATGCTCGAGGCCGGGTGGAGGGATGTCGCCGGCCGCATCGACACCTGGCTGCGCGACCGCGGACTGTAGACACCGGCTTTGCCGCCCGCCTGCCCCGCGATTGCCACACCCATAATGACGCCGGCGTCAGCAAACGGCCCGGCGGACCCTCGCCCGCTGTGGGCCGCGGCGTCCGGCCACGGCGCGCAGCGTGCATCGACCGTCCCGACGTCCGGCGCCGGGGACCCTCGACGGGGTGGCCGCGCGGGCTGCGGCATATCGGTGGGGCCCGCCGCCGGACACTCCGTAGAGCATGCTCCTGGCGGTCGCCGCGCTGTGGGGAAGCGGCCATTCCGGGGCGCGAACCCCCGCCACCCTCCGATGTGTGATCAAAAATGTTGCCGGACAACCTATTTGCGGGCGTCCCGAGCGGGCGGGGCGGCAGAGCCGGTGCGGCCCCCAGACGCGCGGCGCACCGGCTCCGACCGCGGCGCGACACGCCGGTCCACGCTCCGCGAGCCGGCCGGAGAAGCGCGTCGCGGTGTTCAGCAAGCCTGCCCGCAGCCCTGCAATACGGCCTCTGCGACGTCGGTCCAGGGGGCGTTTCCGCATGAAGAACATGGTGCCGCCAGGCCGCCTCGCCGCCGGCACAAACGCCGCGAATCTGGCTGCCGGCCGCGCAACCGCGGCAGCGCTGGAGGAGGGTTTGCTGATCCGTCTACCAAATCGAGACCTTTGGGGTATTCTCCCTTCGTCAGGGATCGTGCCTACCGTGCAGCTTTGACAGATCGACGCCCCCGGGGGCCGGTCACACGCGACGTGCGTCGCCGTTGATTGCCCAGGTGGCGCCGTTTTGTGAGGGCACCGGGGGCGTATTGGTCGGCGCGCGTCCCCGCACGATGCCAACTGCGTGATCCCGCCCTTTCCGGGCGGGATCATCTGCACCTCAGGAAAGGGACGTTAGTGAATCGAGCGACGAAGACGGCGCTGACGGCGGCTCTGCCGTTCATGATGCTGCCGCTCACCGTTGCCGGACCGCTGCCCACGGCCGCCGCTGCGGCCGTCGAGCTGCCCCCCGGTCCGGCCACCGTCCTGCACACCGGTCCGACCCCGTGGTCCACACCGACCAACTTCGGCGGGATCATCTGCGAGCTGGAGCGCGAGTGCCGCGAGGTGTACTACCAGTACGTGATGCCGCTCGGGACGTTCGAGCCGGGGCTGGCCGAGAACGTCAAGACGATGAACTTCGCGCTGAACAACACCGAGGGCAACAAGGTCGCCTACGGGTTCAGCGGCGGCGCACGTGTGGTCTCCAAGTGGCTGGAGGACAACGCCGACTCCACCGCGATCTCGCCCGAGGAACTGTCGGTCCTGCTCGTCGGCAACGGCGGGCGAAAGTACGGCGGCATCAACGGCTGGTTCTACCGCGACTCGCTGATGACCCCCACCGACACCCCGTTCTCGGTGACCGACGTGGCGCGGGAGTACGACCCGATCGCCGACTTCCCGGACAACCCGTTCAACCTGCTCGCGCTGGCCAACGCCATCTCGGCGTTCGGCAACGTGCACATGAAGTACTCCGAGGCCGACCTCAACGCGCCGGGCAACTATGTCTGGACCGAGGGCAACACCACCTACGTCTTCATCCCCACCGCCCAACTGCCGCTGCTGGCGGGGCTGCGCACCTGGGGGATGGGCGCGCTGGCCGACCAGCTGGAAGCACCGCTGCGGGCGATCATCGACAAGGCCTACAAGCGGGACTACCTGGCGGACGCCGAGGTCATCGGCGAGTCGGACGACGAGGACGACGCCAACCCGGTGCAGCCGGTCGCCGCGGCGATCCCGACCGGCCCGGGCGAGGCCTGCTCGGGCTACAACACCGACGGCTGTGACATCGAGAAGGATCAGTCGTACACCCCGATCACCGCGCCGAATCTGGAGAACGCGGCGTGGCAGAACGTGCTGCCGAACCTGTTCAACGCGCTGATCAGCGTGCCGCGGGCCTACCTCGACGGGCTCAACGACCTGTCGCACGCACTCGAGGTGACCGGCAGCTGGTGGGTCTACACGCCCACCAACGTGCTCGGCTACGACCCGGCCGACCCGCCGAAGATCACCGCGGTCACCAACCTGCTGATCCCGTTCAAGCCGCTGTCGAACGCGCTCGGCGAGCACGTGTCGTGGTGGGCCAAGGCCAACCTGCCGATGGACGCCGGCTGCACCGGCACCGCGCCGCCCACCTGCAAAGACGCGAACTCCATCCTGAGCAAGATGTTCCTGGCCCCGATCTGGGACCTGGTCAACGGTTACAAGTTCCCCGAGCTGAACAATCCCGTCAGCGAGGAAGAGGGCGCTGCGGGCGAGGAGATCCCGGGCCAGACGGGCGCCCCGGTGCCGTGGTCCGGCGAGGCCGTCCAGCTCAACCCGTGGGATCCGGTGTACAACACGCTGAACTACCTGTTCGCGCCGCCGGAGCAGAACCGTCCCGAGCCGATCACGTTCACCGAGGTGGTGGAATCGGTGGTCCGCTTCGGCAAGGCGCTGTGGCTGGACTTCAACCCGTTCGTACCGGGCAGCTTCCTGTGGAAGGGCTACCCGTACACGCTGGTGACCCCGTTCATCAAGCCGTTCGTCAAGCTGCTGTGCCCGTCGTGCGACCCGGAGAACCCCGGGGACCCGACGCCGTTCAGCGATGCGCCGGAGAACGGCGAGGAGCAGGACGCCCCGAGCGCCGAGGGCGCCGAGGACACCGCGCTGCTGGCCTCCTCCACCAAGACCGCCGACGAGGGCACCGCCTCGGAGGAGGGCACCGAGCAGGACAGCGTGGTGAACACCGCGGTCAACGACCTGCTCCAGAAGTTCAAGCTCGCCCCGCAGGAGGAGGAAGCGGCCCCGGTCGACGAGAAGTCCGGCGACGAGGCCGGCCAGGAGCAGCCCGCCGACGAGGTCACCGACGAGACGCCGGCGGCCGAGGACGAGGGCAAGACCGAGACCGGAACCCCGGCCGAGACCAAGCCCGACACCGGGGTTGACGAGGGTAAGGACGAGGCGGGCGATCCCACCGAGACCGAGTCCGACGCCGAATCCGATGCCGCGGACGAGGACCAGGACAAGGGCGCGGTGTCCGAGGACTCCGAGAAGCCGTCGACCGGCGGTAAGCACCGCAAGACCGACACTGCCGACTCCTCGAACGAGTCCACGTCGGGCGCCGACTCGAACAAGGAGAGCGCCGGCGCGAGCAGCGGCGGCTCTGATTCAGGCGAATAGGAAAGCCTGAAGCGTTGAACGTAGTATCGCCGGAGTGAGCACGGAGCAGTTTGACGCCGTCATCGTCGGGGCAGGATTCGGCGGGATGGGTGCGGCGATCCAGCTGAACCAGCTGGGTTACCGCAACATCGCGATCCTCGACCGCGAGGACGACTTGGGTGGGACGTGGCACGTCAACCGTTATCCAGGCCTGACGGTTGACGTCCCGTCCACCACCTATTCGTACTGGTTCGAACCGAACCCGTACTGGTCGCGGCTGTATGCGCCGGGCTCGGAACTCAAGACCTACGCCGAGCACGTCGCCGACAAGTACGACCTGCGCCGGTACATGCGGTTCAACACCGTCGTCGACGGCGCCCGCTGGGACGACGAGGCCCAGGAATGGGTGGTGTCGTTGACCGGCGGTCAGACCCTGCGGTCGCAGTTCCTGGTGCTGGCGACCGGTTATCTGTGTCAGCCGAAGAAGCCGGACATCCCCGGCATCGACACGTTCGCCGGGACGGTGCTGCACGCCCAGGAATGGGACGACGACTATTCGCTGCGGGGCAAGCGGGCCGCGATCATCGGCACCGGCTCGACCGGCGTGCAGCTCATCCCGAAGCTGGCCGAGGATGTCGCCGACCTGACGGTGTACCAGCGCACACCGATCTGGGTGATGCCGAAGTTCGACCTGTCGTTCGGTCCCCGGACACAGCGGATCTTCGCGAAGTTCCCTGCGACGCAACGTTTTGTGCGGCTCTCCAGCGACATGTTCATGGACATCATGACCACGCTGGCGATGTGGAAGTTCCGTCAGCTGCGACCGATCAACACCGCGGCCGCCAAGATCGGGGCGCTGCACCGGTTCCTGGCCATCCGCGACAAGGATTTGCGACGCAAGCTGACACCGGATTACGACTTCGGGTGCAAGCGACCCACGCTGTCGAACGTCTATTACCGCACGTTCACCAAACCCCATGTGCACCTGGAGACCGGCGGCATCGACCACATCGAACCGGACGGCATCGTCGGCAGGGACGGCACCAAGCGCGTCATCGACACGTTGGTGCTGGCCACCGGGTTCGATGTGTGGGAGTCGAACCTGCCCGCCATCGAGGTGATCGGCCGGGACGGCCGTGATCTGGGGAAGTGGTGGCGCGAGAACAGGTTCCAGGCCTACGAGGGTATGACGGTGCCGCAGTTCCCGAACTTGGTGACCCAGGCCAGCCCGTACGCGTGGGTGGGCATGTCCTGGTTCGACACCGTCGAGTACCAGATGCGCCACATGAAGCGGCTCTTCGGCGAGCTGCAGCGCCGGGGTGGCCGCACCTTCGAGGTCACCGAGGAGGCCAACGCCCGTTTCCTCGAGCGCATGCTGACTCTGCTCGACGATTCGGTGTTCCGGCTCGGCGACTGCACGAACTCGCGGTCCTACTGGTTCAACAGCTCCGGCGAGGCGCCGCTGTTCCGGCCGACGTCCATCCGTCAGGCGGTCAAGGAGCAGGAGAGATTCCCGCTCAGCGACTACGCGATAGCCTGATAGTTCACTAGCTCACCAGAGGTAAGGGGTGACGGAATGGCGACGGCCACCACCGATCCAGTGCGGCTCCCGCCGGGTCCGCGGATTCCCAAGCTGATCCAGGGCGCGGCCGTGCTGACCCAGCGCTACGGTGCGATCGCGGCGCTGGGCCGCAAGTACGGCCCGACCTTCACGCTGAACATCCCGGTCTTCGGCGAGACGGTGGTCATCAGCGACCCGGTGCTGGTCAAGGACCTGTTCAGCACCCACCGCGACCTGGTGGGCCGGCCGCAGAACAACCTGGGCGGCGACGTGCTGGGGCCCGGTTCGATCTTCAACCTCGAAGGCGATGAGCTGCAGGCGCGGCGCAAACTGCTGCTCCCGCCGTTCAACGGCAAGAGCATGCGCGGCTACGCGAGCATCACCGAGGAAGAGGCCGTCCGCGAGATCCGGACGTGGCCCGAGGGCGTGGAGTTCGAGACGCTCGAGCCGATGATGCGCATCACGCTCAACACCATTCTGCGCGCCGTGTTCGGCGCGGAGGGCGAGCAGCTCGACGAACTGCGCGTGCTGATGCCCAAGGCCGTCGAGTTCGGTTCCAAGATCGCGCTGATGCCGTCCATCGTGCGGCGCGACTTCGGTCCGTGGAGCCCCGGCGGCAAGTTCGCCGGTTACCGCAAGCGAATGGACGAGCTGCTGAACTCGCTGCTCGACGACGCGCGTGCCGACCCGAACTTCACCGAGCGCAACGACGTGCTGTCGCTGCTGCTGCAGGCCCGCTACGACGACGGCTCACCGATGCCGGACTCCTACATTCTCGACGAGCTGCTCACCATGCTGGTCGCCGGGCACGAGACCACCTCCACGCAACTGGCCTGGACCATCGAGCGGATCCGCCGCCACCCGGAGCTGCTGGCGCGGCTTACCGAGGAGGTGGACGCCGGCGGCAACGAGCTGTTGCTCGCGACGATCGCCGAATCCCAGCGCACCCGTCCCGTGCTGACGGCCGCGCTGCGCCGGGCTCGGACGCGGATCCAGTTGGGGGAGTGGGTGATCCCCGAAGGGGACACGATTCTGGCGAGTACCCAGCTGGCGATGGCTGCCGAGTCGAGCTTCCCCGATGCCGAGAAGTTCGACCCCGACCGGTTTCTCGGAAAGGCGCCGAACCCGTTCGCGTGGATCCCGTTCGGCGGCGGCATGATGCGCTGCATCGGGGCGTCCTTCGCGACCATGGAGATGGAAGTGACGCTGCGCGCGATGCTGCGTGAGTTCACAATCGAGCCGACCACCGAACCCGACGAGAAGCCGCACAGCCGCGGTGTCACCGTCACACCGGCGCGCAACGGCCGCGTGGTCGTGCACCGTCGCAAGAACTCCGCGCCCCGCAACGCGGACTCCGTGTCGGTCGCCGAGAGCAGCTAGAAGCGATACTGCAGGATCCGCGCCTTGCGCGCGATCGCCGGCACCCGGTGCGACAGCCGGCCCGCCAGCCGCAGGCCACCCGGAAACAGCGCCGCCTCGGGCCGCTGCATGACGCTGGCTTCCTCCAGCAGGGCGAGGTCGGGGTTCCAGCTCTCGGGCCGCCGAGCGTCCTTGAAGCCCGCGAAATTCCACTGGTCGTGCGGTGAGTTCGTCTTGCGTGCGGTGGCCACCCTGCCGACCAGCCGGTTGAGCCTGCTGACCGGCCCGTAGTCGTTGAAAGCGATGACGCCGGAAGCGAAATGGCCGGTGACGCGGCGCAGTATCGCGATGACGTCCGACTCGTCGAGGAACGCGACCAGACCGTCGGCGAACACCATCGTCGGCCGGTCGGCGGGAATCGCGTCGGTCCAGCCCGGTTCGAGCAGGGACGCCGGCACCGGATGGTCGTGAGTGGGAAGCAGTGCCTGACGGGTGGCGATCACGGCGGGCAGGTCGACGCTGTACCAGTCCACGCCGGACGGGGGATCGATGCGCAGCACGGCGCTGTTGAATCCGGCGCCCAGGTCGACGACGACGGCGTCGGGATGTTCGGCGATGAAGCCGCGGATGCGCTCGTCGAGCATCTTGGCTCGCAACGCCACCAACGGCACCACACTCGGTGTGGCGGCCAGCGTGGTGAAGTCATAGTCGATCTGAGCCACGGTGGCCGCGGCCCGGTGGTCACCGAGGATTGGATGGACGGCTCTGCTGTCGGTTGCCCGGCAGTACTCGGTGAGCAACGCGGTCTGTTCGATCGAGGTGAGCCCGCTGACATCCATACCGCCAGCCAAGCACATCCACCGGGACGGCAGGCAATCGGTGACTACTCGCTGCCGCCCGAGTCCTCACCGCCGGACTTCTGCCCGTCCGAATCCTTGTCGTCCGCCGTCGCCGCCGAGGAGTCGTCCGTCTCGGGGGCGGCGTCGTCGTTTTCGGTTTCGGCGATTTCAGTTTCGGCGATTTCGGTGTCGTCGGCCTCGGTGTCGTCGATCTCTTCGTCCTCCACCGCCGGTTCATCGTCGCCCAGGTCGTCCGACCGACCGAGGTCGTCCCGGTCCTCGTCGGTCGACACGAACTGCGCCGTCGGTGCGGTGCGGGCCGCATCGACCGTGTCGGCGCCGCCCTCGGGGGCCGGTTCCGCCGGCGGCTCTTCAGGGCCGGGCTCGGCCGGCGGATCCTCTGGTTCAGGTTCAGGTTCAGGTTCTGGCTCGGGTTCGGTGGGCATTCCCGGCTGCGCAGGCAGATAGGACCGGTCGTAGGCGGACTCGACGATCTCCTTGAGCGGACCGTTGAGCGCGTCGGCCAGCTTGATCAAACCGATCCAGCGCAGCGGCTCGAGCAAGGGAAGATTCTCGGTCGGGATGAAGACGTATGTCGTCCTGCCTTCGCGCCAAACGTAATTCGCCGGGTCGTAGAGGTCGACCTCCTCGTAGTTAGGGTGAACGAACGTAAAGCCGGCGAACGCGTTGGCCAATGCGAGCAAGTTCAGCTTGTCCGGGAAATCGGCCGCCAGATCGTACTGGCGCGCGACGTCGAGCACCTCGTACTCGCTGTCGGGGACCACCTGGCCCCAGTCGACGTGCGCACCACCGTGTTTGCGGCCGGGATTGCCGATCAGCACGAAGCTGAGATTCTCCGGGCTCGGCGCGCCCTCGGTGCCGCCATACTCAGCGATCCAGTTCGCCGCCACGCGGGCGCCCTGGCTGTATCCGAAGACGATCTGGCGCGATTGCCCGGGATCCGGCATCGGCTGGCGCAGCGCGGTGTCGAGTCGATCCACCCCCTGTGACCGGAGCAGGTACGGGTACGGCACCGGCGAACAGGAGCGCTGCGCGGCGCAGACCTCGCCGTGCAGGTCATCGTCATTGCCTCCGGGCAACAGGCTCAGCGTCAGCACCCGCGCCTGCTCGGGCAGGTAGGAGAACTCAGCCGCGGCCTGCGGAGCCGACCCGACGGCGTGGAGTACCACAACAGGTGCCGCCGCGGCGGCGGCCGCCGCGAGCCATCTGGCCCGACGCCGCCCCCCGCGGTCCCCGTCGCCTCCGCAAGCCGTTCCGTTCCCTCCACTTGTCGTCATTGGCGCTCCCCCCAGCACTCATATCCCATTCGTTTGCTGATTGGCTTGAGCGTACGCGTGCCGCGTCATGATCACCTGCATTTGGTGGCACCGTCACAGGGAATCGTGTCCTGGGCCGTTCAGTCACCGAGGAGTAACCGCTCATCGCCTTCGGCAAACGTGAATTTCGTTTGCTGGCTACCGGAACGGTGCGCGCTACCGTACCCGGTCTGCGACGAAGTTCGCCGCCTCCTCGACCATGCCGTTATCGACATAGGAGAAGTGCGCCGGCAGGTTGAATCCACGCGAGCAGAATGGATCGTCAAGGCTGCACAGGTCGATCGACTTCGGCCCGTAGGCGCCGCTCATGGCGGGCAACGGACCGCCACCTCGGATGTCGCGCAACGGATTTCCGAAGACGGCCACGGCGGCGACATGGTCGGCGACGTGCGGCGGCATCGGCGTGGGGGTGAACCGGCCCAGCGGCCGCGGGTCGACGGTGATCAAATCGATGACGCCGGCGCCCTGCGACATGCCGCCCAGCACCAGCTTGGTATCGGGGCAGTTGGCGGCCATCCACTGCACCCGGCCGGACGCGTCTGCTGCCCCGAGCGGCGCCGATTCATCGAAGTCGAAACCGGCCGGATAGTTCACCGCATATGCGCCCACCGACTTGCCGCCGACCTTGGGCCGCAACGCATTGACGAAGGCGTCGCCGACCCAGCCGAGACCGGGCTCGGCGCCGGTTCCTCGTGCGAAGATCACCTCGATGTCCGGACACGGGTCCGCCGCCGCGGTCGGCGCCGCGACCCCGGTCTGCCATAACCCGGCCGAAACCGCGACTGCCGCACCGACACTGCCGAGAACGCGCCTCACCTGCATGTGTCCATGCTGTCACATCGCTGTGAGTGCACCGGCCGAACCACCTCTGAGCAGCGCGTTCAGGCGAAGGTGTAGTCGGTGAACGGGAAGTTGTCGTTCTCGCGGTTGGTCTGGTTGGTCGACGCGGGACGAACCAGCGTCTCCCCACTCGGGCTGAAGTAGTAGGAGCGCGAGCGTGAGCAGTCGCCCCGCCGGAACACCGTCTTGCCCAACAGCTTCGACATCCGCTCGCTGAACCGGGTGGTGGCGTCCTCGGTCACCTCGAACGTCGTCGCGTCGCGCCGCTTCAGCTCACCGAAGAGCCGATCCATGTGGCGCATCTGGTATTCCATGGTGTTGAAGTAGGACAACCCGCTGGTGGCGTAGGGTCCGGCCAGGCTCAGGAAGTTCGGAAAGGCCGGTACCGTGACGCCCTGGTAGGTCTTGAAGCCGTTGTCGCGCCACCATTTTCCGAGATTGCGGGCATCACGGCCGATCACCTCGATCGCCGGGATGTTCGCCTCCCAGATATCGAACCCGGTACAGAGCACCAAGGTGTCGATCTCGTTCTTGGTGCCGTCACAGGCCACGATGCCGTCGGATTCCACCCGCTCGATTCCGGAGGTCTGCAGGTGCACGTGCGGCTTGGCCAACGTGCGGTAGTAGGAGTTCGAGTACGTCGGCCGCTTGCATCCGAAGTCGTAATCCGGCGTCAGCTTGGTGCGTAGCTCCTTGTCCCGGATCGACACGAACCGCAGGGCCTGCGAGAGATAGGAGGCGCCGACGTTGAGCTGGCGGAAGTACTTGTAGTTCAGCACCGACAGGATCATCATCACTTCGAGATTCGCGTCGGTGGTGAACCGGAAGGCGCGCTGCAGCAGCGGAATCCGGGTGAACAGCCGGCGCACCAACGGCGGGATCGGGAAGTCGAACTTGGGCACCACATGGATCGGCGTGCGTTGGTACACGGTGAGCTCGGCGGCCGACTTGGACAGCTCGGGGATCAGCTGGACGGCGGTGGCGCCGGTACCGATCAGTCCGATGCGCTCACCGGCGGGGGAGTAGTCGTCATCCCAGTCCATGCTGTGCACGATGCGGCCCGCGAAGTCCTCGATACCGGGGATGTCGGGGGTGCGGGGCTGCGACAGGTAACCGGTGGCGGTGATCAGGAATCGCGACGTCAGCGTCTCGCCGTTCGACAGCGTCACCTGCCACTGCTTGGCGTCCTCGTCCCAGCGCGCGCCGTCGACGGGGCTGTTGAACCGCATGTGCCGGCGCACGTCGTACTTGTCGGCAACATGCTCGGCGTAGGCCTTGAGCTCACTTCCGGGAGCGTAGAGCCGGGACCACTTCGGATTGGGCTCGAACCAGTACGAATAGGTCGCCGACGGGATGTCGACAGCCAGCCCCGGATAGTGGTTGACGTGCCATGTTCCCCCCAGATCGTCCTCACGGTCGACGATCAGGATGTTGTCGTAACCCATTTTCCTGAGCTGGATCGCGGCGCCCATGCCGCCGAATCCAGCTCCTACGACGATCGCGTCGTATTGCGCATCCATGGCCATCAACGCTACCTCACAGCAAATCAAGCCCCCGACCAGTGGATCTTAGGCCGCCGGCGTCGGGAGCGCTTGTCGGTCGCCCTCGGCACACCACGAAGCCCCGGCGTGTGCCGGGGCTCCGGGCGGGCGTCCGAGACGTCGGCGGCCTCGAGTTTCGGGGAGGCTACTCCGAGGAGCCGGAGTCAGACGACCCAGAATCACCGGACGACGAATCCGCCGACGAGTCGGAGTCCGAGGAGTCTGCGGAGTCCGCGGAGTCCTCGGATTCACCGGCCTCATCGTCGTCCTTCGCGGCCTCGGCCGTCTCGGCGTCCTCGTCGGCCTCGGCCGCGGCGGCCTCGTCGTCCGTGCTCGTCTCGGTGTCGTCGTCGACGGCGCCGAGGTCCTCGACGTCGTCCTTGACACCGGTCGTGTCCTTGGCGCCATCGCTGTCCTCGACCGCCTCCACCGGCTCGGCGGCCTCGGTGACGTCCTCGGCCTCCTCGGCGGGAGTGGCGTCGACGACGTCGTCCTCGGTGACCGGCGCCGTGTTGAATGCCACGCGGGCCACGCTGGTGTCCACGACGTCGTTGCGGCTGTAGCCCTTGTCGATCTTGGCCTTCAGCTCGGCCTCTCGCGGCGCGAGGAACGGCAGCAGCTGAACCAGCGGCAACTTGGCGGTCGGCACCAGGTAGTTCGTCACCTTGCCGCCCGCGTCGTTGTACTCGACGCTGGTGATGTACTCGTCCTTGAGGTCGGCGAACATCATCGGCACGTGCACGAAGATGCCGCCGGCGATGGCGTTGGCGACCGCCAGGAAGTTCCACCACCGGTCCGGCAGGTCGGCCAGGCCGTCGTACTCCCCGGTGACCACCTTGACCTCGTACTGCGAATCCGGCGCCGGTTGGTAGGTGTAGTCGTACCGGCTGTTGTAGCGCGCCTTGTTGATCAGCTTCTGCCGGCTGGAGTCGGCGACCACGATGAAGGTGAGCTCGTCGGCCTGCGGCGCGTTGGGATCCTGCGCCAGCTGCCGCAGCACCTCGGTCACCACCAGCGAGCCGGCGGACAGACCGACGATCTTGACCTGCTCCTTGGGCAGCAGGTTGCCGTCGGCGTCCCGTTCGAGCTTGCCGACGGCGGTGCCGATCGCCGCCTGCAGGTTGGTGATGCCGATGTTGATCGACTGACCCAGGGTGTAGGTGCTGCCCGTATAGGGCTTCGCTTCCGCGGGCCACCCGATGCTGACCCGCTCCATCCCGTGCAGCTCGTCCTTGAGGATCTGAGCCATCACGAGATCGTGCATTGACGGTGTTGCCAGACCGCCGACGACAAGCCCTGACGGGCTGCTCGTACCCGCCGCGGCGGTGGACAGCGCCAGCGCCACCGAAGCAAAGGCGGTGCCGGCTGCTACTCCCGCCTTACGAAAGCCTTTACGCATGTGATCTCCCCGATGTGTAGCGATGACGTGATCCGCCGTCTCCGACGCGACAGAAGCATATTGCGCTTCCGTCAACCTTTGCGCAGCAAAATCTGCATATTTCTAATTGACGTAGATGTAGCAAAATTGCTTTATATTGCTGTTATTCGCTGTTATGCATTCTCTACAATGGTAGAGAATCTCATATAACCGCCGCCGGCGAAAGGCCGCGTCTCACCTACGTGAGTCTAGCCAGGGGAGTGACGTGCAGATTCAGGTACTAGATGTGCCTACCTGGGCCGATCCCAGACAAAATTACATTGACGTAAATTGATGCTGTATAGCGCGTCAATATTTGCAATCCGCTCGTAGCTGGCCACCAGCCCGCTAAAAAAATTAGTTGGTCTGTACCAACCCGATCAGCACAAGATCGACAGTGAGCAGACCCGACGGCCCGCGACGCAACCCCGCGATGGCGGCGTGTCCATGCTGTGATAACGGGCGCGCCACCCTCGGTTCGCCTACCGGATGCGCCAACCCCGTCCGCGGCAAAGCGATCAGCAGCTGTACGCCTGGAATCGGCCGGTATGCCGCCGCAAGGGCTGCCATCCGCTTGCGACGGCTAAAGCACCAGGTCAGGATGCGTGCGATGCGCGGCGATGGCCGTGCATGCCACACCCGTTTGCCCGTGCACTTGATCAAGTTTGCTACAGCGGTCGCTCCCGGCGCCCGGCTCCGGTACAGTGCTGTTCGTTTGACGGGGGTCAAGCAGATCGGCAGTCGCGACGGCCGGCTGCTGCGGGCGCCACCGGAGCACGGCTCACCCATGGTCCACGAGGAAGGCACTCTCTTGAATAGAGCGACGAAGGTTGCGATGACCGCGGCTGCCCTGCCGTTTGCTGCGTTCCCGCTGGCATTCGGTGGTTCGGTCGCCGCGGCAGCCCAGATCGTCCCGGGCGGTCCGGCCGCCGTGCTGCATCACGGTCCGACCCCGTGGGCGATGGACGACAACCTCGGCGGCGTTCTCTGCGAGGAACCCAAGGTCTGCAATGCGGTGAACTACCAGTGGATCCTGCCGCTCGGGACGATCGAGCTGGGGGTCACCGAAAACGTGCGAGCCCTCGATTTCGCGATCAAGAATCTGCCGTCGGACCCCGGGGCGCCCGAGGACAAGATCGTCTACGCGTTCAGCGGAGGCGCGAGGGTGGCCTCGGTGTGGCTCAAGAACCACGGCCGCGACCACGAGGGCAGTACCGCGACGCCGGCGCCGGACGATCTGTCGTTCGTCCTGATCGGTAACGGCGGGCGCAAGTACGGCGGGCTCAACGGCTGGTGGTACGGCGATGCGCTGCTCACGCCCACCGACACCGACTACGCCGTGGTCGACATCGCCCGCGAATACGACCCGATCGCCGACTTCCCGGCCAACCCGTTCAACCTGCTGGCCCTCGCCAACGCGATCGCGGCCTTCGATTACGTCCACATGGCTTACGACGAGGTCGATCTCGACGATCCCGACAACATCGTGTGGACCGAGCGCAACACCACCTACGTCCACGTGCCGACCAAGAATCTGCCGCTGCTGCAGGGTTTCCGCGATTTCGGCCTCGGCTGGCTCGTCGAGAGCTGGGAGGAGCCGCTGCGCGCGATCATCGACCAGGCCTACGACCGCACCTGGCTGGAGGGCCGCGAGCCGCAGGGCGGGCAGCAGGCCGCACGCGCCGCCGTCGACGCGGCGGCCACCGGCGACCGGACGGCCGACGACGCCGCTGACGAGGTCACCGACACCGCGGCCGAGGTCACCGCGGTGGGTCATGTGAACGGCGCCGGCGACACCGACGAGGACGACACCGCCGAGCGCGACTCCGGCGACCGGGACGAGGACGCCGTCGTCGACGAGACCGGCGTCAACGAGATCGGCGCCGACGAGACCGGCGCCGACGACGCCGACCCGTCGGCATCGGTAGACGAGGACACCGCCGCCGACACCGCCGCCGGGACCGAGGCCGACTCCGGGACCGGTGAGTCCGACGACGCCGCCACCGCCCGAGACGCCGCGGATGACAGCGATTCGGGCCCGAAGGGCAGTGATTCCGGCGACGGGGGCGGCGGCGAGGCCTGAGCCGGGTCCGGCGCGGCCGCTATTCTTCCCGGGTGGCATCCGCAGACGCAGCACGACTGTCCGGGAAAGTCGCCTTCATCACCGGCGGCGCATCAGGGATCGGTGCCGCGCTCACCGCCAAGCTCGCCGGGGCCGGCGCGCAGGTGTGGATCGCAGACCGTCAGTACCAGGCCGCGCAGAGCCTCGCACAACAGCTGCAGGGAGTCGGCGCGCCGGTGCACGCGGTCGAACTCGACGTGCGCGACCCGGCGGCGTTCGGCGCAGCGGTCGGCAGCACCGTCGACTCCGCCGGCCGCATCGACTATCTGTTCAACAACGCCGGTATCGGCATCGGCGGCGAGGTCGACACCCTCACCCTCGACGACTGGACCGACATCATCGACGTGAACCTGCGCGGCGTGATCCACGGTGTCCAGGCTGCCTATCCGATCATGATCAAGCAGGGCAGCGGCCACATCATCAACACCGCGTCAATGGCCGGGCTGGTCACCACCTCCGCGCAAGCCGGCTACTCGGCGACCAAGCATGCCGTCGTGGCGTTGTCGAAGACCATGCGGGTGGAAGCCGCCACGCACGGCGTGCGCGTGTCGGTCCTGTGCCCCGGTGTGGTGCGGACGCCGATCCTGTCCGGCGGGGCCTACGGCCGCAACACGAGTGTCAGCCGGGAGAACCTCGTCAAGCTCGGCGAGGCGCTGCGCCCGATGGACGCCGATGTGTTCGCGGACAGGGCCCTGCGCGCCGTGCTGCGCAACGAGGCCATCATCGTGGTGCCGCGATGGTGGAAGGCGCTGTGGTATCTGGAGCGACTGTCACCGGGGCTGTCGATGCGCACCGCCGCGGTCGCGCTCAAACGCACCCGCGAGGTGCAGTCAGCCGTACCGCCGCAGTAACGCCCGTTCCTTGCGCGGACTCAGCGCCGCCAGCCGGACCTCGCCGCCGTAGTGCGCGACCACCCGCCGGTCCATCACCCGCCGCCACAACGGCGGGACGAGCGCCAGCAGCACCATCGTGGCGTAGCCGGACGGCAGTTGGGGAGCCTCGTCGGCGTGGCAGAGCGCCTGATACCGCCGATGCGGATTGGCGTGATGGTCGGAGTGGCGCTGCAGATGGAAGAGGAACACGTTGGAGATCACCGAGTTGCTGTTCCAGCTGTGCGCCGGGCGGACCTGCTGGTAGCTGCCGTCGGGACGGCGCTGCCGCCGCAGTCCGTAGTGCTCCAGGTAGTTGATCGTCTCCAGCAGGCAGAGCCCGATCACCGCCTGGCCGAGCAACCACGGTAGGACCTGCACCCCGAACACGGCGACCAGCACCGCGAACAGCGCCGCGGTCATCGCCCAGGAGTTCAGCGCGTCGTTGCGCAAGCTCCACGCCGACTTTCCGCGCCGGGCCAGTCGGCGCCGCTCGAGCGACCACGCCGAGCGCAGGCTGCCCAGGATGGACCGGAGCAGAAACGCATACAGGGTCTCACCGAGGCGCGAGCTGGCCGGATCCTCCGGGGTGGCGACGCGGGCGTGGTGGCCGCGGTTGTGCTCGACGAAGAAGTGCCCGTAGCCGGTCTGGGCCAGCGCCACCTTGCTGAGCCAGCGTTCCGACCGCGCCCGCTGATGGCCGAGTTCGTGGGCGATGTTGATCGCGACGCCGCCGATGCCACCGACAGTGAGCATCAGGCCGATCTTGTCGGGCAGGCTCATCGTGGCGGCTTCGGCGTTCCACAGCCAGCAGGCCAGTGCCAGGGACAGGTACTGAGCGGGCAGGTAGAGATAGGTGGCCCAGCGGTAGAAGCGGTCGTTCTCCAGATGCGTCAGCGCGCTGTCGGGCGGATTGTCGGAGTCCGGCCCGACCAGGAAATCGAGCGCCGGTATCACCACCATCATCAACGCCGGGCCGGACCACCAGAACCCGCCCCACCCGGTCAGTGTCGCGGCGGCCCAGGACATCGGCACCAGCGTCGGAATCACCAGGCCGAGCAGCCAGACGTACCGCTTGCGGTCCCGCCAGGCTGGAGCAACCTCCGACACCAGACCTTTCCGTACCTGAGTGCGCTGCTGGATCGGCATTGCCCGAAGATTCCTCCTCTTAGCCGACGGTCTCCTGATCATCGCAACGGCGAGCGACGATTGGGTAACGTCGTCATACCATTGGAGCAAGCCAGGGGCAATCGTGTGAGCGAAGCAAGCCCTCGGCGCGCTGTCAGGCAGGTCCCATGATACCGATTGCTGGCCGACACACGGGGACCTCCGGCCACGCGCGTTTCCGGTGGCCGCCCCGCCGCAGTGCAGCAAAGCTGCCGATCGTGGGCGTTCAGGACATCATCGACGAGATCGCGGCGGCGAGTTCGGGGGAGTCCGACGAACCGAGGAGCTGATAGCTGCCGCCGGTGATCTGCGCGACCGACTCCCAGGTGGGCCGGTCGGCATCGTCACCGAAGTCGATGATGTTGACCGCCACCGGACGATCCGGGTTGAACGCCCCCCGGATGTAGTCCTGCAGGCCCGCGGGACCCAGCGATTGGTCGGTGTGGGGGCCCGCGGTGATGACCAGGACCGAGTTCTTCTGCCCTTCCCGGTATTTCGACAATGCGTCGGCGTAGACCAGCCGCAGCGTGGTGAACGACACCGCACCGCCGCCGGAAGGATTCTGCGCGTCCAGTGCTGCGGTGAGCGCGTCAGCACGCGGGGTTCCGTCGACCTGGTCGGCCAGGGGTCCGAGGTCGACCTCCGGGCGCCCCTGTACACCGTCGAACGTCCACAGCCCCACAGCCGAATCGGGCGGGAGCACCGCCAGCCGGGCTTTGAGCGCGTTGACGACGTTGCGCAGGCGCGGCGAGCCGCCCTCGTCGGTCGGCATCGACTGGTCCAGCATCACCGTGACGGTCGGGCTCTGTAACGGGGTGGTCAGCGTCTCGGCGATCGTGGTGCGCAGCGCGTCATCGCCGACCTGCAGCGGCGCTGACACCGGCGCGAAGTCAACGACATCGCTGGCCGGAGGGGCGGTGCCCTCGACCCGGAACCCGGCGTTGGCCAGGTCGGTGAGCTGCTCGGGTTTGCGCATGAACCGCGCGAACTCGCTGGCCGCGGTGACCTGCTCCTGGGACAGCCAGTCCCCGGCCAGCAGCACGGTCGGGAAGTCGGCGGTCGGGGTCGGCCCCGGCGGGATCCACGCGGTCAGCTTGTTCTTGGCGTCGGTGAGCGACGCACCGCGTTCGAACACCCGCTGTTCGGTGGTGGCCACCGCGTGCACGGGCGCCGCGGCGGGATCCGGGGCGTTGACGAGGGCGTCGAGCGCGGTGTCTGCGGTGCGGTCGGCCAAGTCGGGCGCGCGGGACATCACGGTGCTGACCGCCCCCAGGCCCGCGCTTGCGCTGGCGCCCGAGGGCGCCGCGGCGGCGGCGATCGCCTCCGCGGCCAGGTAGGACGCGTCGCTGTCCGCCTCGAGCGGCAAGGCCAGCCGCAGCCCGCCCCAGCCGGTCAGGCCGAGACCGTCCAGTGCGGCCGGGTCAGTCTGCAGCCTTGGCAGGGTTCCCCAGTTCTGTTGACCAAGAGCGGCTTTGAGCGCAGGAGCGACGGCGAGCACGACGGGGGAGGTGACCAGGGAGCGGCTGTCGCTGACGGTCTCGGCGCCCGTCGCGGCCTCCAGCAGGGCCGCCGACACCGAACTGGCCGGGACCCACAACGCAGGTCGCTCACCCAGGTCGGCCGGCCACTGTTCGGCGAAACCGTTGACCACCTGATCGGAGTCGGCGGACTTGACGCCGATCTTGACGCACCGGTCCCCGACAGGGTCGGCCGTCTCGTTGTATCGCTCGGCGAGCGCACCGACCGGCTCGGCGATCGCCGGATCTGCGACCACCGCGACCGCGACCTCGCCCGCGACGCACCGGGCGGCCGCCTCATCGGAGCGACCGGACAGCGAATCGCCGACGAAGCGCCACAGGATGACCGCGGCGACCACGACGACCACCGCCACCAGCGCGACGATCACACCCATGCTGACGCCGCGCCGGCCGGGCGTCACCGCACGGTGACTGCCCGTCCATTCGCCGCCCTGCCAGTCACCGCTGTACTGCGCACCGCCGCTCGACGAGGCCGCCTCACCCGTGGTGTCAGGCTCGGACCCGCCGCGCGAGTCGTCCGGATCGGGGAGGCTATGCCGGCCCATGCCAGCCTTCGCTGCACACGCTGCTCACGTCCTTGTTCGGTAACCGGTCGGGGTGGGCTGTCCTGCGTCAGCCAACGTTACTAGCTGCCTTGTACTCCCTGCGCCGGCGATGCAGGATCGGTTCGGTGTAGCCGTTGGGCTGCTCGGCGCCGGACAGGATCAGTTCCTGGGCGGCCTGGAATGCGATGTTGTTGTCGGGATCGGTTGCCATGGGCCGGAAATCGGGGTCCTTGGCGTTCTGCTCGTCGACGACGGCCGCCATCCGGCGCAGGCTGGCCTTGACGTCGTCGGCGGTGATCACACCGTGGCGCAGCCAGTTGGCCAGCAGCTGGCTGGAGATGCGCAGTGTGGCGCGGTCCTCCATGAGTGCGACGTCGTGGATGTCGGGCACCTTGGAGCAGCCGACACCGGCGTCGATCCAACGCACGACATACCCGAGGATCGACTGGCAGTTGTTGTCGACCTCTTCGCGGATCTCGTCGGACTCCCACGCCAGTTCCTTGGCCAGCGGGATGGTCAGCAGCTCGTCGACCGTGCTGCGGCGCTCGCCGGCGAGTTCGCGCTGCACCGCGAACACGTCCACCTGGTGGTAGTGCATGGCGTGCAGGGTGGCCGCCGTCGGTGAGGGCACCCACGCGGTCGTGGCGCCCGCCTTGGGCTGGCCGATCTTCTGCTCCACCATGTCGGCCATCAGGTCGGTCATCGCCCACATGCCCTTGCCGATCTGGGCCTTGCCGGAGAACCCGGTCTCCAGGCCGATGTCGACGTTCTGGTTCTCGTAGGCGGTGATCCACTCGGTGGACTTCATCGCGCCCTTGCGGATCATCGGCCCGGCGTCCATCGAGGTGTGGATCTCGTCGCCGGTGCGGTCCAGGAAGCCGGTGTTGATGAACACCACCCGGTCGGCGGCGGCCTTGATGCAGGCCTTGAGGTTGAGCGTGGTTCGCCGCTCCTCGTCCATGATGCCGACCTTGAGGGTGTTGGGCGGCAGGCCGAGCACATCCTCGACGCGGCTGAACAGCTCGCAGGTGAAGGCCACCTCTTCCGGGCCGTGCATCTTGGGTTTGACGATGTAGACCGAACCGGTCCGGCTGTTGACCAGCGGGCCGTTGTTGTCGCCGGTGCGCAGGCCGTGGATGCCGATGAGGCTGGTGAACAGCGCATCCTGGATCCCCTCGGGCACCTCTGCGCCGTCCTGCCCGTCGGCGTCGAACACGATCGCGTCGTTGGTCATCAGGTGGCCGACGTTGCGCACGAACAGCAGGCTGCGGCCCGGCAGGGTGAGCTCACCCGACCCGTCCGGGGTGGTGAAGGTGCGGTCCGGGTTGAGCACCCGGGTGAACGTCTTGCCGCCCTTGCTGACCTCCTCGGCGAGGTCGCCGCGGTTCAGGCCGAGCCAGTTGCGGTAGCCGAGCACCTTGTCGTCGGCGTCGACCGCAGCGACCGAGTCTTCGAAGTCCATGATCGTGGTGATCGCCGACTCCAGCACGACGTCCTTGATGCCGGCCTTGTCGGTCGAGCCGATCGGGGAATCGGCGTCGATCAGGATCTCGATGTGCAGGCCGTGGTTGGCCAGCAGCACCGAGGTCGGCGCATCGGCCGCGCCGAGGTATCCGACGAACTGCGCGGGATCCTTGAGCGCGACCGACCCACCGTCGTCCAGCGTGGCGGCGAGGTGACCGTCGTCGAGCGTGAGCCCGGTGATGTCGGTCCACGAGCCCGACGCGAGCGGGGCCGCACCGTCGAGGAACGTGCGGGCGTAGGCGATGACCTTGTCGCCGCGCACCGGGTTGTACCTCGTACCCGGTTCGGCGCCGCCCTCCTCGGAGATCACGTCGGTGCCGTAGAGCGCGTCGTACAACGAACCCCAACGCGCATTGGCGGCGTTCAGCGCGAAGCGGGCGTTGAGGATCGGCACCACCAGCTGCGGACCCGCAGTCGTGGTGATCTCGTCGTCGACGCCGGCGGTGGTGATGGCGAAGTCGCCCGGCTCGGGCTCCAGGTAACCGATGTCGGTGAGGAACTGCTTGTAGTCCTCGGGCTCGAATCCGCCGATCACCCGGGCGCGGTGCCAACGGTCGATCTGCGCCTGCAGATTGTCACGGCGGGCCAGCAGCTCCTGGTTGCGCGGAGTCAGATCCGCCACCACCTTGTCGACGCCGGACCAAAAGGTGTCCGGGTCGATGCCGGTTCCGGGCAGCGCCTCGTTGTTGATGAAGTCGTACAGCACGGGGGCGACGCGCAAATTACCCACCGTCACGCGATCGGTCATGATTCCTCCCTCGCTTGACGCGGGCCTGCGTCCCGCCGTTGGCAGTGTCTGTCGGTGTCGACGGTTCAGCTTACCCACCGGTAACAGGGCCTATGCCCCGGTGGCACGGTCCTGCAGCACCCGGGCGCGGTCCAGCAGCCGGGACCGCAGTGGTGCGGCCCGCGTACTGATCTCCTCCTGTGCGCGCGCGTATTCGCCTCTGCCGCCCGGTGTCTCGACCTCGATCGGGTCGAAGCCGTACGCGCGCAGATCATAGGGGCTGGCCCGCATGTCGAGCACCCGCGCGTCGAGGGCCAGCTCGAGACAGTCGAGCACCAGCCCCGATTCGATCAGCGGGCCCAATTTGACCGCCCACTTGTACAGATCCATGCCGGCATGCACGCAGCCCGGCTGCTCGGTGGCGATCTGCGTGTCGCGGGTCAGGTGCCGGGCGTTGCGACCCGCGGCGGGTTCGGTGAAGAAGCGGTACGCGTCGAAGTGGCTGCAGCGCAACGGCATCGACTCGAACACCGCGTCGGTGCCGGCTGCCGAAAGACGCAGCGGGACCCGGTCGTGGCGGACCTCGGCGGCCCGGTAGACCATCGCCCATTCGTGCAGCCCGAAGCAGTTGAACCGGGGCGGCCGCGCCGCGGTGGCCGCCAGCAGATCCGCGATGAACCTCACCGTGCCGCTGCGGCGGTGGAGATGGTCGCGTCCGACGGTCACCCCGCCGTCGTGGCGCACATAGCCGGTTCTGCCGAGATAGCGGTCGGCCTCGGGTCCGTCCAAGACCACCCCGAACCCGGGATGCCACATCCGCAGCCGCGGCGGACGCACGCTGTAGTAGGTGAACAGGAAGTCGTAGACCGGATGGGCCTGCCCGGTACGGCGGCGCCGCAGGTGAGGCGCCAGGATGTCGTCGGCACGGCGGGCGTGCGCGGCCGCGCATGGGATCCAGGCAGCCTCGGACAGACGGGTGTCAGATGCGGTGCGTGCTGTCACGGACGGTTCCCACCAGGTCCTCGACCAGGTCCTCCAGCGCCACCATCGCGGTCGCGGCGCCGTCGGCGGCGGTGACCAGCGCGAGATGGCTGTTGGTGCGCCGGAGCCGGGTCAGGGCGTCGGGCAGCGGCAGCGACGCCGGCACCTTCGGCAGTGGCCGCACCATCGACGTCTCGATCACCGCGGTGCTGTCCGCCTCCCCGTCGGCCATGATCAGCGGCAGCACATCCTTGATGTGCACGTAGCCGATGAAGGCGCCGTCGGTGTCGGTGACGGGGAACCGCGAGTAGCCGGTCTCCTTGAGTGCCTCCTCCAGCGCGGCGACCGTCGGTCCCGCGCCCTCACTGGCCACCGGGACGGCGCGGATCTCATGCAGCGGTATCGCGACGTCGTTGACCGCCCGGTTGCGGATCTGCAGCGCACGGGTGAGCCGGGTGTGCTCCTCCGGGTCGAGCAGCCCCTCCGACAGCGACTCGGCGATCATCTCGGACAACTCGACGGTGGAGACGGTGACGTCGAGCTCGTCTTTGGGTTCGACCCCGAACAGGCGCAGGGTCGTATTGGCGCACCAGTTGTAGAACGCGATAAACGGCCGGGCCAGGCGCATGTACACCAGGTACACCGGGATCAGCAGCATCGCGGTGGACTCGGGACCGGCGATCGCGATGTTCTTCGGCACCATCTCGCCGAGCAGCACGTGCAGCGTCACCACGATGGTCAGCGCCACCAGGAACGACACCGTGTGCAGCACGGGATCGGGAATGCCGAGCAGCGCGAACGGCATCTCCAGCAGGTGGGCCACCGCGGGTTCGGCGACCCGGCCGAGCAGGATCGAGCAGATCGTGATCCCGAGTTGGGAGCCCGCGAGCATCAGCGACAGGTGCTCGCCGGCCCTGATGACGGTCACCGCGCTGCGCTTGCCCTGTTCGGCCAGCGCCTCCAACCGGTCGCGGCGGGCCGAGATCAGTGAGAACTCCGAGGCGACGAAGAACGCGTTCGCCGCGAGCAGGACGAAGGTCAGCAGCACACCGAAGATGTCACCCATCGGCGGGCTCCTTGCGGCCGAGTTCGGTCAGGCGCAGCTGGTCGATGCGGCGCCCGTCCATCTTCACCACCGTGGCAAGCCACCGCACCGGATCCTCCAGCGCTCCGTCCGGGTCGAACGCGGTCAGCTCGACTGACTCGCCCTCCTCGGGGATGTGGCCGAGCTTCTCCAGCACCAGCCCGCCGATGGTCTCGTAATCACCCTCGGGCGCCCGGAACGCGGTGCCCTTGGCCACCTCGTCGATGCGCAGCAACGCCGACACCTGCCAGCCGCGGCCCGCCTGCACCACGTCGGGGGGTTCGACATCGTGCTCGTCGCGCACGTCACCGACGATCTCCTCGATCAGGTCCTCGACCGTCACCATCCCGGCGGTGCCGCCGTACTCGTCGACCACCAGCGCCGTCTGCAACCCGTTGGCCCGCACCTCCGACATCACCGCATCACCGTCCAGCGTCGACGGCACCTTGGTGACGGGCTGCGCCAGCGCCGACAGCCGGGTGGTTGCGCGTGCCGCGGCGGGCACGGCGAACACCTGCTTGACGTGCACTACGCCGATGGTCTCGTCGAGGTCACCGCGGATGACGGGGAACCGGGAGTGGCCGGTTCTGACCGCGGCCTCGCTGAGGTCGACCACGGTGGCGTCGGCGTCGAGGGTGTCGATCTTGGAGCGCGGTGTCATCAGCTCCTCGGCGGACCGGTTCCCGAACTGCAGAGAGCGGTCCACCAGCACTGCGGTCACCGGATCCAGCGCTCCGCTCTCGGCCGACGACCGCACCAGCGAGACGAGCTCCTGCGGTGAGCGTGCGGACCGAAGTTCCTCGGCCGGTTCGATGCCGAGCCGGCGCAGGATCCAGTTCGCGGTGCCGTTGGTCAGCTTGATCAGCGGCGTGGCCAGGAACGAGAACGCCAGCTGCAGCGGTGCCGACCAGCGCGCGGTCGGCACCGGGCGGGCCACCGCGAGATTCTTCGGGACCAGCTCACCGAACACCATCGAGATCGAGGTCGCGATCAGGATCGCCAGGGCGAGCGCCAGGCCGCCGACGAACCGCTCGGGGATACCGATGGCGGCGAGCCAGGGTTGGATCAGCCGTGCGACAACGGGTTCGGCCAGGAAACCGGTGGCCAGCGTGGTGATGGAGATTCCCACCTGCGCACCGGAGAGCTGTGTCGAGAGGGTGCGGTGGGCACGGCGCACCAACTGGTCGCGACGGTCGCCGGAGCGTGCGTTGGCCTCGACGGTGCTGCGTTCCAGCGCGGTCAACGAGAACTCGGCGGCGACGAAAACCGCCGTACCGGCGGTGAGCAGCACGAACGCGAACAGAGAGAGCAGCGAGGTGGCAACGTTCATCGCGATGCCCCGCAGCGCCTGCAGCCGGGTCCGAGGCCCGGCCGACTAGAGGAGGGCTCTGCCTCGCACGGGTCGAGGTCGGGTTGTCCGGCGAATGTGGCCGGCTCGGATGGACCTCCATCCAGTGCCTGCGGCACCTGGTCCCTTTCGTCTGAGATGGCTGACGCGCAGTGCATGCGTTGCGCGAATTCTGCTGAATGTCAACACATGCTAGCGGAATCCGGGCGCGCGCCCACGCTCCCTATTCGTTAGCCGGGCTAATTCGGAGCCAGTGGTACTTTCTACCAAAGATTGGAAAGGCGAACCTAATGTCGATGTCGTTCACCCGGTTGGCAGGCGCGCTCGCAGTGGTGGCCGCGATGCTGGCGTTCAGTGCGTGCAGCTCACAGCCCCAGGGCGAGGACTCCGACAAGATCGTCGTGTACTCGGGCCGCAGCGAGGAACTCGTCGCACCGCTGATGGAGCAGTTCACCGCCGACACCGGTATCGAGGTCGAGGCCAGGTACGCCGGTTCGGGGGAGATGGCCGCCCAGTTGATCACCGAGGGCGACAAGTCGCCGGCCGATGTCTTTCTGTCCCAGGACGCCGGCGCGCTGGGCGCGGTGTCGAAGGCCGGCCTGCTCGCGCCGATCGATGCCGAGACACTGGCGGCCGTGCCCGGCGAGTTCTCCGCCGCCGACGGCACCTGGGTGGGCGTGTCCGGGCGTGCCCGCGTCATCGTCTACAACCCGACGCTGGCGCCCAACCCGCCGGACACCATCGACGCACTGCTGGCCCCGGAGTGGAAGGGCAAGATCGGGTTCGCCCCGAGCAACGCGTCCTGGCAGGCGTTCGTGACCGGCCTGCGTGTGCTGCGCGGTGACGACGGTGCCGAGCAGTGGCTGCGGGCATTCAAGGCCCAGGATCCGCAGGCCTTCGAGAACAACGTCGCGGTCCGGGATGCGGTGGATTCCGGCCAGGTTCCGCTCGGCCTGGTCAATCACTACTACCTTTACGAGCTGATCCACTCCAAGGGCCCCGACGCCGTGGTGGCCGAGAACAAGTTCATGGCCCCCGGCGATCCCGGCGGCCTGATCAACGTCGCCGGGGTGGGTGTGCTCAAGGCGGCGCCCAACCCCGCCGGTGCGCAGCAGTTCGCGGCCTACCTGGTCGGCGAGTCGGCGCAGAAGTACTTCGCCCAGGAGACCGCCGAATACCCGCTCATCGCGTCGGTGGCGCCATCATCTGAGATGCCCCCGCTGGCCGATCTGAAGCCGCCGGCGGTGGACCTGTCGCAACTCGACGACATCGAGGCGACGCAGGAGTTGCTGGTGAACACCGGCCTCCTGACGAACTGACCTCGGTGGCGGTCACCGCCGCGGCCCGTTCGGCCCGCAGCCGCCCGCCGGCGCTGCTGCTGCTCCCTGCTTCTCTGGTCGCGGTCTGCACGTTGGTGCCGCTGGCGTACCTGGCCGAGCGCGCACTGGACCGCGGCTGGGGATTCGTCGTCGACGAGCTCGTGCAGCCGCGCACCGCGGCCCTGGTCGGCCGCTCGCTGGTGCTCGTCGCGGTCGTCACCGCCGCCTGCGTGGTCCTGGGGGTCGGACTGGCCGTGCTGGTCACCCGCACCGATCTGTGGGGGCGGCGCGGTCTGGCGGTGGCGCTGACGCTGCCGCTGGCGATGCCCAGCTACCTGCTCGCCTACCTGTGGGTGTCGGCGTTCCCGGCGATCACCGGTTTCTGGGGCGCTGCGCTGGTCCTCACCCTGGTCAGCTATCCGCTCGTACTGCTGACCACGATGGCGGCGCTGGCCCGCGTCGACCCGGCCCAGGAAGAGGTGGCGCGCTCGCTCGGGCTGGGTGGGGTCGCGGTGCTGTTCCGGGTCACACTGCGGCAGGCGCGCGCCGCGATCGCCGCCGGGGCGCTGCTCGTCGCGTTGTACGTGCTCAGCGATTTCGGCGCGGTCGCCGCGATGCGTTTCGAGGCGTTCACCTGGGTGATCTACGGCGCGTACCGCTCCGGGTTCAATCCGTCCCGGGCCGCGGTGCTCTCGCTGGTGTTGATGGTGTTCGCCGTGGCGCTGGTGGTGGCCGAGCACCGGGCGCGCGGACTCGCGGCGGCCTCGCGCCTCGGCGGCGGCGCACCGCGACCGGCGCCGCTGAACCGTCTGGGATCCTGGGGCCCGGTCTGGCTGATGGCGCCCGCGGCCGTGCTGGCCGCCGCTGTTGTCCTGCCGGGTGCCGAACTGGCGCAGTGGCTGCTCACCGCCGGCGCGACCTGGGACTTCGCCGAGTGGGCCGGCGCGCTCGGCGCGACGGTATGGTTGTCGGCCGCCGCCGCACTGGTGTCCACGGCCGCCGCGCTTCCGTTGGGAGTGCTCGCGGCCCGTCACCGCGACCGGGCGACCCGGCTGCTGGAGGGCGCGAGCTATGTCGCCCACGGCCTTCCGGCCATCGTCATCGCGATCTCGATGGTGTCCCTCGGCGTGCTGCTGCTGCGGCCGATCTACCAGCGCGAGCCGCTGCTGATCCTGGCCTATACCGTGCTGTTCGTGCCCATGGCCATCGGTTCGATCCGTGCCGCGGTGGAAGCCGCCCCGATCCGCCTGGAGGAGGTGGCGCGCTCACTCGGGCGCACACCCCTGCGCGCCTTCGGCACCGTGACCGCCCGCGTCGCGCTCCCGGGCATCTCGGCCGGTGCCGCCCTGGTGTTGTTGACCTGCATGAAAGAGCTTCCGGTGACGCTGCTGCTGCACCCGACCGGCACCGACACGCTGGCCACCCGGCTATGGAACTACAGCTCGGTCAGCAATTACGCGGCCGCCGCACCGTATGCGGCCGCGCTGTTGCTGTTCGCCGCGGTCCCCACGGCGCTGCTCGGGATGTGGGGCACCGACGAGGGGGCCGTGCGCAGTGACTGACCCGACCGCGGTCAGCGCGCGCGGACTCCACAAGTCGTTCGGCGAGCGCCGTGTGCTGCGCGGCGTCGACCTCGAGCTGGCCGCGGGGACCATCACCGCGGTTCTGGGGCCGTCGGGCTGCGGCAAGACGACGCTGCTGCGCATCCTGGCCGGATTCGAGGATCCCGACGCCGGGACGGTGAGGATCGCCGGCGAGACGGTGGCCGGGGACGGCCGAGTAGTGCCGGTGCACCGCCGTCGCGTCGGGCTGATGCCGCAGGAAGGAGCGTTGTTCCCGCACCTGAGCGTGGGGGAGAACATCGGGTTCGGGCTGGGCCGCATCCCCCGCGCGCAGGCGGCCGCCGAGATCGCCCACTGGCTGGACGTCGTCGGCCTGACCGGTCTGGCCGGAGCCCGGCCCCACGAGATCTCGGGGGGACAGCAGCAGCGGGTGGCGCTGGCGCGGGCATTGGCGGCCCGGCCGCGGGTGCTGCTGCTCGACGAGCCGTTCGCCGCGCTGGACGCCGGATTGCGGGTCCGAGTGCGCGAGGACATCGCGACGATCCTGCACGACACCGGGACCACCGCGCTGCTGGTCACCCACGACCAGGCCGAGGCGCTGTCGCTCGCCGACTCGGTGGCGCTGCTGATCGACGGTGTCGTCGCCCAGCACGGCGCGCCGAGCGACCTCTACGACTGTCCGGGCTCGCTGGCGACCGCACGGTTCCTCGGCAGCACCGTGGAGATCTCCGGGACCGTGGACGCCGGCATCGTGGACACCACGCTCGGCCCACTGCGGCTGCGTGACGTGGGCACCACCGCCGGTGCGGCGGTGGTGGTGCTGCGCCCCGAACAGCTCCGGTTCGGCACCGGCGCGTCCGGGGCGGCGGGACGGGTGACGGCGCGTCGGTTCTACGGCGCCGACACCGTCGTGCACGTCGAACTCGACGACGGCACCCGCCTGCAACTGCGCAGCCCGGGGCCGACCGCGCTGGACGACGGTGACGTCGTCACCGTGGAGGTCGCCGGTGAGGTGCTGGCCTACCCGTCACCAACCAGTGGGCAGCGGGTGTCCCTCGGCGAAACCGGCGGCTGACTGCACGCCGAGCACCGCTTTCTCGTGCAACTCCGGCAGCGTCGTCGCGCCGACGTAGGTGCAGGTGCTGCGAACCCCGGAGGTGATGTGGTCGAGCAGGTCCTCGACACCGCCCCGCACGGGGTCCAGGTTCATCCGCGACGAGGAGATGCCCTCTTCGAACAGCGCCTTGCGCGCCCGGTCGAACGCGCTGTCGCCGGCGGTGCGCGCCGCGACGGCACGCTTGGACGCCATGCCGTAACTCTCCTTGAAGGGTCGGTCGTCGCGGTCGTGCATCAGGTCGCCCGGCGACTCGTAGGTGCCGGCGAACCAGGATCCGATCATGACGTTCGACGCACCGGCGGCGATGGCCAGCGCCACGTCCCGCGGGTGCCGCACGCCACCGTCGGCCCACACGTGGCCGCCGAGTTCCCTTGCTGCCGCAGCACATTCGACCACGGCGGAGAACTGAGGCCGCCCGACGCCGGTCATCATCCTGGTGGTGCACATGGCGCCGGGCCCAACACCGACCTTGACGATCGACGCGCCCGCGTTGAGCAGGTCGCGGGTGCCTTGGGCCGACACCACGTTGCCCGCGGCCAGCGGCAGCCCCAGGTCGAGGGATGCCACCGTCTCGATCGTGTCGAGCATCTTCTGCTGGTGGCCGTGCGCGGTGTCGACCACGAGCAGGTCCACCCCGGCATCCGCCAGATCCCGCGCCTTGGCCCCGACGTCGCCGTTGATCCCGACCGCCGCGGCGATCCGCAGCCGGCCACGGGCGTCGACGGCGGGCCGGTAGATGCCGGCGCGCACGGCCCCGGTGCGGGTCAGGACGCCGGCCAGTGATCCGTCGGCCTCGGTCAGCACGGCGACGTCGATGTGGGCATGCTCGAGCAGGTCGAACACCTTGCGCGGATCGGTGCCGACCGGGGCGGTGACGAAATCTGAGATCGCGACGTCACGCACGCGGGTGAACCGGTCCACCCCCCCGCAGGACGCCTCGGTGACCAGCCCGATCGGCCGATTCTCGAAGACGACGACGGCCGCGCCGTGCGCCCGCTTGTGAATCAGCGCGTTCGCATCCGACACCGAGTCGTCGGGAGACAGGGTCACCGGGGTGTCGACCACGGTGTCGCGGCTCTTGACGAAGTCGACGGTGTGCTTGACCGCCGACAGCGGAAGGTCCTGCGGCAGCACCACCAGACCGCCGCGGCGGGCCACCGTCTCGGCCATACGCCGGCCGGCGACCGCAGTCATGTTCGCGACCACCACCGGAATCGTGGTGCCTGACCCGTCCACCGTCGACAGGTCCACGTCAAAGCGCGACAGCACCTCCGAGCGGCTCGGCACGACGAAGACGTCGTTGTAAGTCAGGTCGTACGGCGGCCGGTGCCCATCGAGAAATCTCACAAACCCGAGTCTAGTTGCGCGACTTTCCCCCGCGAGCAGACGCAAATTCGCGCGACATGCCGGCGACACGCCGGAGTATGTGTCTGCTCGCGCGCGGAAATTAGACCTCGACCTCGCTGCGGTCCCCGCTCCACAGGGTGTGGAACCGCTGGTCGCGGTCGGCGTCGATGCGCCCGTAGCTGTGCGCACCGAAGAAGTCGCGCAGCCCCTGGGTCAGCGCGGCGGGCAGTCGCTCGGTGCGCAGCCCGTCGTAGTAGGACAGCGCCGAGCTGAAGCCGGGAATCGGTATGCCGAGCTCGGTGGCCTTGACCACGACACGGCGCCAGCTGTCGATAGCGTTCTCGATCGCGTCGCGGAAGTACGGGTCCACGATCAACGTGGGCAGGTCGGGATCGTTGTCGAAGGCGTCGGTGATCCGGTTCAGGAATTTGGCCCGGATGATGCAGCCGCCTCGCCAGATCCTCGCCATGTCGCCGGGTGTGATGTCCCAGTCGTATTCGGCGCTGCCGGCCTGGATCTGGTTGAAGCCCTGCGCGTAGGCGATGATCTTCGACGCGTACAGCGCCTGCCGGATGTCCTCGGTGAACTGCTCTGCGGCTTCACCGTCTGCGGGCACCTGCCCGCCGAGGTCCCCGGACGCCAGCCCGGTGGTGGCCTTGCGCTGGGGGACCGAGCCCGACAGCGCGCGGGCGAACACCGCCTCGGCGATGCCGGTGACGGGCACGCCCAGGTCGAGGGCGGATTTGACCGTCCAGCGGCCGGTGCCCTTCTGCTCGGCCTCGTCGAGGATCAGGTCGACCAGCGGCTTGCCCGTCTTGGCGTCGATCTGGCGCAGCACCTTCGCGGTGATTTCGACCAGGAAGCTGTCGAGGTCTCCGGAGTTCCACTCGTCGAAGACGTCGGCGATCTCCGGCGCCGTCTTGCCGAGGCCGTCCCGCAGCAGCTGATAGGCCTCGCCGATGAGCTGCATGTCGGAGTACTCGATGCCGTTGTGCACCATCTTGACGAAGTGGCCGGCGCCGTCGCGGCCGATGTGGGTGCAGCACGGCACCCCGTCGACATGGGCGGATATCTCCTCCAGCAGCGGACCCAGCGAGGCGTAGGACTCCGCCGGACCGCCGGGCATGATCGACGGCCCGTTCAGCGCCCCCTCCTCACCACCGGAGATCCCGGCGCCGACGAAGTGCAGCCCGCGCTGGCGGATCGCCTTCTCGCGGCGGATGGTGTCGGTGTAGAGCGCGTTGCCGCCGTCGATGATGATGTCGCCTTCTTCCATGGCGTCGGCCAGCTCGTTGATCACGGCGTCGGTCGCCTCACCGGCCTTGACCATGATCAGCACCCGACGCGGCTTCTCCAGCGCGTCGAGGAACTCGGCGATGGTCTCGCTGCGGACGAAGGTGCCCTCGGATCCGTGCTCGGCCAGCAGCGCGTCGGTCTTGGCCACCGAGCGGTTGTGCAGTGCCACGGTGTAGCCGTGCCGCGCGAAGTTCCGCGCGATGTTCGACCCCATGACGGCCAGACCGGTGACGCCGATCTGCGCCGTCCCCGTAGTGGACTGCGACGAGCTCATGAACGGATCCCTTTCGTTCGTTGAATGCGGCACCGCAGAATCTACGGGGCCGCGTCTACGCCGAGAACAGCCGCTGGAGCTCGGTCAGCCACGGCACCGCCAGCGCGATGGTCGGCACCACCAGCACTGCAGCGGCGGTGGCGTACGCGGCGGCGGCCAGCGCCCTGCTGTTGGGCTCGCCGCCGAGCCGGCGTACCCGTACCACGGTCGTCTGCCCGCCGGCGGCCAGTGCGCCACGCGGTGCCCGAGCCGACGCGCACGCGACGAGCGCCCGCGCCAGCGGGGTCGGACCTTCGGCCCGCACCGCGGCGTCGTCGGCGAGAAGTTCGATCAGCAGCCGTACGGCGTGGAGCGCGTGCCCGCTGCGGACGAGGCGGGGGAAGGCGGCGTGCACCGCGGTGAACATCTCCAGCACCAGATCATGGCGAGCCCGCAGGTGCGCCTGTTCGTGCTCGAGGATCGCCGACATCTCGTTGTCCGACAACGCTTTCAAAGCACCCTCGCTGACGACCACGCGGCTGCGAACCCCGGGCAGGCAGTAGGCCAGCGGTTCGGCGACGTCGAGGATGCGCAGGCCGTTGCCGGCCCGGTGCCGGGGATCGAGGGAACCGACCAGGTCGACCACCATGCGGTGGTGGGCCCGGCGGCGGCGGGTGGCGATGGCGACCTGCAGCACCGACACGATCAACCGGGCGCCGATCATCAAGGTCAGGACGAAGACCACCACGTACGCGGTCCACAGCGGCCAGCCCAATACAGCGATCTCGCTGACGATGGTGGCAGTAGGCCTGCCGTCGGGCCCGGGCACGAACAGCCGGCTCGCGATCGCGATCCCGGCGGAGAATGCCGAGAGCACCGCGGCCAGCGCGATCGACTGCCAGAGCACGATCGCGGCGCGCGGCGCGCGCAGCGGCCACGAGGCCCGCGCCAGCATCGCAGGCACCGGCCCTGACAGCAGCAGGGCCACGACGGTGAAGGCCAGCGCGGACACGCTGTCAGTGTCTCTCAGCCGGTACCCGGATCGCCACCTGGCCCTCCGATGCGGTGCTTGTCTTCAAGCTCGGCCAGCGCGCGCCGAAGGGCGGCCGCCTCATCGGCGCCGACACGCTCCACAAAATGCACGAGCGCGGCCTCCCGGCTGCCCGAATCGGCGGCCTGGTCGAGGGCGTCCACCATCAGGCCCGC